>JADFKK010000043.1 GCA_022564995.1 Planctomycetota bacterium | reverse complement strand
GTATTCACTCGAAACCCTCCATGTTTCGCGGTAACGGGATTGTCTTCACACCCATTAGACCCGCAAAACCACGGAAGGTTTCGAGTTTTCTCGTATTTTCAGCGAGACGAGTACGCTTGGTTAAGGACAGTCTGACGCGCACCTCGGGTGGAGCCTGCCGTATATACTCTGCCGCAGCATCGGGATTCGACCGAAACGCCAACTGAAGCCGTTCGGCGTATTCATCGCAATAGTTGCCCATGCCGAAGCCATACCGCCAAACTCTTTCTGACCCGATCATGCGAAAGAAAAACTGAACTGATCTTGTCTTACTCCCTATGCGTGGATCATAGAATGCAAACCAGTAATGGTCGTGGTAACCGCCTTTCCCGTAGTCGTTTTTCTTTAAGATCGACAAATGGCGCTTGCCGCCGGCGACTTCCGGGCTCAGGCGTTCGATGTATTGTTTCCGCAGAGCTTCGACCAGGGAGCGGGCCGGGTCACGCAGCACTCGCTGGTATCGCAGCTTCTGTTCCTCGTGCCATTCCGCGTCCTGCACGTGATCCGGCAATTCTTTGAGAAACTCGACTGTGGCTGTCGTGAAGAATGGCGTGGCTTCGTCGTCAGCAATCTCGGAGTCGGAATCTCCAGCTATTTCATCGTGATCTTGGTCGGCTCGTTTCGCCGCGCGGTCGATCTTGATAGATTCGACGAGCTTGGTCAATTCTTCGTCGAGTAAATCACATTGCACGTAATACGGCGACAAATCCGGTGCGTGGGGAGCATTCCTCATCAGGTGCGTGTCTGGAAACACTTCCACCGTCTTGTACGTTCCGTCTCGCCCCGCTGGGATTTCAGCAAAGGCAACGTGAGCGACATCTTCTGGAATCGCCCAAACGTGCAATTTTCCGTCTGAAATGGCCCAACACAAGAGGATGTATACAACCGGCTTGGTTTCCGCTTCGTGGTGCAGTTGCTCGGCAACCTTCACCTGAAGTGTGGACCAGTGGTGGTCAGTGACGCGTGCGTTCCGAAGCGTAACCAATCCGTCCATCCACTGAAATGTCGTGTGCTTGATGCGTCGAGGAACTTCGCCATTGGCGGACAGGCGATTGCAGAAAAAATCGGTCATGCACCGAGCCGCATTGTTGCGCCGGGCTTCCTCAGTCTCGATTAGTGGAATCTCGACGGGTGGCTCCCGAAGTGAGTCAAGAACTGCCCTGGAATACTCTTCGTGATTCATAATCCCAATGTCCTGTGTGCCTCTGCGGTTCCGTGCTTATCACATAACCTATGGATTCGCAAGCACGAATCCGCAACGGTGATGAACGCTCGTGGTTGTACCTGGGCGGGAGCTGGAATAGCAACTGGCCCAAAACCGACGCTCCAGGATCGCCCCTGTTGCACGAACGGCAGCCAACGCAACTCAGAACACGTCGGGAATCAGCGGGGCTTAGAACGCCCGTCGTCCCCGTCGCCGGTAGAAGCTCAGGCCGAGCGTGGCGAGTAGGGCGAGCAGCAACGTCGATGGCTCCGGAACGGCCTCGCCCAACGCCGCTTCCGGCGAGCCGGCCGGTCCGGGTCCGGTCCAGTCGGCGAGCAGCACGGTGAGGTCGTCGAAGTTGACCACGGTGATCAGCGGCTCCACAAGATTACCGTCGGCGGCGGTGACGTCTTTATTCCAGTTGGCCAGCAGCACGGTTAGGTCTTCAAAGTCGACGAAGCCATTGCCGGTCAGGTCGCTGGTGACCGGGGGAACTAGCGACAGATTATCGTAGTAAATCGGCGACGTACCGGCGGGTGCCCACAGGTTGACCGCGACGAAGTCGACGCCGTTCCAGGCAAAGTCGCCCAGCGGCTCGTCGTTGTAGAACATGCTGGCCTGCTGCGCGAGGAGGTCGACGTCGAGTTGGACCTTGACCCACGCGTCGCGGACCATCGGCACCGGGTTGCCAGCGTTGCCGGCGTAGTCGACTTGCCCTCGATCGAGAAAGAACCGCATCTCGCCGCCCCACACCAACGGTCCCGGGTGGCTGATCATGAAATTGATGGCGGGATTGGTCGCGGATGTCGAAGTCGACGGGATATACGTCATCGCGCTAAACGTGTACTGCCCGGAAATTACCTCGGGAAATTGCCAAACGATGTCTGTCCAATCGCCCGGATTGCCACCGCCGATCTCTAGCGATTTGTTACCGCTCAACGCAAACTGATCGGTCAACGGAGCACCATAGTCTGGGTTCGGATCGTCTGCCCAGCCGGTCCAATCTCCCTGGCCAATGATGTTGGAGCCTACTTGGAATGAATCAAAGTTCTCGAAATAGCTCTCGGCTGCCCGCGCTACTCCAGCGAAAGTCATGGACAGAGTTACGAAACACACAAGGCTGATCTTTTTGTTGCCCATCGCCGTTTTCTCCCGATAGATGGATGCGTTTGCCGCAATGAATGAGCTTGAAGGCTGTCGCCGACCGCTATTATGGGAGTTCAAGTTGGAGAAAGCAAGCAAATCAGCGCAGTGAATCGGAATCAACATCACGTCCAGATTAGTCACATGCCATAGCAACACCCCCGTAATAGCTCCTCCCTCGGTGATTAACTCACCCGATATCTCGGCGGGTACATGTCCAGCGGTTCCAGCAGGTCGCCAAATGCCGCCTGCACCTGATCTCATTCAAGCTGGGCAACAATATCGCCATCGCCATCATTGCCGAACTTGCGAGCTACGTCTAGCAGCAACAACCTGGACGCATCGTAACCATCGACTTTACCACGATCGAGGTCTGGACGAAGCGCGGGCTGGTAACCTACTATCTGCTCTTCGTCATGGAACTCAAGACGCGCCGCGTCCATTTCGCTGCCTGTACAACCAAGTGCGCAAGAAGCCTGGATGAAGCAGATCGCTCGTGAACTAACGAACAATGGACCGCGACAGCACATTCAGCGCAGCATTCCGCGGTATTTAAGGGAGTCACATCTTAGCACGGAAGGACGACGCGATGGGTGAAGCTCAAGGTACTCTGTTTGAACCCCAATTCAATCGGTCGATCAAAATTCAAACGTCGGAGCAGAAATTTACTTCGCACGCCGGAGCCGTGCTGCTGCGGGAAGTCGATCACCAACTGGGGCTCGTCGAATCGCTGGCCGAACGGCTCGCCGATCCTCGCGATGCCAAGAAGATTCGTTACACGGCCATCGAGTTACTGCGGGAACGGATCTACGCCTTGGCGCTGGGCAGCGAAAACCAAGCTGACCTCGACCGCCTCGCGCACGATCCGGCGATGCGGATGGCGACATGGGATCGACCCGGCGGCAGCTACAACGGTTACTATCGCGACACGGTTTACCATCCGCTCCCTCGCCAGCTTTTGTGTACACGGCGATTACGACAGCACCCGCGAAGACCACCGCTTGGGCAACGGCTTCATCCATGCGACGCTCAGGCACGGACAAGTTCACACGGCTCAAGGTGTGCGGCGGTTCATGAAGCGTGTGGTCCAACATGCTCGTCAGATAGCGCGGAGTTTTGATTTGCATCTGAACGCGCCCCTATACGAACGGCGACGTGATGGATGATCTGAGCGACGACAGGGTGCGGTTTTGCGGGCGATTGAAGAAGTTACGCAATGAGTTTGAAGATGCGTTGGGCGGCTGCCGGGATCTGCGTCGATTCCAGCAGTCGGTGTGGCCGGCGGGCGGCCGCCCAAATGAGACATTGTGGTCACGCACTCGCGTCGCCTCTGGCTGCACGTCGAGCAGAGCGCGGGTCGGTTCTGGGAGGTGATGACTCAGCGGATCGGCCGACTTCGCCTCGCCTCTCGGTGGAGTTCCCCGCCCGGCGCTCGCCACCGCGACTCGGTTCCACCACCATCTCACGCACACCTATCGTTGGTCCTGCGAGAGTGAGTTCTCGCAGATCCGTTTTCTCTTTCTGTTCTTCAATCATCACCAAGCGACACAGCCCCAGGGGGAACGGGGGCCGTATGCGCTCAGTTCAACTCAACCCGCTCTCAGCGCACGCTTCTTCACCACAATGCCTCACACACAATGCGCTCGTGAATAATCCGGGTTGAGAGGATTCTATCCTCCCGACACCGTGACTCCATCGGTGTCTAGGCCGTCCTTGACGTTGTCCTCCAAGGTCACACTTTGAAGGCGTAATCTGCCGCTTCCGGCACCTTTCTGCTCGACCTTCAGCCCAAACTTATCATTATTGGTGGCTGTCACATTTACGGCCAGCACCGAAAGATTTCCACCGTCGGCTTCTTCGATTTGAATTCCATCGTCGTCATTTCCGTTGGCGACAACGTCTCGAAGAATGACTCGCATGTTTCCGGTTCCTTCTTCGACCAGCTCGATTCCTTCCTTTTTGTTGTCATTGGCGGTGACGTCTTGAAGTATCGCCGTAAAGTTACCGGCGCCTTCTTCGGCCAGCTCGATTCCTTCCTTGTCGTTGTTATTGGCGGTGACGTCTTGAAGGATCGCCGTTAAGTTTCCGGCGCCTTTCTCCGTGATCTGGATGCCTTCTTGATTTTTACTTCGACTTGCCTCGACATCGACCAATGAGACGAATAAATTACCGGCGCTGCTGATATCGTCGTCATCGAATTTTTCGTTGATCTTGATGCCTTCATCCCCATTGTCGTTGGCATCGACACGAAGCAGAGAAACCCACACGTTCCCCTCTTGCTCTTCATCCAGATCGATTCCCTCGTCGAAATTTCCGTTGAACGTAGAATCGACGATCGTTACATGAAGGCTGCCGGCACCCGCTTCGTCGAGGTCCATCCCGTCTTCAAGATCGTCAGGGTCGAAGTCTCCGTTGTCATCGAACGTCGAACGCGCGACGTTAAGCGTGATACTGCCATCGCCCCTTTCGTCGAGTTCAAAACCGTCTCCACCGTTGTTGTCGAAGTGCGAATCGGCGACATTGGCCACAATGTTGCCCAGCCCTCCCTCATCGACACGGAGCGCATCGTTGTCACTTCCCCCGGTGCCGTTGCCCGTAAAGCTGCTGTCTGCTACGTCCAGGTGAATGCTTGCGTCCGAGTTGTTCGTCTGGTCGTCGACAAACAGCCCGAATAGCTTGTTATCAATAACATCCACGTTCATCAGGCTTACAGAGACTACCCCCTTGGCATCGGCGGGCACGGGAACGAAAATGCCAATCGCGCCGTCTTGAACCGTCATGTTCGACAGGCTCAAACTAGCACCACCCGAGGAAATCAGCAGATCGAAATCTCCTTCGCTACCCGCCTCCGGCTCGATCGTGGTCTCGCCGCCGTCGATCGACAGCGATTGTCCGCCGGTGTACTCCAGCGGCGAACTGATTTCGATGGCAGCAACGCCGTCGATCACGATCGCATCGATCGACGAGTCTCCGTTTGCCGCTTCGATCGCGGCACGTAATGTTCCCAGTCCGGCGTCACCGCCGTCTGTGACGGTAACCGCTGAGAGCAGTGTTCGCTGCTCCAGTGGCTCCAAACGCAAGCTGCGCGGCCGCGATGCTTGCCGGTTGGTGTTGCGTGCTCGTCTTCCAAACCATCCCTTGTTAGTCGTCTTTCCTCGTCGTCGAATCATGGTAGTTCTCCACAATGGTTCTAAGGTGTCTTCACTCGTGAGTAGAAAAGCAAGCGCCGCGGCCCGCTTCGAGCCGCCCGCGCGTGATACGCTGGTAATACCTGCGACGCGCACTGCGTCTGTGGTTTGCCGCATGAAACATGAGCGTCGCGAATTAGTTCGCACCCAAATGAGCCCTCCGCTGCAACGGCACGTGTTGTGCGAAGAGGCCCAGCGCCCGTAGCACGGATCCGGCGACGGAATAGGGAAACCGGCGACGTCCTAGCCGCTGGCGAGGGCGCGTCGTTACTTCGCTTGCAGCCAACGTCGCGGATTCGCTGCGTGTCGCCGGAGCGACCCCACGACCGGCGGTCGGCCGCGGGCCGCTCTTACCGGCTACCGAGTCACAGGCCTCTTCTTGAGCCCAATACTCCGTGCCTTGGTCAATCACCAGCAGTGCCGGAGCGGCGGCCAGATGCGGGCACAGCTCGGCAGCCTGGCTGCGGCCGATCAAGGCCACGGGCCGACCGGCGAGACGCATCGCACGAATTGCCCGCACGTCCGTAGTAAGCTGGCCGTTTAGCTTCGCAGCGACGATTTCGGTGTAAGTTCGCATAATTGATCCCTTCATTTTCAGCGGCCGGGCGTTTGTCTTGGCCCAGTCTGTCAGTTTTTTCTTTACTTTTGAATTCCGGCCTGCTTTAATGGGCGTCGTGTCCGCCCCACAAGCGTCGGCCCGCTGCGAATGTGTGGCTGCCGTTTGTCGCTGCCAAATGCGTTCTGACATGGAATACGCAGTGGGTCGCCGGGCGCTCGCGCGAGGGGAAAAGTTTTTTTGAAAACTGCGATTAGAGGTTCTGAAATGCGAGTCAAGGCTGACCGGCAAGATCGGTTCGGTCCCACGCGTGGCATTACGATCACCGTGAAGCGATGCCGAATTGCCTGTCCGCTCAAACTCAGCCTGTCCGCTTTAGCTCAACGCCTTGTTTTCAACCAACCCAAGTCGACGTGCCGCCGGACATCCTCGCCAGCCAACCGGCCCCCGGCCAAAGCAGCGGTCAGTTTTTTTATTAGGTGCGCGAGCGCTGGAGGATTTTCGGCGTAATACGTCGTATAGGACCATTTACCGCCAACGTGCAAAGTCGAAACAAGGGGCAGAAAACAGAGAAACGAGGTCACATCAGCCACCGCAAGCCGGAGGGAAAAATGGACCGTGACATCGACGACCGTGACATCGACGACCGTGACATCGACGAACTTGACATCGACGAACTCGCCCTGGCCGCCTTGGACGGCGACCAAGAGGCGTGGACGAAGTTATTCAAAGAAGTGAACCCGCGGCTGTGGGCGCTGCTGCGCTACAAGGGCTGCAATCCGACAGACGCTGAACAGTTAGCGCAGGACGCGTGGACGCGGTTTTTAGAAAACCTTGAACGGTTCGATCGCACGCGGCATTTTCTTCCATTTTTCTTTACCATTGCCGTTCGTATATGGATAGATTGGTGGCGGAAGGAACGTCACAGAAAGAAACTGGAGCAAAATCTTCCCGAAGACGTGGTAGGCGTCCAACCGCTTCCATACGAGCCGATGCTCGAAGATGAGATGACCAAGCACGTTCAGCACTGCATGAACACGCTCGACGCCATGGAGCGGCAAATCATCGGGCTGCGCTTCTGGGATGGCAAGGGCTATAAGGACATGCGAGACCAGTTTGATCAGTCGGAGTCGGCGGTCCGCAGCAAGGGTTACCGAGCCGTTAAGAAGTTCGCGGACTGTATCAAATCATACCTCTTCCCGGCGGCGTCATGTCGTTCAGTGGCGGTTTCTCCCGCCTCGAAAGCATAACGTCGATTTGCCGTCCGGCTCGGAGAGATTCAGTATCTTTTTTACGACAAAATCGAGACCGAAAAAAACCGATCGCGAGTTGCCCTGCGGTGGCAGTGTTTTCAAGCGGGTCGCAAGCTGGCTCGTAGCGCACATGATTCCGATGATGAACAATCACACTCCTGGGACGGAGCCCGGCATTTCCGGCGTTTTTCATGAGCGTCGATGCTCTGGCAACGTAATACGGGTAGGAAACACACAACTTTGCCATGAGGCTGACATGCCATGATTGCTTGTCCACAACACGATGAATTGTTGAATCTAGTCGCCGGCAGCGACGAGGGCCAAGGCGCGCTGCGCTCGCACGTCGATGTGTGTCCGAATTGCAAGCGAGCGATGGCCCATTATTTGGGGGTCTTTCGACTCGCCGCCCAATATGCTGCCTTTACCGATCCCGACCCGAGTCGTTTTGCCAATCAGGTCGTCAGCCGTCGCATCGACGACCTGGCCCAAGCTGCGCTCGACGGCGACTCGGATGCCTGGGAATCGCTGTTTAACCAGTTCAACTCACGGCTGTGGGGCTATTTTCGGCACCAGGGCGCCGGCGAAACCGAATCGATCGAGTTGGCACAAAGAACCTGGCTCTGGTTCTTCAAAGCTCGCGACCAATTCGCCTCCGCAGGGCATTTCTTGCCGCTTTTCTTCACCCTGATCAGCAAAGTCTGGTCCGAGGCGAGCCGCGACCAGGGTCGCCGGGAAACGGTGGAACCAAGCACGCAGAGCACGCACCCGGCTGAACCACTCGATGACGCGGCCATCTGGGAGTTGCTTACGCAGCAGCTTGAGACCATCACCGACAAAGAAAGACAGCTCATTCACCTACGTTTTTGCGAAAACCTGTCCTTCGTCGAGCTAGGCCAGCGGATCGGACTCTCCGAACAGGAGGCCCGCGGCGATTGTTATCGGTTGGTCAATCGGCTCGCCAGACAGATCAACTTACATTGATATGAAGTAAATCGAGAATTTCGGCGAGCGCCACGCTAGCTTTGACGTAACACCTTCGTACAGGTTCCTTTATTGGCATAAACACCGGTTTCATGGACATCTGTCCAAGCAAAGATGAATTGCTCGCACTCCTCGCCGGTAGCGACGAGGGTTCGACGGGGCTGCGCGCCCACGTCGATGACTGTCCGGACTGTCGCCGCAGCGTGGCTCGGCTGCTGGGGGCGCTTCGACTGGGCGCCGAGTACCAGGCGTTCGCCGAGCCAGCCGATCGTGGCGATTTGTTGACTGAGGTCGACATGTCGCCGCAGGCCGTGCAGCGTATCTTCGAGGCGGCCGACGAGGCCCGCCGGCAGTCACTTCCCCCGCCGGCGCGCTGTCCGAGCGAAGATCAACTAGCGAAGCTCCTGGCAGAACCGGAGGCGGTGGGCCCCGCCGTCCACGGGCACGTCGAGCAGTGTTCCGCTTGTCGAGGGAGGGTCGAATCGCTCCGCGGATTGCTCGAACACGCTGCCGACTACGACGCCTTCCTGTGCGGCGGCGAGGAAGCGCCCAGCGACGTTCACGACCGCATCTTCGCCGCGGTCAGTGCCAAGATGCCGACGCCCGTGCCGGTTTGTCCCAGTAACGAAGAGTTGATCGCCGTGTTGGCTGGCAACGGGCAAGACGCCAGCCATCGCGACCACTTGGACGGCTGCGACTCGTGCCGAGAAAAGGCGGCGAAGCTGCTCGGCGCCATTCACGGTTGGTTGGAGCAACAAGCGTTTGCGACGGGCGAGATCACCTCGAAGGCCGAGCCGATTCCAGCGGACGTCGCCAAGCGGATATACGAGCATCTTCTCGACCGCTTGCCGGAGTCCGGCTGCCTCAGTTGGAACGAGTTGCTGGCCGTTCTGGCCGGCAGCGCGGAGGACTCTGCATCGCGCACGCACCTAAACCACTGCGCGGCCTGCCAAGCCACCGCCGCCAAGCTCCTCGGCGCGATTCGGGTTTGGTTGGAGAAGCGGGCGTTCGAGACGGGTGAGATTCGGGAGCAGGCGGAGGCGATTCCGGAGCAGGCCTGCCGGCGGATTTTTGACGGGATTTCCACTTTGCCCGCTCCGCGGCGCATGTTTCAGCGAGCCGCTGCCTTCGTCTGGCGACAAGGCAAGAAGCCTCAAATGCAGGCCATCGCGGCGTCGCTGATGATCGCGGTAACGGGGTTTCTGTTATTCAACGAAGGCGGTCGGGGCGACCCGGTTTCGCCCGAAGTTGATTCAGCTATGGAAGCAGCACATTCGGCACTGAATGATGGTCGATTCGATGACGCTCGCAGCGCTGCCGTAAACGTAATGGTGCTCATCGACGAAAACCGGCAACTCGCTGATCGCGGCGATGAAGTCGTCGCCTTGTTGGCCGCGATTGATGACGCCGAAGACACTCATCGCAACGTCCAGGAGCGTGAGAAAACACGGCGAGACATCGATAGCGCCAAGGAGGCTGGTTTCTCGCTGGCAAAATCCTGGCTCGATTCGTCCGCACCGGTCGTCGATGCGGCAACGGGCACTTTCCACAGTCTCGCTCGTTTTGCGCAATCCGAGTTTTCGAATCGCGCGAAACAACTGAAAGCATCGTTGGCCCAGGCCAAACCGACGCTCAACGTCCCCGCGAACAAGCTTTCGGAAGAGGAGTTGGCTGTCGCTTGGAGCACGGTTTTCAGGCCGCAGTCGGTCGGCGAAGGAAGCTTCCGCATCACCAGGTACTTGGATTTCCTTCGCCCAAAAAGGAAAGCAAATCCGCAGTTTGCAGTTCACGTACCAAAAGGTGTCCAACCTAATGGGCAGGAGCCACGCGATCCCGCAAGGCAACTTGTAGAAAACAACGACCGGGATGCTTCCCGCGTCAAATCATGGCGACAAGACGGAACGGCCTCTACCGACCGCCTGGTAAAACGCCACGAATCGACGCCGAGAGATGTCGTATCGGCGGGCGTATCACCCACCGGTGGATATTTGGGAGCCGGTGGATAAGCAAGCAAGAAAGCAGCCGATTGATGCCTCTCCGCATTGCAAAACCTGCCCGCTTCGCCAAACGCCCCCGCCGGCGTCGTGGGCCGCTGCGCCCGACCCGGCGGCGCGACTTCGCGCGGCTGGCGCTGGAGCCGCTGGAGGAGCGGGTGCTGTTGATCGTGGGGATGCTGCCGATCGCGGTTTTGGATAACGCAGATTCGTCGAACGTGATCGGCGAAATCAATCCGGCCGCAGAGGTCGACTATTACACGTTCGAGCTGGTCAAAGACGAATCGGGCCGCGTTACGGCGGACGTGACGTCCCTGGCATCGAGTCAGCTCGACGCCCGCCTGTCGCTCTATTCCATTGGCGATCCGTCGCAGTCGCCGACTCAACCGTGGGAATTGTTGGTTCAAAGCGACGACCAATCCGTGGATAACACCAACCCGCGAATCGAGCAGCACCTGCTGCCCGGTTTCTACGCCCTGGCTGTTTCGGCCTCGCCGGCGGCGGGCGCGGCAGCGAATCAAACCGGGCAGTATCGATTCAATGTCACCTTCGACCCGGCGACACCTCCGTTCGACAGCCCCGGCATCGACGGCGCGCCGCACGCGATCGTCAGCGCCGACTTCAATAACGACGGCTTCCTGGACATCGCCACGGCCAACCGCGACGACGACGACGTTAAGGTGATGTTGGGATTGGGTGACGGTTCGTTCCAGCCGCTGCGCGATCCGGATACCGGCGCGCTGTGGGCGTTCGGCGTGGGCCTGAACCCCGAGTCGATGGTTGCCGACTACTTCAACGACGACGATTTTATCGACCTGGCCGTCGCGAACCGAATCTCAGGTGACATCTCGATTCTGTTGGGCAACGGTGATGGAACATTTCAAAAAGAAGACGAAGACGTTCGGTTAGCTGCCGGCGCAGGACCGCAAGCGATTGTCGCCGCCGACTTCAACGGCGACGGGGCTGTCGATTTGGCGACTGCGAACCGAGGCGAAACCGACACGGTGACCATTCTGTTGGGCGACGGCCAAGGCGGCTTTCGGGTCGATCAACTGCAAGTCGAGGTCGGCAGATCGCCGCGGGGCATCACGGCCGCCGACTTCGACGCGGACGGCGACATCGATCTGGCCATCGCGAATCACGGGCCGGACAACATTTCCATCCTGATCAACGCCGGAGAAACACGGAGGGAAGGAGAAAACAGGTTTTCGGAGCTTCGCGATGAGGGCGGCACGCCGCTGCGCTTTCCCGTGGCGAACGGCCCCTGGTCGTTGGTCGCGGGGCATTTCAGCGGCGACGGCGACTCGCTGCTTGACTTGGCGGTGATCAGCGACAAGACAACCCGCGTCACCCTGCTGTTCGGTAACGGCGACGGGACGTTTCAATCGCAGTCGCAGACACTCCTTGCGGGACAAGATCCCGAAGCGATCGGCACGGGAGATTTCAACGGCGACTCGCGGGCCGACCTGGCCGTTCTGAATGAAGACACCAACGACGTCTCGGTCTTTCTGAATAACGGAGACGGAACCTTTGGGGACCAAGTGCAGTTCTCCGTGGGCGACGAGCCGCAAGGAATTGTCGTCGCCGATTTCAACCGTGACGGGCGAGACGACCTGGCGGTATCGAACCGCGGCAACGACGAGGTGTCGATCTTGTTGGGGCGTGGAGACGGAGCGTTCTTTGGTGTGCCGCGCAATCAAGTGGGAACCGACCCGGAGTCGATTGTGACCGTCGACCTGAACGGTGATGGGCGGCTCGACGTGGTCACGGCCAATCGCGTGTCGGATGACGTGACCGTGCTGCTGGGTTTGGGGAACGGGACGTTCGAGGGCGGAATGTCGTTTCCCGTCGGGATGGGACCCTGGGATGTCGCTGTGGCCGATCTGAACGGCGACGAGCGTTTGGATCTGGTGACGGTGAATCACTTTTCGGACGACGTCTCGATACTCCTGGGATTGGGAGACGGCACGTTTCGCGCCGCCTTGAGGTTCGATTTGCGGACACAATCGGTGACCCAGTGCGCCAGTTGCGCCGTCGAACCGGTGGCTCTCGTGATCGTCGACTTCGACGGCGACGGCAACCTCGATCTGGCAACGCGCAATCAGTTCGCTGATAACTTTGCGGTGTTGTTGGGACATGGCGACGGAACTTTTTCTGATTTACAATACTACGCCAAGGATCAGGCCCCCTTCGACCTTGCCACTCGGTTTGACGATCCGGCGGTGGAAACTGGTGCGGCCCAATCCGGCCGGTTTGTGCCCCATTCTGTCCTGCTGGACGACTTCAACGGCGACGGCGACCTGGACTTGGTGGTTTCCAACGACTTCGCCGCGGAAGTTGTCATCCGGCTGGGGGACGGCAGCGGCGGATTCGGCCCCGAAAGGAGATTCCGAACGACTGCCGACGCGGAGTTCCTGATGAGCGGGGACTTCAACAACGATCAAAAACAAGACTTGGCGATTGTCCATGACTCCGAGGAAGTCATCACGGTGCTATTGGGACGCGGTGACGGAACCTTCTTCCGCGAATACAAGAAAGCAGGCAAACCCTTGGAGTTTGACGTCGGGAACGGGCCGCGCAGCCCGGCGACGGCCGACTTTGACGGTGATGGTAACTTGGACCTGATCGTCATTAATGATAACGATGACACGGTATCTGTTTTACTGGGCAATGGCGATGGAACATTTCAGGACCAACAGATCTTCAAGAACGGCAGTGAGACGGCAGGTGAAGAGGGCTTCGGAATCGCAGGCGAACGGCTGGTCGTGCTGCACCTGAATGATGACAACGGTGATGGTAATATCGACGACGACGATCTCCCTGATGTGGTAGTTATCAATAAGCAATCCCATGACCTGACGATTTTCATGGGGAACAAGACGCCCGGCGAACCATGGGGATTCGAAACGAGTCATCTGCAAGTTTCCGGGCTCGTTCGACCAGAGCACATGACCGCCGTCGACATCGACGGCGATGGGCTTTTGGACCTGGTCATGGTCAATGACTTTTCGACCGACGTCAATGTTCCCGATGTCGTCGTCTTGCTGAACGCGGGCACAGACGGTTTTCGAACCGAAGTATTGACCTACGATCTCGATCCTGACAGCAGATTCTCGCGCGATGTTGTTGCGGGCGATTTCGATGGAGACGGAGTCGTCGATCTAGCGATTATTGACAAGTTTCAAGATGAAGTCTCGTTTCTGTTCGGTGGACGAAATGAGCTTGGCAAGTGGGACAAGACGTTTTCGGACCCCGTAAGGGTGCCGACCGGCGACAGCCCTTGGCGCACCGCTGTCGGCGACATCAATCACGATGGCATGGCTGATCTCGTGGTGACCAATCGACCGGACAAATCGACGACCGTTCTGTTTGGCGATGGCGACAGGGCGTTCAGCGAAAGATTCACTTTGCAGGACGGCGAAGCGAAACAAAGCACCGCGGACGCTGATATTGACGGAGACGAGCGGATCGACTTAGTCACTGCTACCGTATCCGACGACGTGGCAATCGTGCTGGATGTAGAAGCGGGCGGCTCCTTCGAGCGTCTGCCCGTCGTTCCCGATCGTCTGGGCAGCGCGCCGCTACTGGCCGACTTTGACGGAGACGGCATGACCGACTCCCTGGTCATCGATCGCAATGGTGAACTCTTTTTGCGAATGGGCGAAGAGTCCACAGTTTTCGGTAAGCGGCAGAAGCTCGATCTCAGTCTGGTACGCGACATCGTGACGTTCCGCAGCGCCGCAGGGCTCACCGGCGTCGTCGTTTCGCATCGGGGTTCGAGCGAGCTGTCCGTCCTCTCAAATCAAGGGCGCGTCGGCGACGCATGGCAGGGCTTCAAAAAAACGGTGGTGTCGTTGGGCAGCGTCAATCCGTCGCGGCTGGCGGCAGCCGACGTTGACAACGACGGCCGCGACGATCTGGTAATCATTGACGCGTCGGCGTCGAAGGTCTTCATTTACCGAGGTGACGACGATGACACGTTTGCCCTGCAGTCATCGATCGACGTCGGACTGGGTCCGTCTGACGTCGAGTTGGTCGACGTCGACGGCGATGGGCACGTTGACCTTGTGGTGACCAGTTGGAACTCGGCCCAGGTCGACGTCCTGCTCAATGACGGGACCGGTAGATTCACGCGCACAACAAGAATTCGTGCTAGCGGTGGGCTCTCGGCGATCGATTCGGCGCAGCGGGTGGTATTGTCCCGCGGGGAGACCTCGGCCCTTGCGCACGGCGATTTCAACAACGACGGTCTTGCTGACCTGGTCGTGGCCAACGCCGGCGAGAGCAGTTTCGCGGTCCTGTTTGGTAAAGGCGCCGGCCAGTTTGTCGATCCCCTGCGGGTGTTCAACGGCAACGGCCCGACAGCGGTCGTCAGCGGACGTTTCGATGGCGACGACCACTTGGACGTGGCCTTGTTGAACAAGGGCGACGGAACGATCGCCATCTATCTTGGCGACGGCAGCGGGGGCTTCGAAGTGCGTTCCGTGCTCAGCATCGGCAACTCACCGGTCGACTTCGTGGTGCATCAAGTCAACAACGACATCGACGACATCGACGACTTGATCGTCAGCAATCAATTTGGCGACCTGATCACGGTCGTCAGCACGCCGGGAGGCTTTGTGGCCGAGACGCGATTCGGGCTGTTTCCATTCCCTTACGTTGAAACGGCCCCGCTGGCGATCGCCGACTTGAACGGAGACGGGGTGGCGGACGTGGTGATGGGTAACAGCGATCTGGATCGCCTGAGAATCCAATTCGCCGGAGATGGCGGCGGTTTTGAACGCCTGTTCGACCGTCAGCGCGGAGCGACCGATGCAACTCTACTGGCGCCCACCACGATTGACCTGGTGGACGTCACGGGCGACGGGAGAAGTGATCTGATTGTGACCAACGCCGTGACTCGCCAGGTGTTGGTCTATCGCGACACGGTCAGTCAGTTGGTGGATTCCAGCGGTAAGACAACGGCTCTTCACGATTTTGTGTTGCTCGATGGTTTCGATTTTTCGAATCTGCTGCCGGTAGACTCGACGTTGCTGCCGATCGACACGACCACCGCGGACGTTGATGCTGATGGAGATGTTGACATCATTGTCGCTCTTAAGAATTCGTCTGCCGACGTCTCAGCGGGCGGCGTCTTGATCTTTCTGAATCCGGGCAATACCAGCAATCCGTGGCAAATGATGGGCGGGCCGGCAATTGCGAGACAGCCTGTATCGATTGACGCGGTAGATCAGAATGACGATGGGATCGCCGATCTGCTGGTCACCGACGAAGCCGGCTTCGCCACGCTTTACCTGGGCGACGGTGACGGCTCATTCGATGACCGCCCGGCGATGATGATCCGTCTTGGCGGTTCGCTGGACGACGATCGCCTGCTCCTGCATGGCAGTCAGGCTTTTGGCGTCTTGAAGGATGCAGTGGGTCAGACGATTGTGCATTTCGACCTGGGTGATTTCGCCCAAGACGTGCAAGCCACCGCCCGTCGCATCGTGACCGTGGGAATTGAAGACGTCTGGTCCGTAAAGCCGCTGGACTTCGACGGAAACGGCGCTGCTGAACTCATGGTGGCCGGTTTTAATTCTCTTGGCGAGAAGGTCGCCGCCTTGTTGGTCGAGGTCGTGCAAGATTTATTCGTCGTGGATCGAGAGTGGTCGATGGCCACGATCGACGATCGGAGTGAGTTGGCTCTATTGCCGCTCGGCGATGGTGACTTCCGCATCATTGCGGCAGAATCTGGCAAAGTCACACCGACGATTGTCGGCCGGCGTGGTTCGGCTGAACTGAATTCGGTGCGCTTCTTACCCGTTTCGTTTCCGTCGCCGGACACGTTCACCGCGAGCGGCGCATCGAACACGACGCCGGGCGCCGGCCTGTTGAATCTGCTGTCGGACGTCTTCTTCTCGATCGATAGCGATTCCGAAGGCAGCGACAACTCCTTCATGGGTCTGATTGAAAGGGCCTTTCGGACGGTTTACGACGCCTTGGCGGCTGCCTATGAGGCGGTGGATGGGTTGGCGCTGGGCGGCTTGGACGTCGGCATCGGCCTGGTGACCGAAGTGGCCAAGTCGGCGATACCGGGAGCACGGGCGGTGGAATTCTTGATGGAGCGGCTGTTCGAGGAGCAGACCTCGCCCGGCGACCAAGAGCTGATTGCCCGTGGCGCTCGGCCGGACGAGGGCGGCCTGGTCGCCCGCGCGGTCGAAAAGGTTTTCGAGCAACAGGGCTGGCTCGACGTGCTGGCGAAGATGGTCACGTCCGCTGCACAAGATCCGGCGGTCGTGGCGAAGGCCATCGCCCAACCGCGCGGCAAGGCAGAAGAACCCAGCGAAGCGGTTGATCCGCCACTCGTGCAAGACGCGCCTCCCAAGGTCGACGACGATAAGCGGTTTGACTTATTCGGCGACCTGTTCGCGTTTTTCGCTCCCGCTCCCAGACCCGCTCGGATCGCCGGAAAGAAAATGGACAGCCCGAACGGAAGTCAGAGTGGAGACGACAACTTGTTTTACGAACGAGACGACTCGCTCAACACAAGCCAGATCATCGGCGCCACGCTGATTGCCGCCGGTGTCGCCGGCCTCGCTGCCAGCGGCGGTCTCGCCCTGCGAAAGTACAGACGCAATAGGGCCTCCCACTGATCCGCGACCGCGGACCATTTCATGCTCGGCCCGTGTGGCCCCCCGCGCGTGCTTCCCGCAGCGTGCCATCCTACCGGTCTTGCCAAGTCGGGCCGATCTCCCGACATTTTTCTCGCTGCCTGCGAGCGCCGGGGCACGTCGCCCGTATAGATGGGTGAACATGTGGTCAAAAGCACACCACGCGGGCGTGTGTGTTTCCATTGAACGAAGAATCGATTATGAGCACTCACATAAAGCGTTGTTATCGTCGACGTCGCGGCCACTCGAAAGCGCTTTCCCGGAGCCGCCCGGTTTTTGCGACGTCTTGCCGGCTTGCTCTGGAACCGCTGGAGGAGCGGGCGCTGCTCAACGGAACGGGCATGCTAAGCGGCACGGTGTTCGACGATCTGGACCGCGACGGTGTGTACGATCCGGGCGAGCCGGGACTGTCGGGCTGGACGGTAGAATTGCAACAGGTTGGGACCACCGACACTCCGCTGGTGACTTACGAGAATCCTACGCCAGATGTGTGGAGCCAGTTCGGCCGATTCGTGGCGGGCGTGGGCGATAACGTGCTCGTCGGTAGCCACTACGACGAAGTGGCTGGCCCGCCGGACGCCGGTGCGGCTTACTTCTTCGAAGGCTCGACCGGGGAGTTGCTGCACACGTTCGTGAGCCCCAATCCGGCCGAGGTCGATAAGTTCGGTCGGGTCGTCGCGGGGCGGGGCAAGGACGTGTTGATCGGGGCGCCGTTGGACGACACGGTCGCCTTGGATGGAGGTGCCGTGTATTTGTTCGACGGCGAAACTTATGAGTTGCTCCACACCTTTCTCAATCCAAGCCCGAGGCCAAATGACCAGTTCGGCCGGGCCGCCGCCGCCGTCGGTAACAACGTGCTGGTGGGGGCGCGTTTTGCCGACGTCGTTTCGGACGATGGCATGACGGTCGAGGTAGAAAACGCCGGGGCCGCGTATCTGTTCGACGGCGAAACCGGCGAGTTGCTACAAACGTACAGCAGCCCCACGCTAACGGAAAATGCCCAGTTTGGCTACAGCGTGGCCGCCATGGGCGAGGACGTGTTGATTGGTGCCCGCTGGGATGAGACGGGAGCCGATGGCCTCGGGGCGGTCTATCTGTTCGACGGCGAAACCGGGAACCTGCTGCAAAGTTTCCTCAATCCCACTCAGCGGGCCAGCGGGGAGCCGAGCGATTTCGGTCGGTCGATCACCGCGGTCGGGGACAATGTGTTGGTTGGGGTCCGCTGGGATGACGCAGGGGTTGACGGTGCCGGCGCTGCCTATTCGTTCGATGGAGCGACCGGCGAACGGATGCACGTTTTCACCAGCCCCACGCCCGCCAACGGCGAGCAATACGGCTTCTCCGTGGCGTCGCTTGGCAACGACGCGCTGGTCGGTGCGCGGTGGGACAATCGCTGGGATGGGCTGGCCGATGGAAGCGGCGGCGCCGTTTACCAGTACGACGGAAAGACTGGCACGCTACTGCAAACCATCGCCAATCCATCTCTGGGGGCTTGGGATGCGTTTGGCATCTCCGTGGCCGCCCTGGGCGACCAAATCATCGTGGGAACGCGAGACGGTAACGTGGCCTATCTGTTCGACTCCATGTCTAGTTTCCCTCCCACACTAACCGACGCGATTGGCAGCTTCAGCTTTGCGGATCTCCCCGCCGGCACGTATCGAATCCGCCAGATCGACCGAGAAGGCTTTGTCCAGACGCTGCCCGGCGGCTCCAGCACCTACACGGTCACGATCGAGGGTGACGACACGGTCTCCGACCTCGACTTTGGCAATGTCGAAGACGTGCTGCCGGAGGCCCAGGACAACAATTACGGTGTGAGTGAGGACACGACCCTGACGGTCCCGGCGGTAAAGGGGGTACTGCGAAACGACACCGACGCCGACGGGGATAATCTGTCCGCTTTGTTGGTCAACGCACCGCCTTACGGGACGCTGACACTTGAGGCTGATGGATCCTTCGCCTACACACCCGAGCAAGACTTCAACGGTTCCGAAAGCTTCACTTACCGGGCCAACGACGGGGCGGGTGAATCGAACCTGGCCACGGTGACGATTACCGTCGAGCCAGTCAACGACGCCCCGGTGGCCAGCGACAACGGCCTTTGGGTCGCCGTCAATACTACGCGAGAGGTCGACGCGCCGGGCCTGCTGGCCAACGACGACGATGTGGACGGCGACATGTTGACGGCCTCACTGGTCAATCCCGCCTCCCATGGCACGGTGACGCTTCAGTCTGACGGCTCGTTCACCTACACGCCGGACCCTGACTATCTCGGCCTCGACAGTTTCACCTACCGGGCCCACGACGAGACGGCCGACTCGAACGTGGCCACCGTGCATGTGACCGTCAGTCCAACTGCCATTGCCTTGTTGACGGACTTCCTGCGCATTACCGAAGTAAACTACAACCCGTATCACCTCAGGCCGGAGGAATGGGCGCTGGGCATCCGTAGCCGCGAGGCGTTCGAGTTCATCGAGCTGCAAAACATCGGTAACGAATTTCTCGTCCTCTCCGGCGTGCAGTTTACGGCGGGGATTCAGTTCCAGTTCCTCGGCGCGACGTTGCTCAATCCGGGCGAGTATGCCTTGCTCGTCAAGGACCAGTTCGCCTTTGAGGCACGCTACGGCAGCGGGCTTAACGTGGTGGGCCAATACCAGGGCGATCTACACAACCAGAACGAGCAGATTGTAATCAAGGACCCCTTCGATGAGACGATCCTCGATTTCCATTACTACGATCGCGATGACTGGCCCCGCTGGGCGGACGGTTTTGGCAGCACGCTGGAAGTGATTGATCCCAGCGGAGACTACAGCGACGGCGATAACTGGAAAACCAGTGTCGATTACGGTGGCTCACCCGCTGCCGAAGGGAGCGGGTCGCTGGGTGTGGTGATCAACGAAGTCCTCACGCACGTCAATCTGCCGCTGACCGATGCGATCGAACTGTATAATGCAAGCGACACGCCGATTGATATCGGTGGCTGGTATCTCAGCGACTCGACCAACGATTTCAGACAGTTCCGTATCCCCGACGGCACCGTCATCCCGGCCTTCGGATACCTCGTGTACGACGAGCACGACTTCCACCCGGGACGCTGGGCCCCGGGAGCGGGCGGTTTTGCGTTCGACAGCGCGCTGGGCGATGACGTCTGGCTGATGGCGGCGGATGCCGAAGGCAACCTGACGCACTTTGTCGATCACGTCGATTTCAAGGCGGCCCTGAACGGAGAGTCGTTCGGCCGCTGGCCGAACGTCTCCGGCAAACTGTATCCGATGAGCAGCCTCACGCTCCCCGGCGAGAACAGCGGGCCAAGAATAGGACCGATCCTCATCAGCGAGGTCATGTACAACCCGCCCGATCCAGGCAATTTCATCGGCAGCGGCGGTCTCGATTTCATCGAGATCTACAATCCCACCGCCGAGAGGCTCGACCTGCGCAACTGGCGAGTCCGCGGCGACGTAGAATATGACTTTCCCGACTCCAAGTATCCCGTACCGATCTCGTTTGCCCCGGGCGAGGCGATGCTGGTCGTCGGCTTCGATCCCCGATCTCATGCCGCACTGACTGTGTTCCGTAACTATTATACGATCTCCGCAGAGGTGCAAATCTTCGGCCCGTTTTCCGGCCGCCTCGAGAACGACGGCGGTACCGTGCGGCTGAAGCGTGCCGACGCGCCCGCTTGGTGGGAACCGGACATCATCCCGCGTCCGTTGGAAGACCAAATCGACTACGACGATCAGCTACCGTGGCCCATTACCGCCGACGGCCGAGGCGAGTCGCTTCATCGGCGCAGCATCGCCGCCTGGGGGCCCGTCGCGACAAGTTGGATCGCCGCCGTGCCGTCGCCCGGGTCGGTCGATCTGCGGCTGGGCAGCCTGGCCGTCAGCGAGTTGAACTACAATCCGCCGCCGCCGACCCCAGCGGAACTGGCCGTTGACGACGACTTCAACAACGACGATTTCGAGTTTATCGAATTGCTCAACTACGGCTCGGCGCCCGTGGAACTGGCCGGCCTCCAGTTCACCGGCGCGATCACATTCGAGTTCCCCGCCGGGTCGCTCGCTCCCGGCCGGCGAGCCGTTGTCGTCAAGGACCGGGCGGCATTTCAGGCCCGCTACGGAAGCCAGATCCCGATCGTTGGGCAATACAACGGCCGGCTGAGAAACAGCGGCGAGCGCCTGCGGTTGTTGAGTCCGACGCTGGAACAACCCATCTTGAATTTCGCGTACGACGACTCCGGCGACTGGCCTGAGCGGGCGGACGGCCACGGAAGTTCGTTGGAATTGGTCGACCCCTATCGCAATTTCGCTGACGGATCGAGCTGGCGGGCCAGCACCGAATTCGGCGGTTCACCCGGCACACCGGGAGTCGGCCCGCTCCGAGACATCGTGATTAACGAGGTGCTGACCCATCCGGAAATCGGCGGCCGGGACGCGATCGAGCTATACAACACGACCGCTGCTGCCGTCGACGTCGGCCTCTGGTATCTGAGCGACGCGGATCGAGACTATAGGAAGTTCCGAATTCCCGCCGGGACGATGATCGCCGCCGGCGGCTATGTAACATTCGACGAGGACGATTTCAACCCGTCGCCGCTGAATCCGCAGCCGCAGCACTTCACCCTGAACGAATGGGACGGCGGCTCGCTTTATCTGGTTGCCGCAGATGCCGCCGGATCGCTGAGGCGTTTCGTCGATCAGGTCACCTTCGGGCCCGCACTGAGCGGCGAACCGTTCGGCCGCTGGCCCGACGCGACCGGCGACCTGTATCCCATGACGGCGTCGACACCCAGCGCCGAGAATAGCGGACCGCGGGTCGGTCCGGTCATCATTCAGGAATTGATGTACCGCCCGCGCAATTCCAACTCGGCCATCGATTCAAACAACCTTGAATTCATCGAAATCTACAATCCGACGGACGAACCAATCGACCTGACCGGTTGGGCCATCGGCGGCGGCGTTGATTATCGCTTCCGGGCAGGCACGCAGATCGCCGCCCGCGAGAATCTGGTGGTCGTGCGCTTCGATCCGATCGATCTCGCCATGCTTCGGGCGTTCCGGTTTCATTATGCCATCGACGATTCGGTCAGGCTGATCGGTCCCTACGGCGGCAAGTTGAGCAACAGCGGCGAGACGGTGCGGCTGCTGCGATTGATCGAATCGCCGCCCAACACCCCACAATTATTCCGCCACGCCGTCGAAGACGAAGTGACCTACGCGGACGCGGCGCCGTGGCCGGAAGAGGCGGACGGATTCGGGCACTCGCTGCACCGCGTTGCAGTCGACGCCTGGGGCAACTCGCCGCTCAGTTGGACCGCCCAGCCTCCGACCCCGGGCGATATGCCCGCGTTGAGCAATTTGCCATCCGATCTGACCCGCAACGGCTTCGTCGACTTCGAGGACTTGACCGTCCTGCTGGCCAACTGGGGCCAAAATGTCTCGGCAGCCGAGGGAAATCTGGTGGATCACACGAGCACGCCCGTCAACTTCGAAGACCTCACCGTGCTGCTGACCGCGTGGACCGGCCCAGGGCCAGCCGCTTCACCACAACCGGCCGCCACCGAGGCGATTGTCCAGCAGGACACACCGACCACTGATACCCGCACCGCAACAATCGCTCGCTTCGACCAAATCGGCAGACGAGCCCACATACCATCACGTCGCATCGATCCCAGCACCAACTTTTCGTCACACGACTCTCCGCTGCGGCGGCTTCAGGCTGCGGCGGTTGACCGGGCGATAGGGGAAGATTCAGAATCGATGCCGGTTCGACGTAAGCCGGCGTTCGTTCGTCGTCGTAGGTAGGCGGCGAGAGAAAGCGGGTGTTGCCAGCGGATGGTAACTCGGCGGCGCGTGAGCCGGCTTACGAAGCCTCTCGTGGAGTCAAAATACTGAAACGACGCTTAAGCTCTTTGGCAATTGGGGGTTGAAGACATCGCGGAGCAACATTCCGACGACAAACTTCATTCGGTTCGATGATCTTGTTGCCAAGGCCTTGGTGATTTCGTTCTTGGTGATAATGAAGAAGAAATTGGCCAACAGCGCCGCGGAGCATGTTCTCGCCAAAAAAGATCATTCTCGAAAAACACTATGCGCCAGAAAAGGGAGCACTCACTTGTATCAACCATTATGTCACAGGTTCGCGACACGATCGGGGATCCGCTCGATTGATCCGAAAACCGCCAACCCGATGTGTTTTGTTCAGCGCAAAAATCGCTGGAATCTTCTCCGCCATGTCCGACACGCTTACTCCCTACAGCGAATCGTCGATTCTCTCCCGTGTCGTCGTTCCTAAGCTGACCCCAGACTCGATCGATTCGATTCTGTCGATGGAATTCCCCGCCGAAGATGTCGACCGCATCAACGCCTTGGCGGAAAAGTCGCGCGACGGGGCGCTGACCGACATGGAGCGCGAAGAGTTGGACAACTTCGAACGCGTCGGCCTCATGCTGTCGATTCTCAAATCAAAGGCCCGGCAGGCAGTAACCGGGTCGGGCGAAGTGGAATGACCGCGTGAACGAGTCACTGCGGCAACTCGCCTGGCAGCGCGCCGCGGAGCGGTGTGAATACTGCCTCTTGCGCTTTCCTGCGAGTTGTGCAACTCGCACAAGGGTCCGAACATCGCGGGAATCGACCCGACCACCGGCGAGACCGTGCCGCTGTTTCATCCCAGCAGCGAAGCCTGGAAAGATCACTTTCAGTGGGACGGGGCGACCCTCAAGGGACAGACGCCAACGGCCCGCGCAACCATCGACGTGCTCGCCATCAATCTGCCGCTACGCGTTGAACTACGACAGAACCTCATTGATGAGGGAGCGTTTCCCGCGTCGGATTAGAGCGTCGCTGGGTGCCACTGCTGGCTTGCCCAGCAGTGCCGCCAACCGGGTACGGATTGCATTACCGGATGTCCATATCCAACCACTCCCCGGGCAAGCCGTCCATCCTTGGCAATGCTGGATCGACGGGCAATGTTGAATCTTGATAGTATCGGGCGCTCGACCATCGCCAGTCAGAAGAACGACGACACAGGCCGCGTCGGACCGGGTTCTCGTGGATGTAGTCGATCACTTTCAGGGTCGTGTCGACCTTGTTTATGTTTCGATCGTAACCGCGTGATGCTCTCGCTCAGCATTTCTCGCCAAATGTCGTTAGTCAACAGCGGCATGCGCCGGTAGCAAGAAAACGTAAGCTCGTGGGCATCGCCCGGTTCGTGAAAGTGCTTGACGGTTTTTCGATGGCCGTGAGAAGTGGTCATGGCGGCCGGCTCGCTGAGTGAGCAACTCGACGAAACAAGGAAGTGGCACCATATTACGATGGTGAAAACCCCATGATATCGCAAGTGTAACCCAAACACAAGAGGCCGAACCGCTCGAAGTGACGGCACTGCTGGACAAGGTGAGCGGTGGCACCCGGCGAATAAGAGCTCGGGTAGTGCTCAAGGACAAGCTCCCGTTCTGCTGCCGGCTTCAGCCGGCTCTATCGTCAGCCACCAGCTTTAGCTGGTGGACCGCATTACCCCTCCCAATTTGTCGTGAGCCGGCTTTAGCCGGACTTCTCGATCCGTCGCCTTTAGGCATCCAGCAGCCGTGTTCGGTATCACCCGCAAGGCCGGATCGAATCGGTCTTCAATTCAACCCGTAGCGTTGTGCTCCAAGAGAAGCCGGCTAAAGCCGGCTCCACAGCGTCGGGGTCGGTGGCTCTGTCGATCCACCAGCTAAAGCTGGTGGCTGACGGCGGCGCCGGCTGAAGCCGGCCATTCGCCATCGCACGTGAGCGGCAAGGCGCTAGCCGCCGGTGAGATTGGGTTACGTCTTCCCGCCCAAAACCCGCGGCTAGCGCCTTGCGGCTCACCATCGGTGCGGCCAAAGTAACCGGTAATGCAACCCGCCAGCGGCACTGCTGGACAAGGTGAGCAGTGGCACGCCGTGTCGACGCAGAGCGTTTCCCCACCGGGCTTGCCCCGGTGGCTTGCTGGTTTGAAAACTAAGGGCGGGGCGCATCCCGCCTTCTTCGCAAAACGCCCCCGCCTCTCAGCCGCCGTCGGCGGCTGAGAGGCGGGGGCGGTAAGGTCGCGCGTCTCGACCGATTAGTTGCCAAACCAATAAACCACCGGGGCAAGCCCGGTGGGGCTTTTCGCGAGTGAGCGGCAAGGCGCTAGCCGCCGGTGAGATTGGGTTACGTCTTCCCGCCCAAAACCCGCGGCTAGCGCCTTGCGGCTCACCAATCGCCGCCGGTATTGCCCGTCGCTCCGGCCTTGCCAAGCATGGACGGTCTGCCCGGCGAGTGGTTGGACATGGACAACCGGTAATGCAACCCGCCAGCGGTCAGCGGCACTGCTGGACAAGGTGAGCAGTGGCACCAGGCGGAGCAACTGCCGCACCAACCAGAGGGTCCACGACTGCCGGCTCCCCGTCAGCCGCCGGCTTTAGCCGGTGATCCACGAGGCGGCGCCCCATTCTTCGTCAGCCGGCTTCTCTTCACGTCCGACTCCGCCCTCGATCGATCGTTTTATGCATGTCCTTTCTTGCGACAACCGGTAATGCAACCCGCCAGCGGTCATCGGCACTGCTGGACAAGTCAGTAATGGCGACCGGCGCGGACCAAATTTGGCTACGCGTCAGCTTGCGGCAGTTTCTTGATGCGAGGTCGCAGCCAGGCATTTAGTTTGCGGTGGAGGTCTTTCGACGTCCATCCGATCTCGCCCTCGTAAGACGGAGCAAGGAGTCTATACCGATCAAGAAACATGCCGTTAATACGTCCCGCGCTACGTTGAAAGTCATCTTCAAGTAACGCGAATGGCACGGAAAAACCACGCTGCGGGCGTGTTGTGTAGGAAATGACACGGTGCCAAACTTCTAAACTGGGAGTGTGCAACTTGTCGTCCCAATTCGTACCGCTTGCGCATTGAAAGAAAAAGAGCGGACGACCGCCCCGTCCGTCATAAAATGGGTCGGAACAAACAACGTCGAGTCCCTCCTCGTTTGCACCCTTGGACATCCACTTCTCAACCTCGCCCTCCATTTCCGGCTCTCCGATGTGATCTGCTACGGCTGCAACCACTTCCTTGATCTTTGCGGGGTGCGCGGGATCCCAACCGGTTCTCAATGTCTCCCATCCAAGATGATCGAGGCACTCCACCGTAAGTCGCTCGAACAAGTCCCCTTGTTGTGTATAGTCGTTTCCGAAACTCTTGGCCCATGTCGGATAACATTCTTTCAGCGAAAGCGTCAGACAGAAGCTATACGCGGGCACCAAATTCCACTCGTGAATGCGGTGCAAACGGCGCGAAATCACTTTGAATGGCCTGCCATCCCCAATACACTCCAGTCGCCTCCTTAATTCTTCCCAGGCGTTCCCCACCATCTCCGCAGCATAGTCCTGTTCTCGGTAAATGCCGTTTTCGCAGAGTACATCGATAACATCGCTTTGAGATAGAACGTCGTCAGAAAAAGTAATGCAGCCTTCGATCCAGTCAACAAGTATATCAAAGCGCACGTTATGCTCGTTGACGGAGACGTAAAAACCCTTGCTTGGTAATTCTAGCATTACTCACCCTTACCAAGCAGATCTCGCTTGATGCCAGGAAAAAGCTCCAGCAATTGTAGTACGTGCCTTCCAAGTCGTTCGGTGGATTCGCGCAACCTTTTCGATTTCTTGTGAAGATGGGCCGTGCCAAGCGCCTCCTCAACTTCATCCGCCGCGCGCTCAATATGCTTTGCGGTTTCGGCTTCGTCGCCACCTGCCATACGATACGCCCGTTCAAATGTGGGACGTTCCGCTCGTTCGAGATATGCCACCGCCTTTGCGCTTTCGAGAATTTTTCCGAAGTCATCCGTCTGGCGAGAATCTCTTACGAGCGGATCGTCGTCCCCATGGCCAAAGAGCCAACACGCAAAGTTCGCTAGCTGCTTCAGGCGGCGTCTTGGTACGGGCCTAACAGCCTTTCCCGGTTCGGCACGCATGTCAATTTCCAGGTACGTTTGCACGCCTTCCGTACGGAGCGACAAGAAGAGAACACTAAAGCGGTCCTCAACACGTTGAATGGAGATTTCGTCTTGCTTCTCCATTTGCAGGAGAATTCGATAGGAAATGTAGTTTTGACGCACGGTCGGAGCCTTACTGCCGACTAGCCGCGCTACCTGTTCATAGGAAAGCCCCTCGTCATCAATCAAGTGCGCGATGAACTCGGCCTTCTCGGCCGGGTTCCATTCCTTGATGCCGCTTACGTTACGAAAGCCATGGTAGGCCTGAACCGCCTTGCGCGAGTCCGCTCTTACAAAGGGCACACTCTCAAGGCGTTTCAACTGGTTCTTATTGACGGACTTAGCAATTTCTACCCACCTCGGCGGCACATCTTCTCCACGACAAGCTGCGAAGAGTATTTTGAGAGCTGCCAACCGTCGGTTTCCTTCCGCGACAACGAGCCTACGTCGCCGACCGATCTCCTCCTCGACCACGATGAGTGCCTCCTGTGTCCAGAATCCACTCTCGATGAATGACACGGCCAACTCTTCTAGCACACCGTTTTCGAGCATCCATTGCAGAATCACATCTTGACTCGGATTGCTGCAGGTCAGACGTCGTCCCAATCGAGGATTTCGGGGATCGAGATATAGGTCGTCGACTTTTGCGCGTTCTATCGTTTCGCTAATGGCCATTTTGTTCATTCTCATCCGAAAGTTGCCAACAACTAGGCAGCTCGTCTTGATGGCGCGATTCTCGGTCGTTGCTTGTCGATCGGTATTTGCAAGCGCAACGCCTTTGCAATGCGCAGCACAACTTCGGCGTTGACCGCGTTTCCCAGCGCCTTGCAGACGCGCGTGGGGCTGGCGGGTAGCTGTTTCAAATCACCCATACTTTGAAGGCGGCTGCATTCTCGTGGAGTCATGTACCGGCGCTCCCAAGCGATGATTGGAGTTTGTGTCGTAGTCATCGCAACGAGTGAGGGTGCCGTCGTGGGCCTTTTCACACGAACTCCCGACGCGCGAAATTGAACGACGAGATTCCAAATGTCACGTGCTTCTCCCTTGCAATTCCACTCAAACTTCTGGAGGCTTGGCGGGAACTTTCGAATCTTTGGAAGCCAGGGCTTTATCCAGGTTTTATTCACTCGGTAGAATTCACGATTCTGCCGGATAAACATCTGCTTCCAATGGGGAAATGTGTGTGCCTCGGATCGCGCGTAGCTTGGCAATCGCTCTAATATGTCATCGCGGAACCGACGATTCAGTGTTTGGCCAAAGCAGCCTCGATAGTTGCGAAGTGTCTTGAGCGGAATGTCGTGTAGTGAATCATATTTCGTAAACGGATAGTTCGCGCCAAACTCCATTGACCAGATTGGAAACGACGGTAACGAAATCTTGCGCGGAGCACGTTCCAAAAACTCCTGCCACGTCTCCAGGCATTCGATCACTTGGTCGGGCAAGGGCTTGGCGTCTTTAGGTTGCTTGTCAAGCACCGATTCGATGCGCACATCACCATCGTCGCCCGCGGGCCATTCGAAGTGGTCGAGCCCGTGCCTACATCCCACAATGAAGAGGCGCTGACGAATCTGAGGGACACCAAATCGATGGGGTGAGAGGACTTCGGTATCTATCGTGTAACCACATTCTTTTTCCAATTGCCGCTTCATTTCTGCCCAAGTACGGCCGGCGTCATGTCGCTCTAGATTCGCCACATTTTCAAACAAAAGATATGACGGTTTGTGACACCGTATGACGCGCAGCACATGACGCGAAAAGAGATCTCCCCATAGTTTGCATTTCGTCCCAAGCTGTTCCCCCGCCTTCGAAAACGGCTGACAAGGAAATCCGGCGCAGAGAATGTCGTGCTCTGGAATCTGCGTTGCCTTGATTTGTCGAAGATCTCCCTGGGGCAAGATGCCGAAATTGGAATGGTACAACGATCGCAATTCCTCGTCGATTTCACACGCGAAGACACACCGATGACCGAGACGGCGAAGCGCTAGATGGAATCCGCCGAGGCCGGAAAATAAATCTGCGAATCTAAGTGAAAAAGCGCTCATGTCGGCGAATTCCGAAGTTGTTGTTGCGACCGCCAGAAGCATGCGAAAGCGCAACCTTATTCGAGTGAAGAGGTTAGGTTACCCGTGACCGCTCGCTCATGCAATCCAACCGGACTTGCACGCAACACAGGATTCGGCAATTCCGCCGCCTCACTCGCGGAAAAATCCGCTCAATCGGCCGGTTGCGAGGCGAGGTGTGGCGAGCGGACGGTCGGAAGAACCTCAGAGGACACGACGACCACTATCTGTCCTCCACTGAAAACGCCCTCTCAATCCGCGTCTTGTTTCCCTGGCCGTCTTTGATGGTTACGGTCAGGAGGCCGCGATTCAGTGCCTTGATCGGCTTGGCGAGTTTGATCTCCCAAACGCCTTGGGAGACGGGCTTCGCGCGCGACGCGAGGTTCGTCCCGGCCGCCGCACCACCAATCGGGAAATTGGCGGTGATGGTTAGGGAATCTTCATTGAGGCCGGTGTAGTAGTCGTGGGCGCCGATTAGGATGCGATCTAGCGACTTGTTCTTGCCTGCTTTGGGATGGGTGATGGTTAGGATGGGGCGGTTGTCGTCTAGCATCCAGCCGAAGCCGCGATCTTGGGGACGGGCCGGGTTGTAGTCTAGGTCGATCGGGCAGCCGAGGTCGATCCAGCGGAGGATCGTGCGGCGGTCTTCGTTGGTGAGCGGCTTGACCTTGCCGGACGCGACGGCTTTGGGGGGCGGCATGATGCTGCCGGTGTAGTCGAGATCCCAACGGGCGCGATTTCGCTTCTCGTCGACCGGCTGGCCTTTGAGCACCAAATCCCGCTTGCCGGGCTTTGACTCGCTGGGGTGATCGTCGTTGCTGAACCCGTCCAGCCGGCGGCCGAATATCTTCCACACCAGCAGGCTTCGCCGGGCCTGGAACTTGCGAATGTAGCGAGAGGCGTTCGGATAGCCCCAACTGTCGTAGCCAAACGGCTTGTGACCGTGCAATGCCCGTTCGTCCTGGGCCAGCCGATAAAACGTGCCGGGGTACTTGTTGTCGTTGCCGTGTTGAATCTGCTCCTCGTCGGCGTCGAGATTCAAATTACCGGCCGGCTCTTTTCCACCTTCGGCCGTATGACAGGCGACGCAACTGCGCTTGAGGATCGGCTGGATGTCGCGGTGATATTCGACGTTGACCACTTCATCCTTGGCGCTACGAATGCCGGACGTGTTTTCCGCGTCCCACTTCTTGCCCGATTCATCCAGCTTGCGATCAACCACCAGCGGCGTCGAGGAGACCAAATCCCAGACCTTATAATCCGGCCGCGCCGCCAGCGTGTCTTTGAACAGCGTCGGCTTTTGGCTGTGTGCATGACATCCGCCGCAGTCGTGGCGCACCTCGCCCGGGCGAAGCTGGTGCCAGGTTTGCGACATGTTGAGCAGCAGCCCGTCTTTGTCGATCGTTTGAAACGTAAAGGCCGTGTCGGCCGGAATTTTCGCCAGGAAGCTCGTGTCGGGCTCGCCATCGGGGTCTTTCGGCTGTTTGTCACCGTCGAACTTTCGTAGCGGAATCTCGCCCATGATCCGCAGCCGCTCCATGGCATGGCTCCAGAACCTTCGCCCGGACTTCGCCCCGCGCTGCCGGTCGGTGGTCGGCTCCATGGCCAGGATGCGAACCGCGTGAATCTCGTCGTTGCTGTACAAGCCCGCGTCGCCGCCCTGGTTGTGCCAGTTGAGCGGCATGCCGTTGCCGTGGCTGGTGAAGGCATCGAGCCCCTTCCAAGGATCGCGTCCGCCGGGATAGCTGCTCGTCACGCTGCCCTCCGGCACCGCGCCGTTCGGGTAGCTGTCTCGCTTATAAAAACTCGACGTGCCGATCAGCCCAAACGGTGTGCCCTCGGGCAAATGCTTCGAGAGCGTCCCGTCGTTGGCCAGCGGCTTCAATCGCTTCGGCTCCTTCACGCCATACACCCGCGAGTACGGCACGACCGCCCGCGGCCAGCTTTCGTTGTAGTTGGGATCGTTCTTGATCAGCCGCAACTCGGACGGCTGCTCGATGATCTTTCCGCCCAGGGCCAGATAGATGCCGCCGTCTAACTGCGGCAGAAACTTGTACTGATGATTCACCGGCCCGGGCGAATAGATGGTCAGCATGTGCCCGTCCGGCGCGCCGCTGGGGTGTGTGAACTTGCCGACCGCCGGGGAGTTCTTGTCGGAGAGCCTCGAGCGATTGGCCGGACCTTCGCGGCCGAGCGTGAAAGGCGTCATCGAGACCGACCCGGTCGGCATGAACGGCATCCGATACCACTGGCCCTTGGCGTTGTAGTGCCGCCCGAATCGCCAGGGCTTGTTCCGCGGATCGCGCATCGCCGCCGGGCCGAACTGCGGATAACCGGCCGGCGGTTTGGCGGGCAGTTTGATGTAGGCCCCGAATCCGCTGTTGTTCTGGTTGTAGTATTCCTCGATGACCAGCGAGCCATCGGAGAGCTGCGTCTGAAAGTGAAATCCGTTCGATGCCCCGCCCGGATCGAACGCACTGACCAGCGGCCCCCAGCCGGTGCCGTCGGGGTTGATCGTCCAGATGCCCCAGGAGATTTCGCTGCGAATGCCCTGCGATTCGAGCGAACTGAACATGATCCGCCCGTCGCGCAGCACCACCGGATGCAAGGCCCCGGAGATGTTCAGGTGGCCGATCTTCTCGATATTCTGCGGGTCCATGCCGGCGCCGATCGATTCGTCGCTGTCGTCCATCACGAACAATTGCAGCGTGATCCGCGGATAACCCCTCGCCGGTCGAAAGCCGTGCCGGTTGCTGGTAAACACAATCCGCCCGCCGGGCAGCGGAAAGGGCCCCATGTTGAACACGCCGTAGTCGATGTACGAGCGGCCCGGCTCGTTGGCCCGATAGTTCGACGACCAAGGAGCCGCGCCGCGATTGGGCGAGAACATCTGATTGGTCAGCCGCACGATCTTTCGCGTTTTCAGATGAATCTTAAAGATATCGGCGCCCTCGCGCGGCGGGTTCCACTGGCTGCGTTTCACGAGGTTGTAAATGTAAACGTAATAACACCACTCGGCATCGAACGAAATCACCGGATCGGTCACCGCCCCTTTGCCGCCTTTGACCAACAGCTCTTCCGACCCATCCGGATGCAACAACATCAAATCGGCCCCCGGCTCCATCGTCACCGGCTGCGAGAAGTCGGTGTAATACCGCTTATGGATTTTGTCGCCGGCGCGGCCAGCCCGCACATAGACAATGTCGTAATCGTACTTGACGGATTTGTCGGTAGAGACGTGCGGGATCGTGACGTTGATGTCGTCGGGGAACAGCGGTTCGGCAGCGGGAGCCAGCGACGAAAGCAGAAGCGCGGACAAAACAACAACGATCAACTGGCAACGAAACATAGCGGGCTCTCCGTGTGAGGAAGCGATTATGGGTGGCTGGTGTGATTGTGGGTGGCTGGTGGCAGAGCCTTGGCGATGCCCCAGCTTCTGAATTTCTGGCCTCATCGCCAAGGCTCTGCCACCAGCCACCCGATCCGGAAGTCATGCCGCCGCCCCCGCCAAACTTGATTGTACTCTCGCGTCAGACGCATCAGCAAGGGTTTATGCTAATTGCCTGAAGGCAACGGTACGAGAAGCCGGCTAAAGCGGGCAAGAGTGGACCATTTGGTTTGCAATGCCACTGGCGGTAGAAGTCCGGCTGCCTTAAAGTAGGGTGCATCCCGATGCACCAAGTCACAATGGCCGGCGCAGATGGTGCATCGGGATGCACCCTACAGCTTTGCGCTTCTTAGCCCGTCCTCCCCTGTGCAAAATTCGCCCGTAGGCCGCCGGCTTGCCGCGGCGCCTAATTCCGAATTCCCCCTTCCGAATTCCGACTTCCCCCGCCCCAATCCAGCCCGGCACGGGCGATAGTCCATAGCCAAGGGCGTCAGCCCTCCGATCGCCCGTCATCAACCCCAAAAGCCCCAACGGGGCGATAGAACAAAACCGGCGCGACGCCCGGCCGCCCCGCCATCCACCCGTCGTCAAACGCCGCCGGCCCTTCGCCGCGTTACGCCCTGGTCGCGAATCGACGATCAAAATATGGGTGGCCCTTTTCGTCCCCAGTGCCTGGTGGCGTCACGTGACGCAGCTCGACGTCGGGCAGTGACGCGGCGATCACCCGCGTCCTGACGAACCAGGCTCCCCGCCGATAACCACGCGCCGTGAGGCGTGGTCGCAGTCGTTGCGTTCGCGCTTACTCCGTGCTACGGTGAACGCCATTGAGGGGAGAGAACCATGACCACTTTGTTCGACGGCGACGTTCATGCAGGATTGTCACGTCTTGATCTCGAAGAAGAATCGTTCGAGCTTGGTGACGGAATTTCACTGAGTAAGACATACGCCCATTTGATGGCACCGTTTCTGATGGCATTCAAAAGACCTGCATCGCCTGGAAGCCACCATCGTGGACAAATCAAAGCCGCATCTGGAAGTTCTGGATTTGATGTGGATGCTGACCTCATGATTCCAGGTCACATTGAAGAACAGTATGGGTCGAGGTTGGCCGTAGCGAAAACTATCGTCTTCCTGCTTCGACTCGGGGTCAACCCAGCGACAACTATGCCAGTTCTCGCAAACCTACCGTTTTCCACTCTTGAGCAGGCTCAAGCCGACCAAACAAAAATAATTCCTTTTGAAGTTCAGCCGCGTCATTTTCAACTCGCGATTGATCGCGACAAAGCATCTGCAACTGCTATTGAATGGGTTAAGGAGCGCTGGCAAGTCACTCACAAACTAAGCGCGCAAAGCGGGGATTTCGCGCTTGCTGTCGAAGCCATCGACGCGGGCCAATTCGTTGAGAATTCAGCTTTGACTTTGGTCTCGCTTTGGGGTGCATTGGAGGTGCTCTTCGCGAAGTCCAGGTCGGAAATCACATTCCGCCTCTCGTCACTCATGGCTGCGTATCTTGAGCCTCCCGGAAGTGGCCGCGCCGACCTCAAGAAGAAGATTGCCAAGCTGTACGGCAAACGGTCCGATGCGGCGCATGGAAAGCCAAAACACCGGCCAGACGATTTGCTCGATACGTTCAGCCTTCTTCGTCGCGTGCTATTGGCGATCATCGATGCGGGAGAGGTTCCAAGCAAGGGGCATCTTGAAGACCTTCTCTTCGGCGTCGATCAGTGACGCCTCGATCGCTCGCAACGTGACCAACCTGGCGGCGAGCGGGTGACCTCGTAGCGGCGTTACGTGTCGGCATGATCGAAGTGGGTAAGAGTCGACTTGCCGTGCAGGGTCAACACGAAAAAATGGAGGTAGTCTACAACTACCTGGCAAGCCAAGAATTTCGGCAGCGCATTGCTGGGGTGGTGGAGGCGTTTGTGACAATGCAGTCGGATCTCGAAACCGAGAAACGAGCCATGCACAAGAGCTGGTCCAAACGCGAGAAGCAGCTCCAGCGTGCTCTCACAAACACCGCTGGGATGTACGGCGAATTGCAAGGGATTATCGGGGCATCGTTGCCTGAAATCGAGGGTCTCGGACTTCCGCAGCTAGAGCATGTCGAGCCAAACGATAACGAATTCGACGTTGGAAATCGGACGAGTGATTCGTCGCCAGCTTTGTCGACGGAGGAACCTCGATAAGTCCCGAAAAGCCGCTACGCCGCGTAATTCTGCCGCTCCTGCGGAGCTTGACGACGGGGGCGTTCCAAATTCGGAAGTGGGAAGTTGGAATTCGGAAAAGGGGCTCGCGCCCCTGGCTATTGACTGTCGGCCCTTCGGGCCTGATTGTGGTTTGTGTCGGTGACGGCGCAACGCGTCAACCTTTGACTAGCCCAGGCATTTATGCCTGGGATTACGATTCCCCGTCCCCGGTTTCGTCCCCTTTAGGGCTTTTGCGCTTCGGATTGATTTCGCGATCGACACGTGGGGCGACCTCGCTGTTGGTTCGGCCCGAGACAGACCGGCCCCCTGAAGGGGGCTGACGATGGGGTGGCGTCAGCCGCGGTCCCAGGCATAAATGCCTGGGCTAGTTAAAAGATCCCGTGGGTTATGCGTGCTCGCGCGACAGATTGAGTTCCAGCAGCTTCTCTAGGATTTGTTCGTCGGTTAGGTCGTGGGGCCAGGCGTAGGCGGCACAGGCGGCTTGGTCTAGGCGGCGGTGGGCCAGGTCGAGCCAGGTGGGGCGCTCGTTGTAGAGGTTGGTCAGGGTGCGCTTCTTGAGCGCCTTGGCGGACTCTTCGTCGCGGGGCGACTGGCTGGGGACCGGAACGATGGCCGCCGGCTCTTTTTGACGGTCGCTGAGATGGTATCATTACCCAACTACCGTAGTACTTGAATTGCAAGCGAATCGTTGGATCACAAATCACA
>JADFKK010000344.1 GCA_022564995.1 Planctomycetota bacterium | reverse complement strand
CCCGGCCAGAAACCAGTCGCTGCTGGAATGTGTCTCGCGTCCCCGCCACAGCGCGTAGAGGATGATCGAGCCGTTGAGCGCGACGACGATCAGCCAGTCGAACCAATTCATGGCATTGCTTTCTCGTTGCGACGCGTGTTGGGCAAACGGAAGACAAGAATCTGCGAGAATACAAGCACGACGCGCAAGCGAGTGGATCCCCCGTTAAACGAAACTCACTCACTTGCGTTGCGTGCTTGTATTCTTTTCCCACCTCCTACATCATTCGGTGAGTTGACACGCTAACCGTCTTGTCATATACGGTCAATACACGCCGCCATGAAGACCGCCGTCGGAGGCGCCTCTTACACCAGAACGCCCCATGAAAATCACCCAGGTCGTTTGTCAAATTCTGCGGATCGACCGTGTCGAAGCCAAAACTGCCAGCAGCCAGGACAGTGTGCTGGTGCGGATTCGTACCGATACGGGCCTCGAAGGCATCGGCGAGGCAGATTCGTCACCGGAAGTCGTCAAGGCCATCGTCGACGCGCCGTTCAGCCATAACGTCGCCTGTGGGCTGCGCGAATTGCTGCTCGGCGAAAACCCGCTAGAGACCGACCGGCTGTGGCAAAAGCTCTATCGAAGCACGATGTATTATGGCCGCAGCTCGGTCACGATCACGGCGATGGCCGCGGTCGACATGGCGCTGTGGGACCTCAAGGGTAAACACTATGGCGAGCCGATTCACCGGCTGTTGGGCGGCAAGCGACACGAGCGGATCAAAGCCTACGCCTCGATCCTGTTTGGTCGCGACGGAGCCGAAACCGCGGAGATCGGCCGCCGCTGGACCGATGCCGGCTACCAAGCCGTGAAGTTTGGCTGGGAACCGATGGGCCAAAGCGAAGCCCTCGACCTGGAACTCGTCCGCGGTGCTCGCGAAGGCATCGGCGACGCCACACTGCTCGTCGACGCCGGCTGTGTGTGGGACGCCCGCACGGCGCTGCGTCGGGCGCAGGCCTTCGCCGACTCGAATATCGAATGGCTGGAAGAACCGCTGCTGCCGGACGACATCGACGGTTACTGCTGGCTGAAAGATCGCTCGCCGGTGCCCATCGCCTCGGGCGAAGAGGAATGTGGACGTCAGGCGTTTCGACCCTGGATCGACCGCCGGGCGCTCGACGTCTACCAAGTTGACCTAGCCCGTAATGGATTCACCGACGCGACCTACATTCGCCAGCGTGTCGAAGAGATCGGCGCCCGGTTGTGCAATCATTGCTACACCAGCCCGGTGACGGTGGCCGCCAGCTTGCACTGGCTCTGCACCTGCCGAGATGCGTTTTTGTTCGAGGACTGCGTCGAAGATTCGCCCCTACGGCACGAGTTAACCGTTGAGAAGGTGCAAGCCGAAGACGGTTGGATCACCGTGCCCGACCGGCCGGGTTTGGGCATAACGCTCGATGAAGATTTTGTCGCCGCGCATTTGGTAAGTCAATCCGGCGATTAGGTAAGCGGGTTGAAAACCCAATACAAGCACGCAGCGCAAGCAAGTGGATTTCCCTCAAAGCAAGATCCACTTGCTTGCGCTGCGTGCTTGTATTCTCACTCACACCCATCAACCGTTCGCCACAGTACACACCGAATCCCCAAACCCGGAGCCAACCATGACCAGCCGCGCTGAAACCGAATACCGCTATGAAAAACTGACCTGGCCGGAGATCAACGACGCCATCGACCTGGGCAAGGTCTGCATCTTGCCCTGCGGAGCAGTCGAACAGCACGGGCCACATCTGCCGCTCGATGTGGATTTGGTTTGTCCGACCGGCATCGCCCGCGGGGCCGGCCGTTTGGTGCCGGGCAAGATGCTCGTGCTGCCGACCGTCTGCTACGGTTACACGGGCCACGTGATGGACTTTCCCGGCACGATCAACAGCCACTTCGAGACCTTCATGGCCTACGTGCTCGATGTGACCAAGTCACTGGCCTACCACGGCTTCAAGAAGATCATCCTGCTCAACGGCCACGGCTCGAACATGCCAAACTTGGATCTGGTGGCCCGGCGAACCAACCTGGAAACCGACGCGGAGTGCCTGCTCTGTGCCTGGTGGAATCTACTGACGGTCGACAAAGACTTCCTGCCAGGGTGGCGCGAAAGTAAATTCCCCGGCGGTTGTGCCCATGCCTGCGAGCTGGAAACCTCGCTCTATATGTACCTCGACGGCGACAACGTGCGGAAAGACAAGATCAAGAGCGGCACGATCAGCTTCAACGAAGAAGACAGCCCGTTTCAATACGTCGACCTGTTCGGCCAAGGCCCCGCCACCATCGTCGGCTGGACCAGCAGCTACAGCGAGACGGGTGTCTTGGGCGAAGCCGAACTGGCCAGCGAAGAGAAGGGCCGCGTGGCGTATGAAGAAGCCGTCAAACAATTAGCCGGGCTAGTCACCTGGTTCAAAGACCGCCCCAAAGACGAACGCCGCGATCATCACCGGCGGAAACCGACGATGGACATTCCCTGGGGACAGCGCTCGTTGTAGGGTGAGCACTGCCCGTCAAAATGAAATCCTAAGCACGAAATCCTAAACAAATCAGAATGTCCGAAAGCTCGATGGAGCGCGAAACCCGACCCCCGCCTCCCGGCGAGGGCTAGGTCGAATCGAGTCATTCTGCGCCTCCTCCGCCATCGCCCGATCGACCGCCACGGCCTGCAATCGCCCATAGATCCCGCTTGCCGAGCGGGATCTTCTCGCGGCTCGTCGCTCCCTGTAGGAGGCGACTCCCGTCGCCGATCCGTCGCTTGCGATTTGCCGCGACGCCTCATCGCGCCGTCTGTAGGAGGCGTCTCCGACGGCGACCGATGTTGTAGGAGGCGTCTCCGACGGCGAAAAACGGGGCGAAGGCGCAAGAACATCGCCGACGGAGTCGCCTCCTACAGCCTCCCGCGCCGCGGCAAGCCGGCGGCCTACCGGCGCTCCGGCCGCCCCCGGCCCGGTCCAGGCCGCCAACAGCACGGTCAGATCCTCGAAATTCACCGGCGTGCCGGCCGCATCGACCAGATTCCCCTCGGCCGCCGAGACATTCTGATTCCAAGCGGCCAACAAGATGGTCAAATCCCCAAAATCCACAAACCCATCGCCGGTCAGGTCGGCGCTCGGCTGCTCGGGTCCGTCGATGATCAAATCGTACGAGGGATTCGTGGCGTCCGATTTCCCGCGGACTTCGATGAGATACTCCGAAGCAGGGGAAACAAACTTCAAAAGATGTTCGTTGTCAGTGGTCGAGGTTTGATATACCTCGTCCTCTCCGTCTACCCACAAAATCAAATCCAGATCGCCCTGGTCGTGTTGAAACAGCAAATCGACGTTGACCAGACCGGCCGTGGTGGGCGACCAGCGAAAAAAATCTCGCTCAAACGGAGCGTGAACGGTTAACCCTGTTAGTTCCACGTCACCGCGGCCGATATCGGCCGGCTGATGCCGCGTTTGATTCGGCTCGAAAGGGTCCGCTTCAATGTCCGATAAATCGACCAACAGGTCGTATCCGGCGATGAAATCGCCAGGCTGGGTATCTACGCGGATGAAATACGTTTGGCCGGAGATGACTGGGAATTCGATCGCCGCTACGTTGTTCGGACTCTCGGCTCGAACCAGCTCGGTTTGATTGGCGTCATAGAGCACCAGTTCCATGTCGCCCTCGAGATGTCGAAAACGAACATCGGTATACAATGTTCCCGTCTTTGGCGCGGTCCACTTGAAAAAGTCTTGATCGCCCGCAATGTGGGCAGTCAATTCCGATTCGCTCCGGTCGACGGACCCCAGGTCGGCCGCCGTGTCAAAATCGTCATTCGGCTCGAAGCGATCGGGTTCGATATCGGGCCCGTCGATGATCAAATCGTAGTCGGGATTGGTATAGCCGGAGCTGTCCTTGACTACAATATAGTACGACTCTCCGGCGACCACGGGAACAGAGAGATGTTCGCCCGATTGCTCCGTGGTGGCATGGGCCAGTTCTTTCCACTCTCCGTCGACGTAAAGCACGAAAAGGTCGATATCGCCCAAGGCGTGATCGAAGACCAGATCGACGTTCAGCGTTCCGTCGTCGGGAGCGATCCAGCGAAAGGCGTCGCCGTCGTTCTCATAGTGCATCGTCAGACCTTCTTCGATTTTATCCCCCGTTCCCAAAACGGTCGGACGGAAGAAAATGTAATTACCCCCATCTCCTTCAAAACGATCTCTTTCATAACGCGGCGCGCCGAAAAAGACTTTGGTGCGCAGCACATTGTTGGTTTCATCCAGTTCCAGCATGTAGTCATCCGGATCGATGACGGTTTCAAACCAATATAAGCCGTCCTGCACATCGGTAATGTCGATCCATTGGTCAGGGAGACGCGCCGAGTATAAATCTCCCCGGCCGACATTGATCCCCTGAAAACCGTCCTCACAATTACCAAAGGGGGGGCCCGCTGGCCACGGATTGGGAAGAGATAAGTCGTAGATCAAGTTGTCGATCAAACAGAAACCGATCTTGCCGCTGGTGGCGACCAACGCGCCCACTCCGTCATCGGCAGCGATTTCATAAAGATTGTAGTTGGCATAATTCCAGGCATGAAAATGTCCGTGCGCCTCATGGAATTCAAAATCTCGCGCCAGTCGTTCGGTGAATGTTCCATCGGATTGATGAATGCGCTGATTGCCGCCAACCAAAATCAACGGGCCGTCACCGATGTTGGCCGAGGCGGTGGAGAATCGCATCAGCGTGCGGCCGGGAATCTCTTGGGTATCGACGTACCAATCGTAGTTATACCCGCGGAATTCCTCATCCCAAGGGATCAAATCGGGCAAGAGCGGTACGGCGTCGAGCAGATGGCGCTGTTCCAGATGCTCAAGTGCGAGCCGTATCCTGGAGGCTGTGGGCTCCGTTCCCGCCGGGCGATTTGCCCATCGAGAAAATGCTACCACCCTACGGACTCGGCGGCTAACGTTGAATTTCAACATGATCTAGTCCTCAAAACACCGAATGGCTTCAAGACGATCGACGCGAGTGCCCCGAAAGGATTATGCGATGTGGCGTCTGGGCATGGGAGCCTCCAGCCGGTTATTGTCAAAGAGAAGATTTCAGCGCCGGGGTGCTGCCGACCCCGACAAGCAGCCCTCATTCTAGCCGGGCGAACGGTCGTTGTCACGAACATCGGGACGAATATCAACATTCGGCTCGCTTAACGTGCTTTTGCTGGGGCTTCGCAAGCTGCCGCGGATCGTCAGGATGTGCCGAGATATTGGATCATTGGGTTTGGCGGAGAAATCGAACGCCATCACTTTTAACTAGCCCAGGCATTTATGCCTGGGAATCCGAGCGCGGCGCCCTCTCCTCTTCGCCCCTTTAGGGGCACGACGCTCGCGAACATGCGATTCGGCGTTTTCCCGGACTGAAAAAGCCCCTAAGGGGGCTGAAAAAAAGTTGCAATGCCTTCTCGATTCCCAGGCATAAATGCCTGGGCTATTTAAAAGGTAGTCAACAGCGCCGCGGCAAGCCGGCGGCCTACTTGCTGATGCGGTATAGATGCTCGGCCGTGCGGATGAATAGGGCATCGTCGTCGACGGCGTAGGATGCCAGGGTGCGTTCTTCCAGCGGGTTGTCGGCCAGCTTGCGAAACTTCGTCTCGGCGGCCAACACGATGCCGCGGCCCCTCTCGCTTTGCAAGTAAATGCGGCCTTGGGCGTAGATGGGCGAGGCGGAGTAGTTGCCTTCGACGCGCTCTTGCCAGTGGACCTTGCCGGTCACTGCGTCGAGGCAACTGGCGATGCCGCGGTCGGAAACCAGGTAGAGTTCTTCGCCGACCAGCAGCAGCGAGGGCGTGTGCGGGGCGCCCTTCTTGAGCGTCCACGCGACGTGCGTTTTGGTTACGTCGCCTTGGCCGTCGGGGCGAATGGCCATCACTTGCGGCGTGTTGAAGCTGGTGCTGATGAACACCAGGCCGTGGCCGAACACGGGACGCGGCACGACGCTGTAGCCAATGTACGTGACCCGCCAAATCTCGCGGCCGGTCTGGGGGTCGAACGCGCCCACGGTGTCGCTGCCCGGGCTGATGATCTGCTGCTTGCCGTCGACCGTGATGACCAGCGGCGTGCAGAACGAGAACTTTCTCGTGGCGGTGGTCTTGCGGAGTGATTTCCAGCGCAGCTTGCCGGTGCGTGCGTCGAGCGCGGCCAGGAACGGATCGCGCGACCCGTCGCAACTCAATACGATCGCCCCGTCGACCAGAATCGGCGAGCTGCCGTTGCCGTGGTTCGGCGGGTATTTCAGCTCGCGATTGCGCCACAACACCTTGCCGGCCGTGTCGAGACAGGCCGTGCCCTGGTGGCCGAAGTGGACGTACAGGCGATTCCCCTCGATCAGCGGCGTCGGGCTGGCGTGGCTGTTCTTGCCCTGGATACGCGGCGCCTTCGCGCCGTCTTGATCGAACACCAAAACATTCCACAACAGCCTGCCGCTCTTCGCGTCGACGCACAGCGCTCGCAGCGTCATGTCATTCTCTTTGCTGCTCTCGACCGGTACGGCAGTCGTCAAGTACAGCCGGCCCTTGGCCAGCACGGGCGACGACCAGCCCTTGCCCGGCAGCGGAATTTTCCAGGCGACGTTTTTCTTGGCGTTCCATTCCAACGGCAGGTTCTTCGCCGTGGCGAGGCCCTGCCCGGAGGGGCCGCGAAATTCGGTCCAATCGGCGGCGGTCGCCGGTAGGCTGGTGGTGATGAGCGTCAGCAGGGCGAAGCTGGACGATATCAAGCGGCGGAAGCGGTAGGGCATGAGGAAATCTCGCTGTTATTTACACTGCACGCGGACGAAATTGGCAAGTTTGTTCGTTTAACGGCAAGCCGCAGGCGACGGCGTTTTGCGCGGACGCCCGGCTTAGAAACGCAGTCGCCTGCGGCTTGCCGTTAAACGAGCCAGTCATAGCCGTGCGACGTATCGGGAGAAACACGCTCAGACATTGCTTGGACGAAGCAACCAGTGTAACATCAAGGGGAGTTGATATGTCAATATGCGGGTCAGGCATCATGAACATTCTTTGCCGAATCTCGGTGGCGTGCTTGATTGTTATGGCTGCTGAGCCCGTGACTTTCGCTGACGATGCCGACGTCGACTTCTTTGAAAAAAGCGTCCGCCCGTTGTTAGTCAAACACTGCTACGAATGCCACAGCAAGCAGGCCGAGGAGGTCGAGGGCGGGCTGCTGCTCGACAGCCGCGATGGTTGGCAGCGGGGCGGCGATTCGGGGCCGGCGATTGTACCGGGCAAACCGGACGAAAGCCTGCTGCTGACGGCGATCGGCTACGATGACCCTGAATTGCAGATGCCGCCGGAGAAGCAGCTTGCCGACGCGGAGATCGCCGTGCTGCGGCGGTGGATCGAGCGCGGCGCTGTCGATCCGCGCGACAGCGAGAAAACCGTCAAACCCCGTCGCGGAAAAATCGACATCGCGGCCGGGCGAAAGTTCTGGGCGTTTATCCCACCGCGCGATCCGCCGGCTCCGAAAGTGAAGAACGACGTCTGGCCCGCCTCGCCGCTCGATCGGTTCGTGTTGGCCAAGCTCGAATCAAAGGGCCTCAAACCCGCGCCGCCGGCCGACAAGCGGACGTTGATCCGCCGGGCGACGTTCGATCTGATTGGACTGCCGCCGACACCGCAAGAGATTGACGCCTTCTTGGCCGATGATTCGACCAAAGCGTTCGAACGCGTGGTCGAGCGGCTGCTCTCTTCGCCCCATTACGGCGAGCGTTGGGGGCGCCACTGGTTGGACGTGGCCCGTTACGCCGACTCCAACGGTCTGGATGAAAACGTCGCCCACGGCAATGCCTGGCGCTACCGAGATTGGGTCGTGGCGGCCATGAATCGCGACAAGCCGTACAACGAATTCTTAATCGAGCAATTGGCCGGCGATCTGCTGCCGGCGGTGAATGACATAAAGATTCGGAACGACCGGCTGATCGCCACCGGCTTCCTCTCGCTGGGGCCGAAGGTGTTGGCCGAGGTCGACGAGCGGAAGATGGAAATGGACATCGTCGACGAACAGATCGAAACGGTCGGCCGGGCCTTCATGGGGCTCACGCTCGGCTGTGCCCGCTGTCACGATCACAAGTTCGACCCCATCGCCAGCGACGACTATTACGCCCTGGCCGGCATCTTCAAAAGCACCAAGACGATGGACAGCTTCACGAAGATCGCCCGCTGGCACGAAAACCCGTTGGAGACCGGCGAGTATCGCAAGCGCCGCGACGAGCACCAAAAGATGATCGCCCGCTGCAAGCAGGAAATCGAGCGACTCACGCAGGCGGCGACGCTGCCCAAGAAAACCAAGGCGGAACTCAAGCGGCTGCGCGATGAGTTGGCGAAATTGGAAAAGAGCGCGCCGGAAGTGCCGACTGCGATGGGCGCCGTTGAAGGCACCGTCGCCAATGTTCGCCGACATCTTCGCGGAAGTCACTTAACGCTCGGCGAGACGATCCCGCGCGGAGTTCCGCGGGTGTTGACGCCCGACGGAACATTCGCGATCGATCCCAAACAGAGCGGCCGGCTGGAGCTGGCTCGCTGGCTGGCTTCCGGCGATCACCCGCTGACCGCCCGCGTGATGGTCAATCGCCTCTGGCGCTGGCATTTCGGTCGCGGGCTGGTGGCCAGTTGTGACAACTTCGGCGTGTTGGGCGAGCGGCCGGTCAACGGGCCGCTGCTCGACTGGCTGGCCGTGCGGTTTGTCCGTAGCGGTTGGTCGATCAAGCAGCTGCACCGGCTGATCATGCTGTCGAAGACGTATCAGATGAGCAGCGCCCACGACGCGGCGTCGGCCCGCATCGACCCGGAGAATCGTCTGCAATGGCGGGCCAGCGTGCGGCGGCTGGAGGCCGAGGCGATTCGCGACGCCGTGCTGGCGGCGAGCGGCCGGCTCGATCGCACGATGGGCGGGTCGCTGCTGCACGTGAAGAATCGCGAGTTTTTCTTCGACCACACCTCGAAAGACGGCACCAAGTACGACAGCCTGCGTCGCTCGATCTATCTTCCGGTCGTGCGCAACCACCTGTACGGCCTGTTCGAACTGTTCGACTTTCCCGACTCGGCCACCGTCCACGGAAATCGGGCCACCACCACCGTCGCCCCGCAAGCGCTGCTGATGACCAACAGCCCGCTGGTTTGGGAATCGGCCGAACATTGGGCCGCCGAGTTATTGCAGGGCGAAGAATCATCGAACGCCGATCGCATTGGCAAGTTATACGTCACGGCGTTCGGTCGCCCGCCGACGAAAACAGAAGTCACCCGC
>JADFKK010000343.1 GCA_022564995.1 Planctomycetota bacterium | reverse complement strand
CAGGGGTCGTACTCGCCCTCCCCAATGTCGGTGCCGCCTCCGGGCCGGATTTCCTGCGTGATGTGTACGACCGTTACGTCATAATCGACGTCGTCGTCCTCGCCGTTACGAACTCGAACGGGCATCGTCCCGAGATCACAGTAAATCCGGGCGACTTCACGTCGCACCGCTTCCTTGAACGCTTCTTCATCATCACCCAGCGTTCCACCATCGGCGGTGTCGAAGAGGGAGAGGTCAACGCCCTCGAGCACGTCATCCGGGTAGATCGGGTTGCGTCCGCCGGTCCAGTCAAGGATCACGACGTCCACCGAATCGAAGGCGGCTTGGGCGTCGCTGTCACACTCGGAAGCGAAGAGCGGCTTGAGGACGGTGCGATCGTTGACAGGCGCGCCACAACCCGTGATCGCGCTCGCCAGGGACAGACCGATAAACCACACGCCCAAAGCGCAAGGATAGCCTCGCGTTGTCAACACTCGCCCCTCCGTCTACCAGTCCGTTGAAGTTGCGACCGCCACCCATGGCGGCCGTGGAACGCCGGGAAACACGGATCCACCGGCGTTGGATGGGTTACTACTTGGTTGTTGGCACGTCGCCCAAGGAAGTCAATCGTCCGGGCGCGCCGAATGCAACATGGCGCTCGCAAGGGGTCGTAGTGCGGTTCTTATCGAACATGGATGGATTGCGGCGCCGTTGTTATCGAACGTGGTTCCGCGATTGGCTCTCGTGCGGCGCGGTCATTGATCGTATCGCGGGGGTGCCCCATCCTTTGCCACCAGTGTGCATAGCGTAGCCTCAGGGCGTGCGTGGCGAAGGGTGGGGGAAGGCATTGTGATGCGGGGGCATCGCACACTTCGTGGTTCGCAACCTCGCTGTCAATCCCCCATCCTGGCTTCGCATCGGATGGTGGACTCGCTTTTCCAACGGGCTGCTATCCGTCCAACCGCTCCGGGGTGTGCTCGGTTTGACGGGGGTGTTTGGTCTGACCGATATTCTCGGCCTGAGGGATATTCTCAGTTTGACGGATGTCTCTGCGCAGGAGGAAGAGTTCCTTGAAGGCGCGGAGAATGACGCGCAGGTTGGCGCCGCTCTGCTCGCCGGCGACGCGCGGGTAGTGGTGCACGCCCACCTGCCCGATCGTGTAACCAAGCCGTTTCGCGCGGGCGAGCACTTCCGCATCAATCAGTGCGCCCGTCGATTTCATCTCGATCTCGTCGAAAAGCTTCCTGGGAAAGATCTTGAACGCGCAGTCGATGTCACGGAGCCGCAGTCGAAACAGGACGTTGACCAGTGTCGTCCAGCAGAACGCGTTGAGCTTGCGGACCAGTGAGTCCTGCCGATTGAGCCGGAAGGCGCTGACGATGTCATACTCTTCGAGCAGGGGAAGAAGCTCCTTGATCTCGGCGAAATCAAACTGACCGTCCCCATCCGTATAGAAGACCCAAGGTTTTGTCGCTTCACGGAATCCGCGCTGAAGAGCGCCGCCGTATCCGAGGTTGGGGCGGTTATGCACTGCGCGAACCCGCGGATGCTCCTGGGCGAGCTGATCCGCAATCTCTCCCGTTCGGTCGGTGCTGCCGTCGTTGACGATGATCACCTCGAAGTCGCTCGACACTTGGCTCAGCGCGGCAAGGGCTGCGCGCGTCGTAGCCTCGACGTTCGCCTCCTCGTTGTAACAGGGAAAAAAGACGCTGATGCTCAGCGGCGAAGAAGTGGGTCTTGAAGGCAAGGCGCTACTCCGCCACGGGGGTGTAGACGGCTACCCCGTTCTTGCCCGCCTGTTTCGCGGCATACAGCGCCACGTCGGCATGCTTCAACAACGCCTGGACCGTATCGCAATCGGTTTGCCGGATCGAAGCGACGCCCGCCGAAAGAGCGAGACGACTGTCGCCTCCTAGAGATGTGGCCCCCTGCCTGAAGAGCTTGACGATGCGATCGGCGATCTGCGCTGCCTGGGTGCCGGACGTGCCGGGGAGTACCAGCAGGAACTCATCCCCACCGTACCGGACCGCATGGTCCGTGGGACGAATGGTTCCCTGGAGCAAGTCGCCGATAAAGCTCAAGACGTCGTCCCCGGCTGCGTGACCGTGCGTGTCGTTGTGGCCCTTGAACTCGTCGACGTCGAGCATGACGATGGACAAGTCCGGACCACCGTTACGGTGTTCTTCGAATAACTCTTCTAGCTGTGCGTCCAGGAAAGCCCGGTTTCGCAGCCCCGTGAGGGGATCCGTCAAGGCCCGATCCTGGGCACGTCGGAGCTGCCGGTCAAACCCGGCCCGGTCGTTACGGATTTGCCTTTGGGCCTCATAAAGCGCCCGGCGACGCTGACCGTCGCTTTGAACGGCAGCCCGACGCAGTTCACGAAGCGAACCGGCCACCCTTTCGATCTCATACCAGCCGTGGGTCTCGTAGGACGGCAACGCCATGCGCTCCTGTCGGTCCGTGTGTCCAGCTCCCGCCAAGTGCCGGAGCGGGCGTATTACACGGCGATTGAACCAACCGGTCAACGTCCAAACGCCCGCCGCGCCGGCCATGAATACCAGGACCGAAGAGATCCCAACTGCGACCAGGCGCGTCGACTGGAACGCCCCGTCCGCGAAGAGCAAGAGGATCCGACGTGCCGTCGCGTGGTCGTCGCCATCGAGCGCCACGACATGACCCCAAAGCATCCCCGCTCCCTGGAAGTCCGTCACACCCGTCGCCACTGGATCCGACTTCGCATCGAGCGTCACTGCCGCGGCAAGGCGATACGCGCCCTTCTCCGGGTAGATTGCGCGAAGCGAACCGGACGAATCGAGCGTGCCCACGGCCTTAAGCGACGTGGCATGCGACAGCAATCGATCGAACGGCCCTACGCCAGCAGCCCCTTGACCACCTTGCCGTGAACGTCGGTCAGCCGGAAATCGCGGCCCTGGTAGCGGAAGGTGAGCTTCTCGTGGTCGAAGCCGAGCAGATGCATGATCGTGGCTTGCAGGTCGTAGATATGGACCTTGTTTTCGGCCACTGAGAAGCCCAATTCGTCGGAGGCGCCGTAGCTGATGCCCGGCTTCACTCCGCCGCCGGCCATGAACATCGAGTAACAGTCGGGGTAATGGTCGCGCCCCAGCACGCTGCCCTTGGCGGTGCGGCCCTCGCGGAAGGGAGTGCGGCCGAACTCGCCGCTCCAGACCACCAGCGTTTCGTCCAACAGGCCCCGCTGTTTGAGATCGGCGATTAACGCCGCCACCGGCGGGTCCATTTTCTTGCAGCGATTGGTCAGCCCGTCGCGGATGTCTTCCTTGGGGTTGGTGCCGTGGAAATCCCAGCCCCCATCGAATAGCTGAACGTAACGCACGCCCTGTTCAACCAGCCGGCGGGCCAGCAGACAATTGTTGGCAAAGCTCGATCCGCCCGGCGTGGCGCCGTAAGAGTCGAGCGTGGCCTTGGTCTCTTTCGAGATGTCCATCGCCTCGGGCACCGACATTTGCATGCGGAAGGCCAGTTCGTATTGGGCGATGCGGGTGCGCGTCTCGGGATTGCCGAGTTCGGCCGCTTGCAATTCGTTTAGCTCGCGCAGCGTGTCGAGCGTCAGCCGCCGCATTTGCCGGTCCATGCCCTTGGGGTTCGAGGCATACAACACCGGGTCGCCCTGCGAGCGGCACTGCACGCCTTGATAAACGCTGGGCAGAAAACCGGAGCCCCAGGCGCTCTTGCCGGAACTAGGGTTCGTGCCGCCGGAGATCAGCACAACAAACCCGGGCAAGTTTTGGTTTTCGCTGCCCAGGCCGTAGGTCACCCAGGAGCCCATCGACGGCCGTCCCATCCGCGGGAAACCCGTGTAGAGCAGCATTTGGGCTGGCGCGTGATTGAACTGGTCGGTGTTCATCGAACGGATGATCGCCAATTCGTCGACCACGCCAGCCAACTTCGGCAAGGCGTCGGAAAGCCAGGTCCCGCTCTGGCCGTGTTGGGCGAACTTACGCGGCGTGCCGAGCAGCTTCGGCACGCCGCTGGTGAAAGCGAACCGCTTGCCTTTGAGAAACTCGTCGGGGCAGGGCTGTCCGTTGAGGCGGACCAGTTCCGGCTTGTAATCCAACAAGTCCAAATGCGGCGGCGAGCCGGCCATGTGCAGGTAAATAACGGACTTCGCCTTGCCCGGAAAGTGCGGCTTGCGGGGCGCCAGCGGGTTGTCGAATGACCGAGTCGCGGCCGATGAGTCACTCACCAGCAGCGAGCCGAGCGCCATGGAGCCGATGCCCATCTGGCAATTCCGTAAGAAATGTCGGCGGGTTTGGCCGAGGGCGTGTTGAGAGGTTGGGTTCATGATGTTTCGCCTTTCGCCCCGAAGGGGGCAAATACTATAATATCACATATGAGAATAACGCTCCGTATCGACGATGACCTGATATGCGAACTGCGCCGGCGCGCCGATGCCCAAAAGGTGTCGCTGACGAATTTGGTCAATCAATTGTTGCGTCAGACGTTGGCCAGCGAGCCGGCCACCTATCGTGAAAAAACTTATTCGATGGGTAGTGCTTCAGTTAACCTCGACAAAGCGTTGGCAATTGCGGCAGCGGACGAAGACGCAGAAATCATGCGCAAGCTCGCGGATCGCAAGTGACTCACCCAGCGTTTAACCGTAGCGCGTTACCTCTTCGCAATCACTTCATCCAGGTTCAATAGCACGTTGCCGACCACGGTCCAGGCGGCTAACTGTTTGATGTCGACACCCTTGGGCGCCGGGCCGAGGGGAACGGTGGCGATCAACTTGGCGTTGGGTTCGTCTTTGGCGTAGCGAGCCAGCGCCTTTTCGTACAGCCGCGTCAGGCTGGCTCGCTCGGCGCCCGTTGGCGCCCGTGCCAAACAGAGCCGGAAACCGTAGACGATGTGTGCGTCAATCGTCTTGCCGCCCTCGGCCATCATTCGCCGGGCCAGGGCTTGGGCCGCTTCGACGTAGACCGGGTCGTTGAGCGTTACCAATGCTTGCAGCGGGGTGTTGGTGCGGATGCGGCGAATCGTGCAGACTTCGCGGCTGGGGGCGTCGAACGTGGTCAGCGACGGATACGGGGTCGTCCGCCGCCACGAGGTGTACAGACCGCGGCGATACTTGTCTTCGCCGCCGCTCGTCTTCCAGTCGGTCGATCCGCCGAAGGCCGCCCTCAGACCCAGCACGGGTCGCGGCGGACGTACCGAGGGGCCGTACCGCTTGTCGCTGAGCAATCCGCCGATGGCCAACGCCTGATCGCGAATCATCTCGGCCGGCAGCCGGAACCTTGGGCCGCGGGCCAGCAGCCGGTTTTGCGGATCGCGCTCGACCAACTCGGGCGTCACGGCCGACGACTGACGATAGGTGGCCGACGTGACGATCGTCTTGAGCAGTTTTTTTGTGTCCCAGCCCTGCTGCATCAAATCGGCCGCGAGAAAATCCAACAGCGCCGGATGCGACGGCGGCTCGCCCTGGGTGCCGAAGTCCTCGCTGGTTTCGACGATGCCGATGCCGAAGAGTTGTTCCCAATGGCGATTCACCAGCACGCGGGCCGTCAGCGGATTGTTTTTATCGACCAGCCATTTGGCCAGGCCGAGGCGATTCGGCTTGGAGCCCTCGGGCAGCGGATGGAACGCCGCGGGCACACCGGCGGTCACCTCTTTGTCCGTCACGAGAAAGTTACCCCGCAGTTGAATGCGCGTCTTGCGGCGTCGCCCCGCGGGCAGCTCGCGCATGATCGGCGTGGTGACTCCCTTGATGGCGGCGAGCTGCTTTTTCAGCGCGGCGATCTGCTTATCGTTCGGTTTCTTGTTCTTTGCTGCCGGGGCTTTTTCCAGCTTGGAAATCTCCACTTCGATCCGGGCCTGTTGCTTTCGCTGCTGCATCGAAAGCGTCGTCAGCAGCGGGGCCTCGTTACCCCGGTCGGCGTCTTCGGTGTTGTTGAGGATCGCGAAGAAGCGGAAAAACTCTTCCTGCGTGATCGGATCGTACTTGTGCGAATGACACTGGGCGCAGCCCATCGTCAGGCCCATCCAAACCTGCATCGTGGTGTTCACCCGATCGATGATCGCCGCGTTGCGGAATTCTTCGTCGCTGGTGCCGCCCTCGCTGTTGGTCATCGTGTTGCGATGAAAGGCGGTGGCCAGAATCTGATCCTCGGTCGCGCCGCTCAGCATGTCGCCGGCGAGTTGTTCGATGGTGAATCGATCGAACGTCATGTTCGAGTTGATCGCCTGAATGACCCAATCGCGGTAGCGCCAGATCGTCCGTGCCGGATCTTGGGCGTAGCCGGCCGAGTCGGCGTAGCGGGCCAAATCGAGCCAGACCCGCGCCCAACGCTCGCCGAAGGCCGGCGACTGGAGCAGCCGGTCGACCACTTTTTCGTAAGCCTGCGGGCTCTTGTCGGCCACGAAGGCGTCGACCTGCTGGATGGTCGGCGGCAAGCCGGTCAGATCGAGCGAGACGCGGCGAACGATCGCGTAACGATCCGCCTGGGCCGATGGCTTGAGTTTCTCGGCATCGAGCCGGGCCATCACGAAGCGGTCGATCGGATTGCGCACCCAAGCGGGGTTCGACAGTTTTTCCGGCGGTGTCTCGCGCTGCGGCGGCACGAACGACCAATGACGCGCGTAGGTCGCCCCTTGTTCGATCCAGCGCCGCAAGAGTTGTTTGTCGGCGGCCGAGAGCTTCCCGCCCGATTTGGGCGGCGGCATCCGTTCGTCGGGATCGGGCGAATTGATTCGAGCGACCAGTGCGCTCGCGTCCGGTTTGCCCGCCACGATGGCAAACTCGCCGCTGTCCAATTCCGCCAGCGCCGGCTCGCGCTCGTGTAGCCGCAACCCGCCTTCGACCTTTTTGGCGTCTGGCCCGTGACACTTAAAGCAGTTTTCGGCCAGCAGCGAACGGATTTGGCGATTGAAATCGATCTTGCCTTCGGGCTGCGCGGCGCGAGTCGAAGCAGCGCCGAGGACGTGCAGAAACAACAGGGCCGGCAAAGCCGCTAGCGGTAGGCGTCGGTGGATGGGCATGGCGAGAGATACCGGGTAGGAAGGTGGGACGCGGCGCCGTGGACCGGCGCAGCCTGCGTGCTACCTCTTTAGTATCTCAGATCGGCCGAATCTGTGCAAATGCGGCATCCGTAGCTGAATTCGCAAGAATTCAGACAAGAAACGCCGAACTGAATTCTTGCGAATCCAGCTACCCGTGGTTAGGATCGGCTCAAGAACAACTTCGGTCATCTACCGACTCTAGGCGTGCGGCGGCCGTGAGGCCGCTGGTAATTCGGCCTGCGTCGTCGCGGTTTACCCGAGTTGATGTATTACCCCCGAGCTAACGCTCGCGGCTCGCCGTGGAGCGAACGGATGCCGCTCAGAACTTGTAGTTCGGATTGTCCTCGTCGAAGTCTTCGTCGGTGTAGCCCTTGTTTACGTCGAGCTTGAGATACGTGTACTCCTCGATGAGCAACGGCTTGCCACCTTTTTCCTTGGGCCAATCATAGGCCTCGTAGCGGATGGGCACGTTCAACTCGTCGTCGATAAACACGCGGGCCTTGTAAAACAGGTGCTTGGGATGCCGCTCGGGATGTGTCACCTGAATGCAGGTGACCGATCGTTTGGCGATCTTCGCGCCCTTGAAGAATTTCACTTCGACGGGCGAACCCAACGCCTTGTCCTGATTCGCCCGTTCGACCAGTTTGTGGGCCAGATTCTTAATTCCCAAATGGGTGATCGAGTAGCGGTTTCCGCGCATGGCCAGGAAACTGTCGGGCTTGAGCTTTACGGTTATCGGGATGAGTCCACCGCCTTCGTGGGCGATGAGCTTTCCGTCGTTTTCCCCCTCGACGTACAACACCTCGCGTCCCTTGATCTTCTTGGGGCCGACGAAATACATGTAGACGCTGAACGGTTCGTGACGGACCTTGACGTAGGCATATTCGTGTTCGAGCAGCTTGCCGTCGATTCGTTCGCGTTTGACCAGCGTGGCGGAGTAGTCCCTGATCGACTCCAATGCCTTGAGTGCCTTCTCAGCTTCGCGAATCGCGGAATCGAGCGGATGCTCCTCGCCAACGACCGTCGCGGGCAGAGCTAGACAGCCGGCGCTGATCGCGGCGCACAAGACAAGACGCAGTGCGTCAAAGCGAATCTGTCGAGTCATGGCTCGGGTTCCTTGCTGTTATTTGTTCTTGCGAATAACAAAATCGGCGTCGGTCAGGCCGAGATTGGTCTTCACGTTGAGGTAGGTGTATTCTTCGTCGAGCACCGGCTTGCCGCCGGGCTTCTTGGGCCACATATAGGCTTCGTAGCGGATCGGAACGCCAAGCTCGTCGTCGATAAAAATCTTGGCGATGTGAAAGCGAAAATTGTCGCGCGGCACGGGATGATAAACCTGAATGCAGGTCGTCGAGCGATTGTTGACCATGGTCTTGTTGAAGAACTTCACGTCGCATTCACCAAACTTTTTATCACGTTCGGCCACTTCGATCAAGCGAACGGCCAAATTCTTGAATCCCACGTCGGTGATCGGGTAACGCTGGTCTTTCATCACCGTGGGGCTTTGGGGGCTAAAGTGAAACGGCCCCAAGCGGCCCTTAACAAAACCGACCGGCTGGACCACCAAATTACTCTTGCCAGCACTGTCCTTGTTGGCTCCTTCGACATACAACACCTGCTGACCCTTGGTGTCGGCGGGAGTCAAGAAATACATATACACGCTAAACGGCTTGTGACGCACGCGAAGTTGAATATATTGCAGGTCGCGCATCTTGCCGGTTTCTCGGTTGCGATGTCGTTTGACCAGCGTACACTCATAGTCTCGGATACCCTCCATCGCCTTCATCGAGCGGTGGGCCATGGCGATTGCCGGAACGAGCGGATGCTGACGAGCCACTGGTTGGGGACCGACCCGCTGCTGCTGACGCTGTTGAAACTCGTCGCCGCGCGGCTGGCTCGGCTGGCTCGCCGGTTCGCGAAACTGCACCCGACGGACGGGGTATTGAGAAACTGGGTATTGATAACGCGAGGGAAACCGATCTTGCTGAGCAGCCCCGGGCCTCGCCGCCAGGGCGATCATCAACCATGCTAGCACGCTGGCCAGTCCAAAAAATCGATCGCGAAAAAAAAGTGTCATCGGGCCCTACTCCTTGGTTCGGCGCAACTCGCTACGGCGTTTTGCGCGGGACAATCCTTTGTCCACTCGGCCATCCCCGCCGGAAGGCATCCAACAAAAGGACCGATACCCTCGCAAATCGCGGACCAAAACCCTCTTCGCTGGCCGTGGCGATGGCCTGATGTTGGCCGAAATGCCGGAAAACCGCCCGCTCGCC
>JADFKK010000042.1 GCA_022564995.1 Planctomycetota bacterium | reverse complement strand
GTGTCGAAATTGAGTAAGTCCAACGCATTGGATTTCGTCGATGGTAACTGGGACGCTTGTTGCTTCGACATCTCTGCACGCTGTCGTGATACAATCGACCACTTTGCGGCTGCTCCGATCATCAGGAGTCCAAGGAGTCCAACCAGTACTGCGTGCAAGAAGTTCCCCTGCAACAACAAGGACCATCCCAGCCCGATGATGACGGCAGTCCACAGCGGTGGGTACGATGTGAAATCCTTGAACCCAAGGAAACCCGTCCAACGACCGCGGGCAGAATAAAACACGAGCACCGCGGCAATGAGACCAATAACGAATCGGTAAGGCCACGCCCCGAATGGTCCGGACGATTGGGCGAGGGATGAGACGCTCGACAATGTCGCGAGCCCAAATACGGCCCACAGCCCGCCAGCAAGCAGCCCCAACACAACGACGTATATCCATCGAGCAAGGATATGTTTTTTTCGGCCTGCCATTTTTTCATCGCTGTAGGTGTTGAAGCGGTCTGAGCCTCCGTAATTCTACGGTCACTAATAATTTTGGTCTAGCGTTGGTTGGCCCGTTGGAAGGCAGGGAAGGAGGCGGAGAAGGGCCATCCCTTCATTGTGGCGGTCTCTTGGCGGACAAGACCCATCCCCGGTGAAACGCCTGCGGCGTTTTATGACGGGTGGGTGGGGGAGTGGACCCAGGGATCGCTGCGCGACGTGAGGGCTGGGGTGTGGAACTGCGTTGCAGTTCGAGGGAGAGGGGGGAAACAACAGCGGAGAGCGGAAGGTCGCCGTCGGAGACGCCTCCTACATGGGACTGGGAATTGTGCATAAGGCGATTTGGCGTTGTAAAGCGGAAAGCGGAAGGCGGGACGGGGGAGGACTTTAGGTTCCGCTCTCGGCTTTCCACTTTCCGCTTTCGACCAAGTTGGGTTTTGCCAAAAATGGACCCCCGCTTGGCGGAGGGGCGTTGACAAAAAGCGCTCTGGATTGAGCGGCTGCGGCGCGAAAACGAGGGGCTGCGGCGCGCGGGCCGGTTGAATAGTGTCCCGCATGCGATGCCACAATGCGGCAATTGAGGCACACAAAGGCGGTGAAAACGCTGTTTTCGGTGACAAAAAGAAAAGGGCGAAACGCCCAAGTTGTTGCGGCGCAAGAGGTTACCGATTCGCGCGGGGCGAATTATGCGAAAATGAGCGAGGCGGGCTTGCCAAAAAGAAAGGGGAAAGCACTTTAGCGGAGTGGTAGACGAATTCGCAAGAATTCGGTAACGGTCCGGCTTAACGCGAGATCGGCGGAATTCTTGCGAATTCCGCTACGCTTCTGGCGCGGCGTGCTTGTATTTGCGATGAATTACGCTTTGTGCAGCAGCTCCTTCAGCACTCGGCAGGGCAGCACGCCGGTGGCTTTGGCGTCGAGGCCTTGGAAGCGGACGGTGAGACGTTGGTGGTCGATGCCCAGGTTGTGCAGGATGGTGGCGTTGATGTCGGCGATGGAGACGGGCTGCTCGACGATGTTGTAGCTGAAGTCGTCGGTGACGCCGATCGACTGGCCGCCTTTGACGCCGCCGCCGGCCATCCACATGGTGAAACAGCGGGGATGGTGGTCGCGGCCGTAGTCGGTTCGCGTGAGCTTGCCCTGGCAGTAGACCGTGCGGCCGAATTCGCCGCCCCAGACGATCATCGTGTCTTTGAGCATGTCGCGCTGGCGGAGGTCTTCGATCAGCGCGCGGGTCGGTTGGTCGACGTCGCGGCATTGGTTGCGGATGTCGCGGGGCAGCGAGCCGTGCTGGTCCCAACCGCGGTGGAAGAGCTGAATGCACTGCACGTCGCGCTCGGCCAGCCGGCGGGCCAACAGACAACTGGCGGCGAAGGTGCCCGGCTTGTGGACGTCGGGGCCGTACATGTCCAGAACCTGCTTCGATTCTTTGGAGATGTCGACCAACTCCGGCACGGAGGTTTGCATGCGGAAGGCCATCTCGTATTGGGCGATGCGGGCATTGGTATCGTCGTCGCCGTTTTGCTCGAACTGAAGCGAGTTCAGCTTGCTCAGCCCGTCGAGCATTTTCCGCCGCGTGGCCTTCGACATGCCGGGCGGATCCTTGAGAAACAGCACCGGATCGCCCACGGCGCGCAGCGCGACGCCCTGCAATTTGGAAGGCAAAAAACCGGTTCCCCAGAGCCGCGAGTAGAGGGCTTGGGCGCTCTTGCGGCCGGTCCAGGTGGGCGTGATGACGACGTAGTTGGGCAGGTTTTCGTTGGCGATTCCCAGGCCGTAGGCCAGCCACGCGCCGAGGCTCGGCCAGCCCGGCTGCTCGCGCCCGGTTTGAATGTAGGTGATCGCCGGGTCGTGGTTGATGGCGTTGGTATTGACCGAGCGCATGATCGCCAACTCGTCGATCACCTTGGCCGTGTGAGGCAATAGTTCGCTGATGTATTCGCCGCACTGGCCCTGCTTGGCGAACTTGAACATCGAGGGGGCGAGGGGGAATCGCTTCTGTCCTGACGTCATCGTGGTGATGCGCTGTCCCATGCGGACCGACGCCGGCAGGTCTTTATCAAACAGATCGTCCAGTGCGGGTTTGTAGTCAAAGGTGTCGATCTGCGAGGGCCCGCCGCCCATGAACAGATAGATGAACCGCTTGGCGGTCGGTTTGAAATGCGGCAGGCCCGGCAGGCCGCCGTTACGATTTTTCGTCTTAGCGGCGGCCGGTGCCTGGTTTTGCATCAACGTGGTCAAGGCAGCGGCGCCGGCGGCCTTGGTCAACAGCGAACGGCGCGTAAGCTGCAGCAAACGGTCGGTGAAGGGGTGCATGTCGGATTATCCTTTCTTGATGGTCTCGTCCAGGTTCAAAATCAGGTTGGCGATGATGGTCCAGGCGGCGAGTTGCTCGACATTCAGCGATGCGTCGGGTTTCGATTCGCCGAAGTGAATCAACTCGGCGGCGGCTTTGCTGTCGCCCTGGTAGCGAGTCAGGCTGTCTTTGTAGACGTCGAGCAGCACGGCCAGTTCCGCCTCGCTGGGCCGCCGCGAAGTGGCCAGCCGAAACGCATAGGTGGCACGCTCGCGGTCGCTCTTGCCGCCCTCTTTCATCACGCGGGCGGCCATTTGACGGGCCGCCTCGACGAATTGCTCGTCGTTCATCAGCGCCAGGGCCGCCAGCGGCGTGTTGGTGCGCGAACGGCGCACCGTGCATGTCTCGCGCGAGGGGGCGTCGAGGGCGGCCATCGTCGGTGGCGGAGCGGTCCTTTTCCAAAACGTGTAGATCGTCCGCCGGTAAAGCTTCTCTCCGCTGTCGCGGCGAAACACCGACGTGTTGCTGCCGGTGTAACCGACCGCCTTCCAAATTCCCGCTGGCTGATACGGCTTGACCGGGGGTCCGCCGATCTTGCGAACCAATAGCCCGGCCAGTGCCAGCGCGTTGTCGCGGACCACTTCGGCGTCGAGACGGAATCGCGGACCGCGGGAGAACAGGCGGTTGTTCGGATCCTGCTTCGCCTTCTGTGCGTCGGTCTTCGACGACTGCCGGTAGGTGGCCGACATGACGATCTGCTTTTGCAGCTGCTTCACGTCCCAGCCGCTCTCACGGAAATCGACCGCCAGGTAATCCAACAGTTGCGGGTGCGTGGGCGACTTGCCCTGCGAGCCGAGATCTTCGGTGGTTTCCACAATACCCACGCCAAAATACTGCTGCCAGAAACGATTCGCGTTAACCCGCGCGGTCAGCGGATGCTCTTTGGAGACGAGCCATTTGGCCAGATCGAGCCGCGTGGGCGTTTTTCCCTCGGGCACCGTCAGCGGCGGCAGCGAGGCCGGCGTGTTGCGGCTGACCGGCTCGCCCTGTTTGTCGTAAGCGCCGCGGATGAGGATGTAGGCCTGTCTCGGTTTGGCCCGCTCCTTCCACACCAGCGTGGCCGTGTTGCCTTGCGACTCGAGGCTGGCTTTCTCTTGCGAGACCTGTTGCAAGCGGGCCGAGATTTCTTGGTATTCCGGCGAGTGGTTCGCCAGGTAGTAATCCACCAGGGCGCGGGTTTGTTGCGGTGAACGCTTCTTAAGTGCGATCGCCAATAGCTCGGCCACGCCGCCTCCGCCGGCCAAGCTGGAGGCCTCCGCAGCGGTGAGTTGCCGATTGTAAATGCGAACCTCGTCGACCAGGCCGTTAAACGGCGAGCCGGGCGTGCGACGGCCGATCTTGAGCGAGACGGAGGATTTGGTCGTGCCGCTGAGGTTGTTGTTGCGCACCGTGAGCTTGCTCTTTTTGCCATTGATGTAGATCGCGATTCCGGCCGCCTTGGCCGAACCGTCGTAGGTTACCAGCACGTGCTGCCACTGGTTCGTCTTGAGCTTGTCCTGGGTTTCGACCTTCAGCGCGCTTGAGGGCCAGGTGTTGATGACGTGGGCGATGACGCGGTCGCCGGCCAAATAGAGATCCCAACCGCGGTGGGCATTGCCGTCGTTCATGCGCGAGATCACGGCGCTGCCGCGATTGCCCGGTCGCACGTTGATCCAGGCTCCGTAGGAGAAGGCGTCGCCCGAGTCGAAATTGGCCACATCGCCCAGATCGACATACTTGTTAGCGGCCACCTCGACGGCGCTGCCGACTTTTCCGGCGGTTCGCTTGGCCCCGACGAGCTTGCCGGGTGAGACACCGGAGACGGTACACGCGACCGAGTCGCCGCCGGCATCGTCGAAGGTCCAGTGACCTGCCAGTCCGGCCGTGGGCAATCGCGGCTTGCTGCCACCGGCGGCCCGCTGCGCCTGTTCCCAGGCGGCAAACGGCGCGGCCGAAGCGGCCCTCGACGTTTCGAGGTTCTCGTTCAACTCGGCGACGGTCGCCGTGAGCTGCGCGATCTGCTCTTGGTTGGCCGGGTTGGGAATCTGCAAGGTCGGCGGAGGCAGCGGTTTGTTGCCGTCCATGACGCCGCCGTCGAGATTGTTGAAGAACGCGTAAAGCTGGTAGAAGTCCTTCATCTCGAAGGGGTCGAACTTGTGTTCGTGGCACACCACGCAGCCCATCGAAATGCCCATCCAGACCGTCGACATCGTGGCCACCCGGTCGACCGTATACTGAACGTCGAATTCCGCCTGGATCACGCCGCCTTCGTTCGTGGTCACGTGCAGGCGATTGAAGCCGGTAGCGATCCGCTGATCGATCGTCGCATTGGGAAGCAGATCGCCGGCCAATTGCTCGATTGTGAAACGGTCGAACGGCATGTTGCTGTTGAACGCCCGCACGACCCAATCGCGATAGGGCCAAATCTGGCGGATGGCGTCGAAGTGCAGGCCGTGGGTATCGGCGTAGCGGGCCGCGTCGAGCCAGTAGCGGGCCATGTGCTCTCCGTAATGCGGCGACTTGAGCAAACGGTCGACGACCTTTTCAAAAGCCTGTGGCGAATTGTCGGCCAGAAAAGCATCGACCTCTTGGATCGTCGGCGGCAAGCCGGTCAGATCGAAGGTCACGCGGCGAATCAGCGTCGCCTTGTCAGCTTCTGCCGACGGAGTGAGCCCGGCGGCTTCCAGGCGGGCCAGGACGAAGCGGTCGATTTCATTGGCGGCCCATTTTGTGTCGCTCACCTTGGGAAGCGCGGCTCGCTTGGGAGCGACCAGTGACCAGTGCTGCTCCCAGGGGGCGCCCTGCTTGATCCAGTTCTTGATCAACTCGATTTCGGCCGGCTTGATCTTCTTGCCGTAGTCGGCCGGGGGCATCCGCTCGTCTTCGTCTTCGCTGACCAGACGCTGATAGATCAGGCTCTCTTCCGGTTTGCCCGCGACGATCGCCGAACCGTCTGTGAGTTTGGCGAACAAGCCCTGCTTGGTATCCATCTGCAAGTCGGTCTCATCCGGGTCTCGGTTCAAGCCGTGACAAGCGAAACACTTGTCGGCAAGCAGGGGGCGAATCTGGCGACCGAAGTCGACGTCGCCCGGCGCTGCCTGGGCGAGCGAGGCCGATACGGCGAATAGGAGCGCCGTCGCGAGCACTGTCGCGGCGTAAACGAAACGGGCGGGATGGCGGATCATGTTATCTCCTGTTTCTTTTTTGTCCGATTCACTTTGGTCTACCGAGTTAATGGGTCGCCGCCTGCTAGCAACGACGCCAGGAAGGCCAAGGACACGATTCCAAGTAATCTATAGCTGAATTATCCATTTTTGTACACTGAAAAAACAAACGCTCGCGCGTTTGCGTTCGGGTATTCTAACACGCGACCGTCCCTCCCGTCCACCACACAGATCCGCGCGAAGGCAGAAAAGGTCGTTCACGGCGTGACTTGTATGCGGATCGGCGCGCATGTGTGCGTGCCATGTGCGATAGGTGCGCAGTCACCAATGATCGGAGGATCACTCGGCTGAAGAGAGCTTTCGCCTCAAACTACGAAACCGGCAACCCGCCTCAACGTGAGCAAGCGGCGTGCCAACTGGCACGGACACATGATCCTTGGCAAACCAGTCGGGCCAGGTGCCTACCTTCGTCGCTTCTTCGACGAGAACTTGAAGGTCACGTCCGCAGTGCCGTTCGCCGCGACAGTCACCTCCTGATCCTGCTCCCCGAGCATCGGATGCCAGGCGATCAGCTTGTATCTACCCGGGGGGACTCCGTCGATCGTGAAAGTCCCGTCACGGCCGGAAAAAGCGTAGTACGGATTGTCAACGCGGTAGAACCAGTTCTGCATGTGGGGGTACTGGTCGCATTCAAGCTTAATGATGTTGGGGTACTTAGACCTAGACCTAGACTTGAACTTGATCGGCACGTTCAACTTTCCGTGAGGCGGAAGAGCCTGATTTTTGTATCGTCCCCGTCCCCTGAAGTTAACCTGGTAGTAGATAATCGGGCCGTACTTCACTGGGTCTTTGTTGACGAAGCGGAGTTCCGCGCCATCGGCAATCACGCCAGTCAAAGGGCCGTAGGTGCATCCTTCGACGATGATGTCCGTGCCCTGAAAACCATCGGTTCCCTTCCCTTTGTCGCTTCGCTTCCCTGGGGAAGGCCCGGACAGGACCAAGTTCTGGAACTGTTTTCCGCTCTTGACTCCTTTCAGAACCAGCACCACGTCCGCCAACATTCCGTCGTTGACGCGCGTGACCTCCAGCACCCGGTCCCCCTTCCCGCACGCCTCCAAGTTCTTCTCGACCTTGAATACCTTCGCGGGCTGCGCCTCTCCCTCGTACGTAACCTTGCCCGTGATCGTCCCCGCATCGGATACCCGCGCTACTTTGTACGCCTTCTCGGCGGCCGAATTTTTCTCCATGAGATCACCCCGTTCTTTCCGGCCATCGACGTCGTCCGGCGCGGCCTGGGCGTCAGGCTCAGCGAAGACGGGCGAATCGATTGCCTGGGTCACCAACTTCTCGATTTGCGCCAGCCGCGCCAGGACGTCGTCCTGCTGGATGGACGCCACCGCAACGGGTCCGCTATCGGTTGGCGCGGCGATATCGGTTTTGGTCGATCCACCGCCGTCGGCTGGCCCGGGAACCGGCGACTCACAGCCGGCGATTACCGCGGTCATTAGAGCGACAACAAATGAGTTTCGACAAAAGGCCCACATGGACACCACCTTTCATTCGATGCGACACGACTGCCGGTTAACACACTGAAAAAACAAACGCTCGCGCATTTGATTTCGGGCATTCTACCAACACGCCCTCCCGTCCACCACACAGTTCCGCGCGGAGGCAGGTCGTTCACGGCGTAACTTGTATGCGGATCGGCGCGCTTGTGTGCGTGCGATGTGCGATAAGTGCGCGGTGCCTGACGATCGGAGGATCGGTAGGCTGAAGCGAGTTTGCGCGTCCAACTGGTTGTTTGAAGCCAACATTTTGGGTCGCGGTGAGATCGTCGCATGTGCCTGTGCCCGGTTGGCACGCCGCTTGCTTACGTCTGCGTGCCAGGTAGCACGCCCTGGCACACATCGACGCGCGCCGATCTGTTTGACTGTTTTGAAGCGCCGAGCGGCGCGGCGCTGGGGAAGCCGGCCACGCGGTTTGAGAAATCGCCAGTTCTTTGTGAAGAAGGGCTTGCCTTTGCCGAGTATACAAATTAAATTAGACACAAATTATCTTGTTTAATCACCGTTGACTAAGAAATAGACAACCTCCCGCCCATTTGAATCCCGCCTTTACATGAACGCTTTCTCGAAGAATTCAACGAGAGGCCGGAGCGATCCTGCCCAGCGCATGAATCGGAGGGCCAGTTCAGTCACCAAGAAATACAACCCGGGGGTGTATTTCAAACTCAGCACAAGCTGCTTAGAGTGCTGTAGCCGTGACTGCATTTCGGTGCGGCGATCCCGGCAAAATCCCACCCGCCTTTCCCACCCACCAAGCGCATCACGTTCCTCGCGTCCGTTAGATTTGTCTCTCACCCAACCAACCGCAGTTCGGGCTCCCTCAGTTCCAGTCGTACCTGAGCCCAAGGAGATTTCTATGTGGGCCTCTTACCGAAATTCGTTTGTGGTTGCTCTGGTGCTTACGCTAATCGCCGGCTGCGAATCGCCAGTTCCCGAGCCGTCGGAGTCGACCGATGGTGGCGGATCGACGCCAACCACCGGCGGGCCTGTTGCGATGGCGACCATCAACCAGGACGACATCCTGGCGACGCTGGCGCGAATCGAGAAGTTGGTGGCCACGGCAGTCGACTCGCCCGTCTTCGCGCCGGAGCCCGAGCCTGAAGTGGTCGAACCGGTCATTCCAAAAAAGGGGCCAGGAGGAGGCCCTTCCACTCCCGAGGGCAGCGGCGGCGGCAAGTACAAGGTCGTCCCGGTAGTCAGCGGGGGGACGATCACGGGTCAGATCACGTTTGAAGGGAAATTGTACGATCCGAAGGTGTTCAAGATCGAAAAAACCCCCGAGGTGTGTGGCAAGGAGGACCGTTTGCTGCAAGAGGTGACCGTCACCGATGGCAACCTGAAAGACGTGGTGTTGGCCCTGCAAGGGATCGCGGCCGGAAAACCGTATGCCAGTCACATCATTCTGGGGCCGCCGCCAGGCACGCGCGGAGGCGAAAGCACGGGCACGGGCAATGCGTTTACGGCAACCACCATCCAACCGAAAAAGTGCATCTTCGGTGCCTTTACCGGCGTGATTGCCGACGGGGCGGAGATGCAATTTGACAACAAAGACCCGGTCAAGCACAGCCCTCATACCTACTTCGTCAAGGGCCGCGTTCGCAAGAGTGATAAGAACCAGGATCTCGAAGGCAACGGCAAGCTGGTGTTCAGCGTCAAGTTCAAGAAAAAATACAAGATTTACAAGCTGGAATGCGATCAGCATCCGCACATGCAAAACTGGTTCTACCGTGTCGAGAACCCGTACTACGCCTTTTCTGCTGCCGATGGGACCTTCAACATCGACAACGTGCCCCCGGGTAATTACACGCTGATCGCCTGGCACCCGATTCTGGGTGAGCAGCAAGCAGACGTGACCATTTCGGCCAATGGCAACACCGATGTGCCCTTCAAATTCTCTTCGAAGCGGCGCTGATAGCAGACAAGACCAACCGGTGCGAGTAGACCTTCAACCACATGAATTAAATAGCTCAAGGAGAGGTAAAATGCGAAAAGCAATGACCTGGATGAGGGACGGGACGAGCCTCACGCAAATAACGCTGGTTATGGTCGCGCTCATCGGATTGGGCTTCTCCGTAAGCGTTGCGTCGCGTCTCATCGTCGGACCCGAAGCGAAGGATTCAGGGGGCGGCGTGGCGCAACTGGAAGAGGTTAGCGTCTCGGTGGCGGCGCCAGCGCGGGCCGAACGCAAGGGCACGCGCCAGATCGTGGCGAAGCCGACTGCCGCGAACAAGCAACTCACTCCGCTGTACGAGGCCTACCTCGACGCCAGCCGTGCGCTATCGCGCGACGACCTCGGCGGTGCTCAAAAGGCGTTTCGCCGGCTGGTTGAGGCCGTGGGCGGCGTGGGTGCCGACGCGCTAAGCGGTGAACAACCCAAGCGTTGGCAGAGCGTTTCGGCCGTGCTGCTTCCCGCCGCGGCGAAGGCCCTCGCGGCAGAGGACCGCGCGGGCTTCCGGCTTCACTACCAGGATGTCTCGGGCGCCATGCTGTCGCTGGCCAAGACGTTTGGTCATGCGCTGGACGCGCCGCTGTATAAGGTGCATTGTCCGATGGCGTTCGACGACCAAGGCGCCGCCTGGCTGCAGGCAGACCGGAAGATTGCCAATCCCTACTTCGGGGCCGAGATGCTTCGCTGCGGCAGCCTGCTGCGGCTCGACGAAGAGCCCAAGCCCGTGCCGGTCAATACGCAACTGGGCGCTGCGCAACAGGTCGACACGCGGCGGGCCGAGAAGCTGTTGGCGGATTTCAATGCAGTCAGCGAAAAGCTCGCCGGCGCCGGGGCTCGGCTGCGGGCGGTCGACGCGGACATGGTTTCGCTGGTCGAGCAGGCCATCGTCGATTTGCAGACCGAGCGACGAGAGTTGCTCGAGGCAATCCAAGTCGCGGCCGCCGGCGGCGACACGCGGGCTCAAGACCTGCTTGAAGCGATGTTTCCGTCGCACAAACACCATCATTTCACCGGGGGACCTACGTCGCAGCCGCACACCGACCACTCCCCGCATCACCGCGGCGTGCTCACGATGCACGGCAACATTCACCATGAAGCGGTGGTCGAACGGTCGGGCCGCGTGACGGTACATTTCACCGACGCCTACCGCCGGCCTATTTCGCCGTCGGTGGTGTCAAAGCTGGAAGTAATTTTCAACCCCGACCAACCGAACGAAGAGGTTCTCAAACTGAGCCCCAACGCGACCGACTCGTATTGGGAGGGTAAAGGAAGCCCTGTCGACGGATCCGGCGTTACCGTGCAAGTCGCCTATGACTTTCAGGACGAGCCCTATGCGATCGAGATCGACATTGCGCACCCCCTGCGCGCGGACAAGCAGCAACGAGATCAGCTTGCCATCGCCGGTCGGGATCACCTTCCCGGAGCGGTGAACCTGGGTCAAGTGGGCCGCGGTAAGGCCGGCTCATACGCGGGGAGTTATCTTGAGAAAAAGCTGGGCCAGAAGCTCTCGCAGGGCACCTACCAGCAGTCGGGCCGGAGGCACTTCGGCGGCCAGCCCGATGTGGACATTCCGCTGATGATTGCCGCCCAGGGCGAGACCGTCTCGGCGGGCAGCCACGGCCCGGCCAACGCTCCCGTGCGGGAATACCACGTCAGCGCCATCAACGCCTATATCACGCTCAACCAGTATCACGATTTCTTTCCCGGCTACATGTTCGTGCTGACCGAGAACGTGGCGAAGGTGCGTGCTGAAGAGAAACGCAACGAAGACGCGCGGACCAACCCGGACGACGCGCACGATCCCGGCGCGGTGACCAACGGTCTGTCGGGAGACGTCGCGATCCAGCCGCTGGCCATTCGCGTAAACCAGGGCGAGCGTCTGGTGATCCACCTCAAGAACGAAACGGGCGGCGGCGACTTTGACGAGGAAAGGGTGAGTTTCCATCTGCATGGCTCGAACCTGATCGTGCAAGCCAGCGGCGAGCCGGCCACCTCGACCAACAAGGATTCCTACGTCGCGCCGGGCAAGACCACGACCTTCGAGTGGTACGTCGGGCCGGAACAGCAAGAGGGCGTGCATCACTTCCACAGCCACATGCGCGATCAGGCCGGCACCGGCATGTTCGGCTCGCTTGTGGTCGAGCCGAAGGGCTCTCGATTCCTCGACCCACACACCGGCAAAGAGCTTAAGAGTGGCTGGCTGGCCATGATCGAGGATCCCAGCGGCCCGGACTTCCGCGAGTTCGTCGTCGTGTATCACGAGGTGGGACACGAGGCGTTCCGTCCGCTGAACAAGATAGAAGAGATGATTCCGCAACGCGACCAGATGGCCGACGATTACCGCCCCAGTTCGCGGGCGATCAACTACCGCAGCGAATCGTTCGCCAATAATCTTCTTTTGCAGCACAAGCTGTTTGGCGTCGAGGACGAATCGATGGGGTACAGCTCGTACACGTTCGGCGACCCGGCGACGCCCATTCCACGTTCCTACCTTGGCGACCCGGCGAAGTGGCGACTGGTTCATGGCGGATCGGAAGTTTTCCACTCGCACCATTTGCACGGAGGGGCAATCCGCTGGCGTCGACAACCCAAACTGACCCAAGATCTCAATCTGTTCGGTGGCACGAATAACTTCGCCTTGGCCAGCAACGGCCCGATCAAGTTCCCGCCGGTGCGTTGTGCATCGGACCGCGTCGACGTGCAAACAATCGGCCCGGCGGAAACACACGATCTGACGATCGAGTGCGGTTCGGGTGGCTGCCAATTGACGGCCGGCGACTTTCTCTATCACTGCCACATTCCTCACCATTACGTGGCCGGCATGTGGGCTTTTTGGCGGACCTACAACACGCTTCAGGACGGCGCGGCCAGCACCGACGTTATGTCGCCGCTAATGGAGTTGCCCGACCGAAAAGGAAGAATGAAGGCCGCAGTCGATTCGACGCAGCTCGTGGGACGAACGATGAAGTGGTACGGCAAGGAATTCCAGATCACGGCCGAAGGGGGCGATCCCCGAGCGGGCGTCTACTCGATCGACGAGTGGGTCGAAGCGCAACTTCCGCCGAAAGGCAAGCCCGGCAAAAAGGATGACGAAAAAGGACAGATTGTGGCCTACGACGCCACGGTGTGGAATTGGGAAAAGCAAAAAGTCGAAGGGAAGACTCAATATTTCGGCGAGCCCGAGACAAACATCAAGTGGCCCAAATACCGGCCCGGCATCTCACCCACGTCGAGAAAGCCGGGAGAGCGGCCCGTGCTGCTGTTCGATTACGACACGGGCAAACGGGCTTGGCCGCACATGAAGCCGCACTTTGCCAAGCGTCCGCCGTTCAGCCCCGATCACAACCCGGCCCCGTTCCTGGAGCCGATTCGCAGAAACGCGGACGGCAGCCGGAGCACGAAGGTCGCGCAGCCCGGGGAGAACGGACCCTGGAGCCTCAGTCCCAAGGAAACTGGCGCCAGCCAGATTAAGAATTTCAACATTCACGCGATCAAACTGCCGATCACGCTCTCGAAAGCCAAGGGCGACGGCAAGGGGCATCTGGCACCGATCGTGGACGAGCATGGACAGATCTACGTGCTGCATGAAGAAGAGGAGAAAATCCGCGCCAACGACGACCTGAAAATTCCGCTCGTGCTGCGGATGAATGTTCACGATACGGCGGACGTCATCCTGTCCAGCGAGATTCCCGATTTCAGGGATAATCTCTTCTCGAGCAAGGTCAACATGCACATCCACTTCGTGCAGTTCGACACGCAGGCGTCTGACGGCGTGATCACAGGGATGTCGTACGAGCAGTCGGTCCGCCCCTTCACGATGCTGGTGGACGACGACAAAGGCTTCAACAAGCCGCAGAACGAACCGCTCGCCGCGGACGCCGCCGCCGGGGCAACCCGGGTCAGCCTGCGCAGCACCGACCCATTCCAAGTCGGTATTCTGATCGGCATCGGCATGGACCAGGTCGGAAAAACCGAGATTCGCCGGATCGTGGCGATCGAGGGACAAGACCTGCTGCTTGACGAGCCGCTGCAGTACGCGCATAAGGCGAAGGAGATTGCCAGTGTCGAATTCGTCCGCTACCGCTGGTATGCCGACTCCGATTTCGGCATCACCTACTGGCACGACCACGCCTACGGCCTGACTTCGTGGGGCCATGGGCTGTTCGGCTGCACCGTGATCGAGCCCAAGGGCTCGACCTACCACGATCCGTTTACGGGCGATCTGGTCCGTAGCGGCAGCATCGTCGATATTCACACAAACGAACCTGTCTCGGCGACCGTGCGGGGAAGTTTCCGCGAATACGTGATGCAATTGCAGGACTCGAACCCGAGAACCGAGAACCGCATCGTCAGCCAGACGGTGTTCGAAAAGCCGGCTGAGGGCCAGACCGTGGCGAATTACACCAACAAGCTCGGGAGCAAAGACTCCTGGAGTCTGATGGACACGGTGTTTCGGTATCTGGCCGGCGGCGAGCGCACCTCGGGCAGTTCCTGGGGCCTGAGGGTCGAGCCGCTTAACCGGCGGCTGGCGGTCAACCCCGACCCGTCCGTGCTGTTCAGCAGCGCTGTACACGGCGACCCCGATACGCCGCTGCTGCGCGCCTATCTCGGCGACCCGATCGTACTTAGGGTGCTGGACCATGCGGGTAATGAGATGCACACGATTCACGTTAACGGTCACTACTTCCCGTTGGAGCGTTACGCGGCGAATGCCCGGCCCAAGAGTTCAGTCCATCTGGGCATCGCCGAGCGTTACGACTTGGTGATCCCGGCGGCCGGCGGCCCGCAGCAGATGGCCGGCGACTATCTTTATCACAGCGGTCGCCCTTCGCACCTCGGCGAGGGCCTGTGGGGCATCATCCGCGTTGAGGACGAGAAGCAGGCCAACCTTCAGACACTTCCAGGCCGGGAGGAGGTTCCGAAGTCGGCCAAGCGGCTCTATCCCGAGGCGGCGCCGATCAAGACTTTCAATGTATCGGCCATCGATCTGCCCACGGATCTCAATCCTCTTATCAATGGTTCCAAGATCGACGTCGAAGGCACGAATCGGTTCATCATCACCGAGAATCCGACCGGCAAGTGTTACGTCCTCGACGAGGATATTGCGACGGCCAAGTCGGGCGAGGTGCATCCGCTGGTGCTGCGGATCAACGTGGGCGACGTCATCAAGATCAAGCTCACCAACCGGCTCAAGCAAGGTCGGGTCTCGTTCCATGCCGACATGCTGGCCTACGATCCGAAGGATTCGCTAGGCATCAACGTCGGCAACAACCCGGGCGACCAAACGGTGGCGCCGGGTGAGTCCCGTGTTTACACTTTCTATGCCCATCCGGAGTACGGCGAGGCGGCGGCCCTGGTTACCGACTGGGGCGACGTGACGACGCATCAGCGCGACGGTCTTTACGGCGCCATCATCGTAGGTCCACGCGGTTCAAAATACTTCGACCCGGCCACCGGCGAGGATATCTCGCTGAAGAACAGTTGGCGGGCGGATGTCGTGGTGGATCGATCGATTGCGGCAAACAAGGGCCGGAAGAATTATCGAGACGCGGCCCTGTTCTTCCAGGACGAAGACAATGTGATCGGCACCGCATTCATGCCCTATCTGCGTGATGCGGCGGGTTTGGCGGCTGTGAACTATCGGATCGAGCCGCTGGTTTGGAGAAGCGAGAAATATGGTGTGGAGCTGGAAGATGCTTACATCATCAACGGCAAGGACGATCCGGCGACGCCCATCATCGAGGCACTTCCCGGTGACCCGGTGAGGATTCACGTGTTCGGGGCTCACAGCGAGCAGAATACGATCTTCAGCCTCGAGGGGCACCAGTGGAAGCTCGAGCCCGACATGGAGGGTAGCGAGATGTTGGAGGCGGCGCAACTCGGCGGGACAGGCGTGCTGGAGGTGAACATCGTGGCCGGTGGTCCCCAAAAAATCCCCGGAGACTACGTCTACATGAATCATCGCCTGGCCTACGCCGAAGCTGGCCAATGGGGACTGCTGCGGGTGCTCGGCAGCAACGCGATGGTCCGTGGTCCGAAGGTCGGTGACCGACGCATCGTAGCCCTCGATTCTTACCGTTTCGATGGACAAGGCCGCAGGGTTGCCGACGCAGGTGTGCTCGACCTTCCCGAGAGCGAGGTTGCGATTGATACGATTGACATCAGTGACGCTCGGGTTGAGGAATCGAGCGGCGTCTCGCTGCGGTGGCTGGGCGCGACGATGCTGCTTGCACTGTGCGGTTTCGGCGCGCTGCTGCTCATTCGAGGCAAGGCCCGCAGCAGCCGAATCGCGGCCGTGCTGGTGTTCGCCATCAGCTTGTCGTGCCTGGCCGTGATGGCGCAGGAAACGCGTCCGCTCAAACCGCTCGAATCCTATTCACCGCGGGAGAAAGTTGACGAACCTGTTGACTCGGGCCTGACCGACACTCGGATCGGCAACCTGAACGCCTATTCGGTCAAGGCCACGGCAAGCAACGCCGGGCAGGTTCCAGCGTTTGACCGCACTCGTTTGGGCCCGCTGCCGCCGATTGTGCCACCCAACCGCTACGCCGTTGCGCTTGGCAAGATGCTGTTCTTCGACAACCGACTTTCCGGCGACGCCGACATCATGTGCGCGACGTGTCACAACCCGGCCAAGGGCTGGGCCGACGGCGAGCAACTTTCGACGGGGTATCCCGGCACGCGTTACTTTCGCAACACACCGACCATCATCAACGCGGCCTACGCCGACTACTTCTACTGGGACGGCCGGCTGGGCGGCGACGACATGGCGACTCAGGTCCGCGACTCGATCAACGACTCGCACTTCATGAGTTCCGACGGCCGCATTATGCTCGAACGCATGAAGCAGATTCCCGTCTACGTCGATCTGTTCAAGAAGTCGGGCATGGGCGAACCGAGCTTAACGAAGATCACCAAGGCCATCGCGGCCTTCGAGAAAACGCTCGTTTCCAGGAACGTCCCCTTCGACCGTTATATCACGGGAGACGCGCGCGCCATCTCGGACCAGGCGAAGCACGGGCTGGAGTTGTTTAAGGGCAAGGCGGGGTGCATTGCCTGCCATGGCGGCCCTTATCTATCGGACCAAAAGCCACACCGACTCGGCTTGCCGGAAAACCCCGAGGTGTTCAGCGACCCGTTCCGCATCATCACCTTCCGCTCGCAGTTGAAGTTTGTGGGAACTCCGAACTACTCGAACCTCCGCAACGACCCGGGACACTTCGCCGTCACCAAGCTGTACAAGGACTTCGGCAAGTTCATCACGCCGACGCTCAGAGAAGTCTCCCGCACGGCCCCTTACATGCACAACGGCATGTTGTTGACGCTCCAAGACGTGGTCGAGTTCTACGATCGCGGCGGCGGAGCGGGATCGAGGAAAGACCCGCTGCTGAAGCCGTTGTCGCTCAGTGCGGCAGAGAAGACGGCGTTGGTCGAGCTGCTTAAGACTTTTAGCGGAGACCCGATCATCATCAAGTTGGCGATGAAAGATCTGCCGCCGTATGTGTTGATGGAAGATTGGTACAACAAAAAGAACTGACCCACATTACTCCCTCGTTTAACGGCAAGCCGCAGGCGGCTGCGTGCTGCGTTTTCCAAAAGTTCGTGGCCCAAGCGGCCCCAAGGAGAAAACCATGTCGGCCTATTTCCGAAACTGCACGTTGGTAGTCGTCCTCGTAGCCGTTGTGGGCTACTGGGTTGTGACGCGCCGCGATTCGACGGCGGCCGATGCGGCGCCCAATGCGGCGCCCAATCAAGCGGCCCAAGGCAGCACGCAGCAACCGGCCATCCAAGGACAGATCGAGGGCCTTGAGAAGGCCTCGGGGCAGCTCAAGCTGTTGCTCGACTACCCAGCCAAGCTGGCGGATGCCAGGAAGCGGTTGCTCATTGTCGACCTGGAGCTAATTCCCGTGGTTCAGAAGGCCATCCGGGAGCTCCAAGCGGATCAGCAGCGGCTCAAAGGTGAGTTCGAGGTTACGCTGCGCACGCTCAGACCGTCCGAGGACGGGCAACACCCCAAGATCGCCGAGCAGATCAATCGCATCCAGACGGCGATGCGCAAGCTGGTGCGACTTCCCGAGCCGGGCCCGGCCGCGGATATACCGGTCCTGCAGCTTCTCTTGGGGCTGGGCGTCGACCCGGTCCTGGCCGCATCGCAGTCCAATTGGTGCGAATGCCTGGACGCAGTGGCCCACGCGCGGCGCAGTGATGGCGGGTTCATCACGGTTGACGGCGAGAGTTTTCCCGCCCTGGCCCCGTTGCCTCCGCCGCCCATTCCCGGCGACAACCGCCAGACGCTGCACGAGGTAGACGATCCCAAGACGCCTTACAACGACATCGGTTTTCCCCGCTGGGACGATCCCAAGGTGCAATTGGGCTATCTGTTGTTTTTCGACGTGCGTCTCTCCGGCGACAACAGTGTGGCTTGTTCGACTTGCCACGCCCCCGACCAGGGTTGGGGCCTGAACTCGGACATCAGCCGAGGCTATCCGGGCACGTCGCACTGGCGCAACTCGCATACCGCGATGAACTCGGCTTACATGTGGAAGCTCTTCTGGGCAGGTTCCGCCAAGGCCCTGGAACCACAAGGGAAGACCGCTAATACGGGCCTGTCCGGCAATGGCAAGACCGACATGATGGAGGAGCGGCTGCGCCAATGCCCCGACTACGTCCGCATGTTTAAGGAAGTCTTCGGTACGGAGATCCCGATTTTGGACGACGCCTGGCGGGCCATCGGCGCTTTTGAACGCGTCTTGATCCAGCCCGATACGCCCTTTGACCGTTACATGTCGGGCGACAAGACGGCGCTCGACGTAGCGCAGGTCCGCGGGTTGGAATTGTTCCAGGGCAAGGCGGGCTGCATCAAGTGTCACAATGGCCCGATGCTCACGGACCAGAAGTACCACAACCTCGGCATTCCGCAGAACGAAAGCTTCCTGGAAGATCCAATCCAGCAGATCACGCATCGCTTCGAGTACTACAGCAAGGGCGTGAGCGAGGAAGTGTACCGCAACGGGAAACATGACCTTGGTCTGTACTTCACCAGCAAGCGGAAAGAGGACATCGGAAAGTTCCGCACGCAGACGCTGCGGTATCTCGAATACACGCCACCTTACATGCACAACGGCGTCTTCGACACGCTTGAGGACGTCGTCGAGTTCTACAACAAGGGTGGCGAGTTGAATTGGACCAAGAAGACCTTCGGCATCGACAACAAGTCGCGGCGGATGAAGAAGCTCAACCTGACCGAACCGGAGAAGAAGGATCTGGTGGCCTTCTTGAAGAGTCTCTCGGGCGAGGAGTTTCTTTTGCCGCTACCCACGCTTCCCGACCCGATGGCGTTCGTCTATCGAGGCGAGACCTACGTGGGGCTGCCGATTCCCGTGGTCTCGACCGAAGCGAAGGTCGAGGATCGCAAAGCGGCCGAAAAGGTAACCTGGTCGCTGGTGGAGGCGCCCAAGGGAGCGACCATCAGCGCGGAAACCGGCCGCGTGACGTGGCTCAACGCCCAACCGCCGGCGGAGGCGATTGCGCAGAACAAAGACATCCCGATTACGATCACGTTGCGGTCGACCAGTGTGAAGGATCCCAGCAAGACGGAAGACCAGACCTTGCAAGTGACCGTTTACCGCAAAGATCCCCCCAGTATCGAGTCCTTGTTAGGGGCAGGGGCAGAGTAAGACATCCACGCACGAGGGAAAATCCCATGCAAGAGAATATGAATTCCGAGGCGGAGCATCCTTGCCTGTCGCGACGGCGATTCCTGCTGATGTCCGGCGGAGTGACCGTCAGCACGATTTTGCTCGCCTCCTGCAACAAATCGGACGATGGCGATGGCGAGGGGCAACAGGCCCTGGTGGCCGGATACGCAAGGAAAAAAATCGCCACGCTCGGCGAGCTTCAGACCGACGAGCCGGCCCCGATCTTTTATCCGTATGACAACACGGACCTGAACTCCTTGGGCTTCATCGTCAAGCTTGGGACTCCTGCCGGTGGCGGTGTCGGGCCGGCTTCCGACATCGTCGCCTTCAGCTCGCTATGCACCCACGTCGGCGGCGATCTCAGCAACACGAAGAAGACGTATATGAAGGAGCATAAGATCCTGGGGCCCTGCCCCTTGCACTTGACGACCTTCGACCTCACCCGGCACGGCATGGTCGTGGCCGGACACGCTACCGAAAGCCTGCCGCAAATTGTGCTCGAGGTCGACGGCGACGACGTCTACGCGACCGGGGTCTTGGGTCTGATTTACGGGAAGCGCGACAACGCGGACCTTCCCATCGTTATCTAAATCCAACTTGCAGCAGTCGAGAAGGAGAATATCAAGATGGCCAAGCTGAAAAACATTGCACAAGACAAGGTGCCGCTGCCTCCTCCCGACGCGAAGGTGTTTACGACCTGCTGCGACTATTGCGTCGTTGGCTGCGGTTACAAGGTTTACCGCTGGCCGGTGGGCACCGAAGGCGGCCCGAAAGCCAGCGAGAACGCTTTGGGGGCCGACTATCCCGTGGCGCCCAGTTCTGGCAAGTGGGTCAGCCCCAACATGCACAATGTCGTCTTGGTCGACGGCAAGCAGCATCATGTTATCGTCATCCCGGATGCCGACGCCAAAGTGGTCAATGTCGGCGGCACACACAGCATCCGCGGAGGCTGCATCGCGCAGAAGTGCTACAACCCCAACAAACCGACGAGGGATCGTTTGCAGTATCCGCAGTTACGTGTGGGTGACAAATTGCAGCGAGTCTCGTGGGACGATGCGATCGAGATCATGGCCGCGGTCTCCAAGCACGTGTTGGCCAACTACGGCGAAAACGCCTGGGCTCAGAAGATGTACTCCTACCAATACTTCGAGAACACCTACGCGCTGACCAAGCTGGCCTTCCGGCACATCGAAACGCTGGCCTTCGCTTTCCACGACAACCCGTCCAATGCCGAGGACACGCCGGCTTGGCGTGACATGGGATTCGACAACTTCCCGGCCGCCTACGAGGACTACTCGCTGGCCGACACGCTGTTCCTCTCCGGGACCGACCCCTACGAGACCAAAACGGTCATCTTCCAGTCGTGGATCATGAAGGGGGTCGAAGAGCGCGGTACGAAACTGATCTATGTGTTGCCGCGCAAGACCACCGGCGTCGCCTTCGCGGAGTCCAGGGGCGGTCTGCACCTGGATCTCATACCGGGCACCGACACCGTTCTGCACATGGCCATCATTCGGGTCATCCTGGAAAACGGCTGGGAAGACAAGGAGTGGATCGAGAAGTTTACGGCGACCAAGTGGGAGCAGGACAGCGGCTTCGGTCGTGGCATCCGCGACACGGGCTGGCAGTGGCGGACGACTTGGGGCAAGCTCCAGGGGAACGACTTCGGGCAGTACCGCGAGTGGCTGCTCAGCCAGGAAGAGTCGAAGCTCGAGGTCGCCGAGCGAATCACTGGTGTCGCCAAGGAAAAGTTCGTGCGGGCGGCCGAGATGATGGCCAAGCCCCGCGCCGACGGCACGCGGATCAAAACCATGCTGGCCATGGAAAAGGGTAACTACTGGTCCAACAACTATCTCAACACGGCCTCGATCGGCATGCTGGCGGTTTGCTGCGGCGCCGGCAACCGGCCGGGCCAAATGCTCACTCGCATGGGCGGTCACCAGCGAGGCGGGATTCAGGGCGGCCTCTATAACATCGCCAAGTCGCCGGAGAAGTATCCCGGGCGGCGGCGCAAGCCGTTGGACCTCGACCGCTGGGTCGAAGCGGGCCACGTCCGTTATGCCTACGTCGTGGGCACGACCTGGACCACGGCCATGACCGGTTCGCAGGCCTTGGCGTCTACGCTGGAAAAGCTGACCAGGGGAAACCCGCATCAACCCACCAGCACGGACAAAGATGCCGCCATCGAAACGCTCAAGAAGCGCGTCGACAGCGGCGGCATGATGCTGGTCGACCAGGACATCTACCTGCGGCACCCGATCGGCGCGGTGATTGCCGACATTGTCCTGCCGGCGGCTACCTGGGGGGAAGTCGACTTCGCCCGCGCCAACGGCGAGCGGCGGCTGCGACTTTATTCCAAGTTCTACGATCCGCCCGGAGAGGCCAAGCCCGACTGGGAGATCGTGGCGATGTTCGGCAAGGCGATGGGCTTCGAGGGCTTCGACTGGAAAGAATCGAACGACGTCTTCGAGGAGGCCGCTCGCTTCACGCGGGGCAGCCGTAAGGATTATTTCCCGCTGGTCTGGCTCGCCAAGAACAAAGGCATCAAGGCGCATGACCTGTTGCGCGCCTATGGCACGCACGGAATCCAAGCGCCGATCCGCTACCAAGACGGCGAGTTGATCGGCACCAAACGGCTTCACGATGCCACCGTGAATCTTCCGGAGACAGGTCCGCAAGGACCGACCATCCACTCGAAGATCATGTCGGCCTTCAATACCCAAAGCGGCAAGATCAATATCCAGAAATCGCCTTGGGATCTCTTCTCGGACTTTTTCGAGTGGCAAAGTCCCAGGCCCCAGGACGGTGAACTGTGGGTCACCAATGGCCGCGTCAACGAGATCTGGCAGTCGGGCTTCGACGACATCGAGCGCCGGCCTTACATCATCCAACGCTGGCCCGCCAACTTCCTGGAAATCCATCCGGACGATGCCGCGGCCAGAGGAATCGAAAGCGGCGACGAGTTGCGGGTCTACAGTGACCGGGTGCCGGTGCAGGTCAGCGGCTTCCAGGGCGTGCGCGGCGCGGGCAAACTCGACGGCGACTTTTCCTTCACCACACTGATGAAAAACGGCCACATCAAGCTGGAAAAAGCCAGCGTGTCGGCCGTTGCGATTGTGACTCCGGCGGTGAAGAAGGGCGTCTCCTTCATGTTTAACCTGCACACCAAGAATCCGGCCAATAGCTTGGCGCCCCGCGTGCCCGATCCGCTCAGCGACAACTACCGCTATAAGCTCGGGGTCGGCAAAGTCGAGAAGGTCGGCGAGTCGCCCTATAAGCATTCGTTCGAGCAGATGAGTTTCGGCCGCAGAGACCTGGTTTAGGAGTCCAATGATGACACCAACGCATAAGCAACTCGTTCGGCGCGCCGCTCTTGGCTCGATCTTCTTTTTTCTCGCAGTGGTTCCCGCCACCGGCGACGAGGGAGATCCAATTCGGGGAGCGAAGCTTTTCCGCGGGCTGGGCTGCCAGACATGTCACACCGTACATGGGCAAGGCGGGCCAAGCGGTGCGGGCGGGGCCACCGAGACGAAAGCGCCCGAGTTGGCCAACATCTTCGGGACGATGGTCGAGATGGGCGACGGGAAAAAGGTCGTCGTGGACGAAGCCTACCTGCTCCAGTCAATTACCGATCCCAATGCTCTGATCTGCATGGATCATGAAACCGGTAGGCCGTATCCCAAAGACAAGATGCCGGCGCGGTTTAAGCATCTGCCGGAAAGGGACTTGGCAGGGCTCGTAGCCTATCTCAAGGGACTCTCCGGCCTGGGACCAACCCAGGGCGGCGGCCAAATCGCGCTCGAGCAGCGGCAATCACGGCCCGTCTGGGTCTGGGCTCTGTTGGGCTGCTGTGGCGGCATCGTGGCCTTGGTGAGCGTGGTCAACATGAAGCGAAACATCTCCTGGGGGTGGATCGCGCTGATCGTCCTGATTCCCCTGTTGGGAACGGCCTCAGGCATGGGTTTTGCCTACTATAACGTGGCAGGCAGCTCCCATAGAGAAATCCACATCAAGGCTCGCCAGTTCGCCTACGATCCACCTATTATCAAGGTACAACGAGGCGATCGGGTGACCATCACGTTGGAGAGCGCGGACGTGCTGCACGGTTTCTATCTTGACGGTTATGGCATCGATAAAGAGATCCGTCCGGGAGAGAAGAACCAATTCTCATTCATCGCCCACAAGCCGGGCAGATTCAGCTATCGCTGCTCTCACACCTGCGGCGTGTTTCACCCCTTCATGATCGGCAACCTGTTCGTCGAGCCGAATTATCTCTTCCCCGGCTCGATCGGCCTTTGTTTCGGGCTAGGGCTGGCGACGTTTTGCTATATCGCGAAGAAGAAGGAATAGCGACATGCCGCAACAGAGCTTTAGTGAACTGACGGCCGAGGAGGTCTTGCTGTTGGCAATCGACGTCGAGCGCTCGAACGGAATCCGTTTGCGGACCTTCTCTGAGTTGTTTGTCGACTATGCTCCCGATGCGGCAAAACTGTTTGCCGAGATGGCCGACGAGGAAGACGAGCATGGCCGACTGCTCGAGGCAACGTACAAGCGGCGTTTTGGCGAGGCTCAACGAACCGTCACTGAAGACGACGTACAGGAAGTCATTGAGGCCCACGATCTGGACGACGGCGAACATCTCGTGTTTGACGACATGAACCTCCGCCGGGCACTGCAAATCATTCTCAAGGCCGAGCACCAAGCCGAAGCCTTTTACCGGCAGGCGACTCGGGCGGCCTCCGATCCGGAGCTTGAGGAACTTTTTCGGCAGTTGGCCGAATTCGAAGACGGACACGTGCAGTGGATCGAGACGCGCCTGGAAACCCTGAGAGAATCAGCATGAGCGACGCCAAAGAGACACAAAAAGACCTTCAATCGGCGGATCGAGACGGCGGAAACTCCCAAGGGGCGGGCCCACCGACGATGAGCGTGGCCGAAATGCTGGCGGCTGCCCGGGGTGAAAAGGCCGACGGCCAGCAATCGCCCAAAGCAGCCCAGAGCGGTCCCGCGGAATCGGTAGCCACGCCAGCCCTCCCCAAGCCGGTCGCCGATCGTGCGGCCCCTGCCGCGGCTGCCGGCGCCCAGGGTACATGGCGCATCAATCTGTTCGAGACGGTTCCCTTGCTCAAGCGGATCATGAAGCTGCGGAGCTTTCAGTTTCTTGTGGTGTTGCCCAACGTGCTGGTCTTTTATCTGTTCTTTGCCGTGGCGCTGTTCGGCAATCCGATGGGTAACCAGAACCTGATGATCATGATCGTCTGGATTCTGTGGTGGTTCGTGCTGATCGTCTTTTTGGTTCCCTTTGGCTCGCGGGTCTGGTGTACGGTCTGTCCTTTGCCGTTTTTCGGCGATTGGATACAGCGCCGGGAGTTGGTTCGCGTGCGCCCGGGAAAGACCGGTGCGCTGAAGAACGAGTTTCACGGCGGCACTCGGCCCTGGCCGAAGAAGCTGCGGAACATCTGGATGCAGAACATCGGCTTCCTGGCGATGGCCCTGTTCAGTGCGCTGTTGGTAACGCGGCCCATGGCGAGCCTCTTCGTTTTCGCGCTGATGGTTGCCGCCGCCACGATCTTCGCCATGATTTGGCGTTTGCGGGCCTTTTGTAACTACCTTTGCCCGATCAGCGGTTTCTTGAGCCTTTACGCGATGACCGCCACCCTTGAGCTGCGCCACGTCGACGGCGACGTCTGCCTCAAGTGTAAGGACAAGTCCTGCCTCACCGGCAGCGAAAACGGCTGGGCTTGCCCGTGGGGTGTCTACGTCGGCAAGCTCGACCGCAACAACTATTGCGGGCTGTGCATGGAGTGCGTGAAGAGTTGTCCCAGCGACAATATCTCTTTGTTTCTTCGCCCCTTTGGGACCGACATACATCTGAAGCATTACGACGAGGCCTGGAAGGCCTTCATCATGTTGGTTCTGGCCATGGTCTATTCGATCACGCTGCTCGGTCCCTACGGGTGGGTGAAAGACTTGGCCAATGTGACCTGGACGGGCAATGTTGTCGGATTCCTGCTCTATTCGCTGTGCATCATCCTGGCCTGCCTGGTGGTGCTCCCCATATTCCACCTGATCGCCATCTCGGCAGGTCGCGCTTTGGCCTGGAAGGAAAAGCTCTCGCGCAAGAAGCTGTTCATCGGCTATGCGTACACACTGGTGCCCTTGGGGCTGTTCGCCTGGATCGCCTTTAGCTTTCCGTTGCTACTGGTCAACGGCTCTTATATCTTGCAGGTCGTCTCCGATCCCTTCGGCTGGGGTTGGGATCTGTTCGGCACCGCCGAGGTTCCCTGGACGCCGATCCTACCCGACATCGTTCCCTATATTCAGACAGTAATCATGATGATCGGCTTGCTGTATGCCATCGTCAAAGGCTACGAAGTCGCCCGGTCTCTTTACCAAGAGCGGCAATCGGCGCTGTGGAGTTTCGCCCCCACGACCGTCTATCTGTGTATCCTGACCAGTGTCTTCTTGGTCTTTTTCACAGGCTGATGTCGAGAGAAGGTAACCGATGTTCGATAAAATCATAGCGAAGCTGGCCCTGTCCGCCGTGCTGGCAACATTCATCGGCGTCCCGCTGGCCAGTTGGTACTACGACAGCGTCTATCTTCCCGAGTCTGAACTGGTGGCCGATTTCGCCCGCCTCGACGCCAACGGCGATTCAAAGCTGACTCCCGACGAGTTCGACAGCCCAAAACTCGACCAGGACGGCGACGGCGCTTTGAGCCTGGACGAGTTCCGAGACGGCACCAAGGTCTTCACTTTCTACTGGAGCGCCAAGAAAGGGCTGTCGTTGAAACCGATCAACGGCATGAACTACTGGTACAAGGGCTCCGATCAACTCAACGAGATCAAGGTTCGCGAAGGCGACCGTGTGGTCTTTCGGCACATCAGCGCCGACGTCCATCATGGATTCGCCTTTCCCGCGTTTGGAATCCCCGACCCCGACCAGGTTGACGAGACGGGGCTGCTGTACATCAGGCCGGGCGATATCACCAAGGTGGAGTTTATCGCCGACCGGCCGGGAAGTTTCGAGTTCAACTGCACCATCATGTGTGGCGTCAAGGAGATCCACGAGAACATGCGGGCGAAATTGATCGTGATGCCCGCCGGTGCGGATGGGAACCTGACCCAGGTTTCGCTACCGGAAGTCGATGCTTCGGCCACCGCCGGTCTGATCCGCAGCACGGGTGAAGCGTTCGATTTTGAATCTCTCCGGGGGCACGTGTGGGTCGCCAGTTTCTTCTTCAGCACCTGTCCGTCCTCCTGTCTGACGATGAATCAACAGATCGCCAAGCTGCAGAAGACGTTCCAGGAGCAGGACGTGAAATTCGTCAGCATCACGTGCGATCCCCAGACCGATACGCCGGAGATATTGAAGCTCTATGCCGAGAGTCTGCAGGCGGACGAATCGAACTGGATTTTCTTGACGGGCGATCTGAAGAAGATCGTGGAAATCGGAAACGAGACGTTCATGGTTCCCGTCGGGAAGAAGACACACAGCACGCATCTGATCCTTGTCGACCGCCAAGGCATGGTGCGAAATACCTACAAAGCCCTGGACGCCGACCAGATCACCGGTTTGAGGAAGGAGATCGTCGAAGTCCTTCTGGAAGAAAAGTAACCACTCACGTCAAACTGTAAGGAGGTTTCTCATGCGAGGAGTTTTGGCATTGACGGTAATGTTTTGTCTTCTGTTGGGTTTCAGCGGATGTCAGAAGTCGGGAGACACTACGTCCGACACTACGGCACCGATCACCGTGACAGATCAAACCGTGGAAACAGCCTGCGGAAGCTGCATCTACGAGATGGAAGGAGTGGAAGGCTGTCAGACCGCCGTGAAGATTGACGGCAAAGCCTATCTCGTCACCGGCGTGGAAACCGACGCCCACGAGGCGGGCCTTTGTGAGGTGGCGAAAAAGGCCATCGTGTCCGGGAAAGTTGAGGGTGACAAATTCGTCGCCACACGGTATGAGTTGGTAAAAGAATAGCCGATAGAACCAAGGCCTGCCTGCCGGCTATCCGCCCGCAGGCAGGCGCTTGGGGCGAATTCTGCAACCGTGGCTTTGGCCGAAGCTGGTCTCGATTCCGCTACTATCCGAGCGGCGGATGACGATTCAGCGTTTTGATCGAGCCGCGGGCGATGGCTTTCCGGCAATCGTGGCAGACCGGGCGTGCGCTTTATTATAGGAATCCAGAGAGACAATCCGGCTGCTGGGAACAGTCGCTGCAACTGCCTCTTGGACTGGCGCCGTCGAGGAAGAAGCGGCATAGGAATCCAGGGGAACAATCCGGCGGCCCTTGTCGGTTGGGACAACCGCTTGTGCGGCTGGGGAAAGGGGGTCCGGTGCATTGGCGTCAGTTCGCCCGTCCTGGAAGATGAAAAGCGAGCCGGTCGTAACGAGGGTCAGCGCGCCCAGAAAAATCCCGATCAAAGTATTTCGCCGCTTCATTTTTGATGTCCTCGGTAACGTGGCGGTTGTTAAGGCCGTTCGTAGTTGAACGCCCTAGAAGTAGACCGTAATATCGACACGACCACGCCATTGCTGTTGTTTGAATGGTTGCAGGTCGGGGTCATCAAACGCACCGTCTACTACGATCGGCTCGTCGGAGAGAGCCCAAAACCGAACTTCGACTTGATCCCAGGGGAAGTAGTCGAGACCGATGAAGTGGCCGCGGAAGTTTGTCGCCAGTTGGAAGTCGTCCTGAGCAACCGGCGTGAGAACACTGTCCTGCTGCACTTCCTGCCAGGTGTACCAGACCTTCCAATCTCCCTGCTGCCTGCCAGATCGGGTAACCGCCGGTCCATACTGAACGCCGACGGTGTAACCGAAATCACGGGAGTCGCTAAAGGCCTCGGTGTTCTGAAAGGCCTCGTACACGAACTGCACTGGATGCAGCCCAGAGCATTCATCACCATCGTCATACGTCAAGACGGCCATCGGATTGATGATGTTGAACCGCGATCGAAAAAGTCGGCGCGCGACGCCGTCGTAGATCGGGTCGCCGTTCATGTCGACGCCAATCTGCGCGCCCAGCGTTCCCGCCACGCCCGGAGCCGCATTCGTGGCATTTCCGAAGTTGGTAAGGGTCACCGTCGTGTTTCCGTCCGGATTGAGGTTATGCCAGTCGTACCACGTCACGCCCCCCTCGAGCTTCCATGTTTCGCTCATCTGCTTCTCGGCCCAAACATGCGCAAAGAACATGCTGGCTTCGTCTTGATTGCCCAGCTCCAAGACGACCGTCTCGCCGGCGACGAACTTCAGCTTGTCCATGCCCAGGTAGTCGTCCCAAGTGAATCCGCCGGCAACGCCTTCGGGATGCACCGCTTCATCAAACCCCAGGGAGCCCATCGGCGAAGACAAGATCGGATTCAGCTTGACGGGATGCTTGAACTTGCCTCCCGTCACAAACAGGTTGGGCATCGCCGCAGGTTTCCACGTGATAAAGATGCGGTCCAAGTTGAATGCGAACTTGTCGAAGACGTCACCGGTGTCCTGATAAGACAACACCGATCCGCTGCGGTCTCCCGGCTCCAGCACGAGGCGGCGATCGCCGGTGGTAAAGCGGATCCCAGCTTCGATTTCATCATTAGGTTTGTAAGTTGCCGCCAGTCGGGCGCGAAGGCGTCCACGATTTCGCGTCGGACGATTGATGCGATCCCAACTCGTCTCGTGTCGCACGCGAACGTGGCCGCTGATGTCGACCTTGTCCCAAAACGACACCATCGCCTCGACCTTGTCGACCAGGCTGTCTTCGCACGTGCAGGGCGAGTCACCGCAATCGTCGCACGGCTCGACGTCCGCATACGTGGGGGAGAACTGGCTGCGGGTTATTGCGTCAGCGTCGAGCGCTGCCACGGTGTCGAACGGCTGAAACAACAGTTCCTCCAGCGACGACGGCGCTAAATGGGCTGCGGGCGTCTGGTCCAAAAAGACCGTCCCCAGGCGATGGCCGTGGCGGTCGTAGATGGTGGTCGGCCGCGTTGCACGCGGTGGGAGTCGCTGCGACGATTCGGTAGGAGGAAGCCGCTCGATCCGCGGTTTCAACACGTCGTTACCGAAGTTGTCGCTGGGAGGCCTTGATGCGGCCGGGCGTTGAGCCCAAGCCAGGGCCCCGCCCAGAAGCAAGATGGTCACGCTCGCGAACGTGAGAATGGCCAATGTCACCGAATCTAATCGCTTGTGCATTCGTGAAACTCCCTACGAGTTATATAGGTGGACCAGCCGGAATATCGGGGGATTTCCAACATTCGGATCAGCCCAACCGCAAGAGTTCGGGTTAGGCAAAATAGAGAGAGTTTACGGCCGTGCGATGGCTGCCAGAACGCGCGTCATCGCGCGCCTGCTGGCTACCAATCTGTGCCGGCGTGCGAATGAGGGCGCTAAACGGCGATCACACCGTCGCTCTTCTTTGGCCCGCTGCACTGGCGAGCTTCATTCCGTCTTACCGCCAGCCAACTCAACCAGTCGAGCGGCAAGACCGGCAACGTCCGAGCGAGGCCAGAGGGGGACGGGCACTTCGACCGAATCGTCGGTGACGACGGCTAGGATCGACGGGTCATCCGTCGCCAGTGGCTTGGTGGAAGTCGCCGCACGCCAAACCTCGATCTTCTCGGCGTCCGTTGTCGAATCGCCTTCGACCACCACCAGATCGCAATCCGCGAGCAGCATCGAGAGACGATCGTACTGGTCCGACCGATCCGAATCGGAAGGCCAAAAGACGGCGGTCATTCCAGGAGAGAGAATCCCTACAGCAGCGGCACCCGCCTGGCGGTGACGAAAGGAATCCTTGCCGGGCGTGTCCAACTCATGCCGATGGTGGGTGTGCTTCACCGTGCCGACACGATAGCCCATTGATGTGAGACGCTTCACTAACTCGACGATCAGCGTCGTCTTGCCGCTGTCTTTTCGGCCGATAATGTGAATGCGTTTCATCGAAGTGCCTTTCCAACCTAAAGACTCCACACGAAAAACCAGCCGTGGCAAGAGCGAGCCATCGTATTTGTCGTGGCCCGACAACCTCAGATATTTTACCATCTGGTTTGGTTCGCGGAAACTACATCTCCAGGCGGACACAGGCCATCGTTGGCTCGGCAACGCTTCTTTCGCCCTTCTTGCTTCTCGCGCAAGGCTCGGCGTGTTACAATGCCGTCGTTGCGAGCCAAGATCGGTTTCACCCCTCAATCTAAATGGAGGAGTCGGCAATTGAAGATCATCGCGGATCGCTTTTTTGAGTCGGGTAGATTGAGCGTGTGCGTCAAGGACCGGGAAGGAAGCGTGCTCTATCAAAACGAGGCCTGTTTGGCAGTCTGCGGTAATATGTCCGCTGCGGTCTGCGAAAAAGGTTGCATGTGCTGCTACACGCCTAACCCTGATGCACCCGAGCGCGAAGAGGGCACGCAATACTATCCGAACGAGTTGATTGGGGGAAAGTACTACGACTTTCTGTTCATTAACGACGGCGAACATCTAACGACCCTGCTCTATCCGCTGGAAGACCGTCACGAGGCGGACATGCAGGATGCCTCGCGGTACGACCTGACCAAGCGGGAGCAAGAGATCATTCGCCTGGTAATTCAAGGCCACACCAACGCCCAAATCGCGAAGAAGCTCTTCATCAGCATAGCGACACTCAAGAAGCACATGAACAACATCCACAAAAAGGTTCCGGTGAGCGTCTTTCCCCGCTGAGCCATCTCAAAAATACAACCGGGGGATGTATTTACATTTGCGTCCTGATTTGCCTAGCATATTGTGAGAGTGTTTGTGTCCCACCGGCTTGGTTCGAGTTATCGCGTCTGTTGAACCACGGCCATTTCCCGCCGTCGCCGGGCCTGTCCCGGCTCTCCACCCCACAGCAGATCGTTCCAGGAGCCCCTGCCCGTCATCGATTCGGCGGTGGGCTACCATGACAGTGCGTCAATCAGCCGCGGGGCGCTAGCCCCCGGTTCTTGCCGCGATTTGTGCAAACCGGGGCTAGCGCCCCGCGGCTGATGAATAATCGCCCTACAAGGAGAGATCGAAATGAACCGCCCTAACGACTGCGTGGTCGCCGTGTATGGCGAAATTGACGATGCCCGAAGCGCGATACAGAAGATGGATCGCTCTGGTTTTCCCGCGAAACTGGTTTCGCTCGTTTCGGCTCACCTGCGCCCTGCGGAAGTGGCCGGCGGAGGAGCGAGCCATTGTTACCACGATCTTCCTGCCGAGTGTCCGCCCACATGTCACGGCAAGGACTCCTGCGAGTGGTCGGGGGCGTGCGTTCCAAGGATACTGCAGTTCGGCGATGACATGGAAAAAAACGCCGCGATTGGCGCCGGCGCCGGCGGACTTCTCGGTCTGGTCGCCGGCGCAAGCGTGCTGACGTTCTCCAGCGGGCAAACCGCGGTCTTGATGGCACCGATCGCGGCGACCTCGGCCATCGTCGGCGCGCTGGTAGGTGCAATGCTCGGTTGGGGAGTGCATTCGAACCGACTCGCTGGGTACGAGCAGAAGCTGAAAGCGGGCAAGACACTGCTGGTGATCCATGGTGATCCCCTCCAGGTCGCCCAAGCAAACCGGGTCTTGCGGGACACGCACCCTGTCGCATTGCACCTACACGCCCAAACCAGCGCTGACGACCAGGGCATTTAGTACCGTATGATGTAATCGGCCGTCAGGCGGTTCTCAAAGATGTCGCGGCGCTGAGTGAGGGGCATCTCGAAGGCCACGCCGAACTCGCGGTTTTCGCGACGCAGCCACTTGATGCCCACCGCCCCCGTGACGATATCGTTGCCCGCCACGCCGGTCGAGCCGAGGTTGAGCAGGTCGACGCCTTCCAGGCCCGCGGTCGCCGTGCTGTGGCCGGAGCGAGTCCAGTGATACCAGTTGAATTCCATGACCGCATAGAAGTTGTTATTGGCGCTGGCAAACAGCAGTCCCGACAAGAGCGTGGCTTGGATTCGGTAAACAGACGTTGGCTTGCCGTTAAACAAGGAAGGCAACACTCGCTTGTGATGACCTTACGCAATATCCTGTTTCCCGAGCCGCTACGAGTTCTGCCCTACGCGAGGGCTTGGAACATTGCGTTTCGAACTGCCCACATCGGCGTCACGGGGATTTTGTTTGGTGGACACGTGCTGGACGTCGCCACGGATCGACTCTTGATTTGGCTCTACCTTTCGATTGTTACCGGCGTTTGTTTGATTTTGATCGAAGCCTATCCGAGTTGTCGCTGGTTCTACCAAGGTCGCGGCGTTGTTGTTTTTTTCAAGTTGATACTTCTGGGGATCGTTCCCTTATTGTGGGATTATCGCGTGGTGATCCTGTCCGTCGTGATGGTCATTGCTTCGGTCGCGTCTCACATGCCGGCACGTTTTCGATACTACTCGCTGTTACACCGAAGGGTTCTGAAGTAGTCTGGATGGTTCGTGCGGTTCGTGCTACTCCGCCGGCCACGACGAGCTTTCTCATTCCCGCCCAATGTGTGCGATATGCGTCGCACGAGCACGCTGTGGGTCCGCCGGGCACATCACCGCCTGGGGGGAGGAGGTGACGATTGAACATCCGCATCATCGTCCTAACCCGGGGCACGCAAACCGGTTAGATCCTGCACAACCGGATTCTTCCGCACTTCCTGACTCTCGGGCCTGAAAGTTGCAGCCGGAGGAAGATGGTGGAGTGTGCGCCGTCAGTCGCGCTGCGCTTGACCGCCCACTGTCATCACCCCACTACACCCACCCCACGCAAGCCCAATGTTCCCGCCGGGCATCGCTCGAACCTCATGAGGAGATACTCAAGATGCGCACGATGTCTCTGGGTCGCAGCGCCGTTTTTCTGCTGCTTGCCTTCGTAGTATTCTGTTCCGCCGCTCGTGCCGAAGAGCCCACGGACAAGGTGGCCGCTGCCAACGAGAAGGTCAGCTACTACCGGCAGATTCGGCCGCTGTTTCAGGCCCATTGCCAGGGCTGCCATCAGCCGGCCAAGCCCCAGGGCGAATACGTGATGACCGACTTCAAGCGGCTGCTGGCCGGCGGCGAGAGCGAAGAGCCGGCCGTCGTGCCGTTCAAGCCGGGCGAGAGCAGCCTGGTGGTGCAGCTTATACCCGAGGGCGGTGAGGCGGAAATGCCCAAGGAGAAAGACCCGCTCTCCAAGGGGCAGATCGAGCTGGTCACCCGCTGGGTCGCCGAAGGCGCCGTCGACGATACGCCCGAGAGCGCCAAGCTGCGGTACGATGCGAAACATCCGCCGGTGTACATGCTGCCGCCGGTGATCACGTCGCTCGATTTTTCGCCCGACGGCAAGCTGCTGGCGGTGGCCGGTTTTCACGAGGTGTTGTTGCACAAAGCAGACGGATCGGGTCTGGTCGCTCGGCTGATCGGCATGTCGGAGCGGATCGAGTCGGTGCGATTTTCGCCGGACGGCAAATTGCTGGCGGTGACCGGAGGATTGCCGGCCCGCATGGGTGAGGTGCAGGTCTGGGACGTGGCGAAGCGTCAGTTGAAACTCTCGCACAGTGTCACCTTCGATTCGATTCACGGGGCCAACTGGTCGCCCGACGGGAAGCTGATCTCCTTCGGCTGCGCCGACAACACCGTGCGGGTGATCGAAGCGGAAACCGGCAAGGAGGTTTTCTACCAAGGCGCGCACAGCGACCTGGTGCTCGACACGGTCTTCTCAGTAAAGGGGACGCACCTCATTTCGGTCGGGCGCGACCGTTCGGTCAAGCTCAACGAGTTGGCGACGCAACGATTTGTCGACAACATCACGTCGATCACGCCGGGAGCGCTCAAGGGGGGCGTCGCGGCGGTCGATCGGCATCCGACCAAGGACGAAATTCTCGTCGGCGGGGTCGACGGCGAGCCGAAGTTGTATCGCGTGTTTCGCACCAGCAAACGGGTGATCGGCGACGACGCCAACCTGATCCGTCGCTTCCCGCCGCTGAAGGGCCGCATCTTCGACGTAGCCATCAGCCGCGACGGCAAGCGAATCGTCGCCGGCAGTTGCCTCGACCGGACCGGCGAGGTGCGTGTGTATGCCTACGAATTCGACACGGGGCTGCCGAAAGACCTGCTGGCGATCATGAAGAAGCGGTCTTACCAGCGCTCGCCGCAGGAGCAGGCCAAGCTGGCCGAGTATCGCACGCAGGGCGTCAAAGTGCTGGCCGAAACGGCGATTCCCAAGGCCGGCATCTTCGCCGTGGCCTTTAGCGCCGACGGCAAAACCGTCGCCGCGGCCGGAACCGACGGGCTGGTGCGGCTGATCGACGCCGAGAGCGGTTCCATCACCAAGCAGTTCGTGCCCGTGCCCGTCAGTTCGATGATGAACGTGGCCAGCAAGAAGGGCGATCCGGCGACGATGCAGATGCCGCCGCATCGCAGCAAGGTCGAAAAGCCGAGCGGCCCGCCGGAGACGCTGCCGAAGGAGGAGAAGCTGGTCGCGCTCGAAGTGCAGCCGGTCCATCACAAGATCGACCACGTGTTCGACACGGTCCAGTTTATCGTCACCGCACGCATGGCCTCGGGCCACGTCGAGGACGTCACGCGGCAAGTCAAGATCGACGTGATCGGCAGCGCGATCGACGTCTCGTCCAGCGGGCTGGTCAGCGCCAAGGTCAACGGCCGCTCGGAAGTCACATTTTCGCTCGGCGACAAAACCGCCAAGGCCACGATCGAAGTGGTCGGCATGACGCCCACCTACGACGTCGACTTCATCCGCGACGTGATGCCGGTTTTCGCCAAGGCCGGCTGCAATGCCGGCACCTGCCACGGGTCGAAAAAAGGCAAGGGCGGGCTGCGCACCTCGCTGCGCGGTAACGACCCGGTGTACGAACTGCGGGCACTGTTCGACGAGTTGGGCGCCCGGAGGATCAATCTGGCCTCGCCCCAGAACAGCCTGCTGTTGCTCAAGGCCACCGCCGGCGTGCCGCACGAAGGCGGGCAGAACGTGCAGCCCGACAGCGCCTACTACCGCATCATTCACAGGTGGATTTCCGACGGCGCCAAGATCGACACGGCCACGCCGCGGGTGGCCAGCATCGACATCTCACCCAAGAACCGCATCTTGCAGCGGACCGTCGGCCGCCAGCAATACCGCGTGATGGCCACCTACACGGACGGCACAACCCGCGACGTAACGGCCGAGGCCCACATTTCCAGCGGCGATATTGAAGTGGCGACCGCCGATGAGACCGGGCTGCTCAGCGTGCTGCGGCGCGGCGAAGCGCCGGTGTTGGCCCGTTTCGAGGGACGTTACGCCGCCACGACGCTGACCGTGATGGGCGACCGCACGGGCTTTGTTTGGAAAGACCCGCCGAGGAACAACTTCATCGACGAGTTGGTGGCGGTGAAGTTGAAGCGGACCAAAACGATGGCGTCGGAGTTATGCACCGACGCGGAGTTTATTCGCCGCGTCTATCTCGACGTGACCGGCTTGCCGC
>JADFKK010000455.1 GCA_022564995.1 Planctomycetota bacterium | reverse complement strand
GATACGATTATTACCGCCTGATCGCCGCCTTCGCCGAAACGGGTTTTCAGAACTTCGGCTTGGACGAGCACCCCGAGGTGTACAAAAAAGCAAAAGCCGAATACGACACGGCACACAAGGTGTTTGTCGACGCCCTGATGAAGTTCGAGCGCGAGCAATTGCCCGCTCGGCTGGCCCAATGGCTGGTCGATCGCCTGGCGAAAACCATCGGCCCCAAGCTGAGCGATTGGCACGTCGTTGGTCCTTTCCCGGCTGCCAATTTCGACAAGGCGTTTGCCCAGGCGTTCCCGCCGGAGAAAAAGGTCGATCTGAAGCAGACGTTCTCCAAAGGCAAGGTCAAATGGACACCACAGCCTTCGTGGAAAGATGGCACCGTCCATAACACGCTCAGCGGCGAGAACTCGGCGAATTACCTGCACCGCACGATCGAGATGGCAACCGCCGGGCCGCTGGAGATTTCACTGGGGCGGGACGACGCGATCAAGGTGTTCCTCAACGGCAAGAAAGTCTACGAGAAAAAACAGCCCGGCGGCGCCGCGCCCGACCAAGACCAAGTGAAGCTCGCGCTCAAAGCCGGCCGCAACGATCTGCTGCTGAAAATCGTCAACGCCGGCGGCCCCTCGGGCTTTTACTTTAAGGCGCTCGATAACCGGCCGCCGAAAAAAATCCAGGATGTCCTGGTCCTGGCCGACGAGAAACGTAACGCCGCCCAAAAGCAGCAATTGCTCAAGTGGTTCGCCCCGTACGACGCTGACTGGCAGAAACTCAACGCGGCGGAGCAGGAGCACGTCAAGAAAGCACCCAAGCAGAAATTGACGCAGATCTTTGCGGCTCGTAAGGGCGGCGCGACCTATAACTTTGGCGCCGACACCCGCAAGGTTTACTTTCTCACCCGCGGTGAATCGAATCGCAAGCGGGGGCTGGCCAAGCCGGGCTTCATTCAGGTGTTAATGACGGGTGAACAGCAGGAGCAGCGGTGGATGGTCGAGACGAAGCCGCAGGCCGCGCCGAAAGCTCGCCCGCCGCGGGTTGCCTTTGCCGAGTGGCTTACCGACCACGAGGGCGGCGCCGGCCATTTGCTGGCCCGCGTGATCGTCAACCGGCTCTGGCAGCATCACCTGGGCCGCGGCATCGTCAGCACGCCCAGCGATTTCGGCGAGCAAGGCCAGCGGCCGACGCATCCGGAATTGCTCGATTATCTGGCCCGCCGGCTGATCGAGGGCGGCTGGAAATTGAAGCCGATTCACAAGTTGATCATGACCAGCGCGGTCTACATGCAGGACGGCAAGTCGACGGGCTTGGGCATGAAGCACGACCCGGAAAACAAGCTCTGGTGGCGGCGGCCGGCGCAGCGCGTCGAGGCGGAGATCGTCCGCGACTCGCTGATCGCGATGAGCGGCACGCTCGACAAGCGGATGTTCGGGCCCGGCTCGCTCGACGAAAAGGACCGGCGGCGGAGTGTCTATCTGAAGGTCAAGCGGGGCTCGCTGATCCCGATGTTGCAATTGTTCGATGCCCCCGACGCGATGCAGAGCATCGGCCGGCGGAACGTCACCACGGTGCCGCCGCAGGCACTGGCGATGATGAACTCGCCCTTCGTGCGGCAGCTCGCCGAGCAATTCGCCAAGCGCGTGCGGCCCAATGCCGATAAGAAGCTGAGTGACGTAGTCAACGACGCTTACCTGATCGCCCTGTCGAGACCGCCGACCGAGAACGAACGACAGCGAATGCTCAACCTGATCGAGACCCAAGCCAAGAGTTACGGCGGCAATCCTCAAGCCACCGACACGGCCGTCGCCGATTTTTGTCAACTGGTGTTGTGTTTGAATGAGTTCATGTTTGTAGATTGAGTCGACACCTTGAGAAGAAAAAGAATTGCCCGGTAGAGTAGAGGAGGAATGTTAGATGGGTAGGCTCCAACATAGATCAGTATCCTGGTTTCCCGTTCGTGCCTCAATAGCTGTATGCCGTGCAATTAACATTGCCTCCCCCCTCTTCAAA
>JADFKK010000041.1 GCA_022564995.1 Planctomycetota bacterium | reverse complement strand
ACCGGTGAGGAACTCCTCAAGCTCACCGCCTCCGACGCCGCCGAAGGCGACTTCTTCGGCTCCGTGGGGATCAGCGGCAATGTGTCCCTCGTCGGCGCCCACCACAACGACGACGCCGGCCAGCAATCCGGCTCGGCCTACCTGTTTAATTCCATCCCCGAACCCTCCACGCTGCTCCTCGCCACCCTAGCGCTTCTCGCCCTGCTAATGATTCGTAGGCCGCCGGCTTGCCGCGGCGCCTAAAACTCGCTCGATCGACGCTGCCGCCGTGCTCGCAATGGCGGGCAGCGCGGATGGCGCCGCGGCAAGCCGGGGGCCTACGGGGCTGATGGAATAGTTGGATCTCGTTCGTCTGCAAGCCCCAGGTGTAAACACCTGGGCTAGTCAAAAATCCTCCGAAATTCGCTTGCCCCGTCCGCTCGACGTGTTTACAATTCTGATAGTATCCGGTTTGCGAACATTGCGCCGGCGCCGGTAGCTGTCGTTCAACTTTGCGGAGGCTATTCGACATGAGACGCTCCACCCCTTTACAACACAAGGTGTGTGGTGTCGCTCTGCGGCGCCTTCGCCGCTCCGTAATCGCGTGCCTATCGCTGGCATTTATTCTCGCCCTCGGCGACGCGATCCACGCGGAGCCGATCGTCGAACAAAAAATCATCGGCAACGAGGTCAGGCCGAGCGATCGCTTCGGCCGAGCGGTCGGGCTCAGCGGCGGCACGGTCATTGTCGGGGCACCCGCTCGGGGCACTTTCGGCGTGACCGGAAACGGCGCGGCCTACCTGTTCGACGTGGCCACCGGCGCTCAGCGCTTCAAGCTCACCGCCGACGATGGCGAGGTGGGCGACGATTTTGGCAACTCCGTGGCCATCAGCGGAAACAGGGCGATCGTCGGGGCGGTCGGGGACGACGAGGGCCCGTTTAACGACTCCGGCTCGGCGTACCTGTTCGACGCGTCCACCGGCCAGCGGCTCTTCAAGTTCACCGCCGGCGACAAATCGCGCAATAACGACTATTTCGGTACATCCGTGGCGATTGACGGCAACATGGCCATCGTCGGGGCACCGACCGAGGAAGACTCCGTCAGCGCGGCCTACCTGTTCGACGTAACGACCGGCGACCGGCTCTTCAGGCTCACCTCCCGCCTCATGCATCCCGACGATCAGTTCGGCCGCTCCGTGGCCATCAGCGGAAACAGGGCCATCGTCGGCGCAGACCGCGGCGGCAGTTCCGAATTCGGCGGCGATCCGCGCGGTGGCACGGCCTACGTGTTCGACGTCGACCCCCAGAGCCCGAACTTCGGCCAGGAACTGTTCAAGCTCTCCGCCGACGACGCCGCGCCGGAGGACCGCTTCGGCTGGTCGGTCGCCATCAGCGGAAACAGGGCCATCGTCGGCACACGCTTCGCGGAAGCCGGCGAACTCGACTCTTCCGGCTTGGCCTATGTGTTCGACGTGACCACCGGCGAGCAGCTCTTCAGGCTCACGCCCGGCGATGACTCCAAGGAGGACGCCCGCTTCGGCGCTTCGGTGTCGATCAGCGGCAACTTGGCCATCATCGGCGCACACGGAAACAAATCATGTCAGGGCGGGATCGTTTGCGAACCCGGCACGGCTTACCTGTTCGACGTCATCACCGGCCGAGAACTCGCCAGGATCACCGCCTCCGACGCGGCCGATGGCGACATCTTCGGCTTCGTGGGCATCGACAACGGCACCGCCATCGTCGGCGCCCCCGGCAACGACGACTTCGGCAGCGGCAGCGGATCGGCCTACATTCTCACCGACCTGCCCAACCCATCCCGGAGCCGAGCACCTTACTTCTTGCTACCCTCGCCCTCATCGCCCTGCTAGCGATTCGTAGGCCGCCGGCTTGCCGCGGCGCCAAATCGCGCCGTCTGTAGGAGGCGTCTCCGACGGCGGCCCAGAGGCCATCGCCCTGTACGGATCAAGGAAATTTGGGGGTCGACTGTTTCCGCTGGACCGGCTTGCGGTCGATGGTCGATTTACGTCTATCGGGCTTGTAGGCCGTCGGCTTGCCGCGGCGCCATCGACTGATATATCTCTTTGCCGAAAACGCCATGAACCGCTTATTCATTCATTTGCTAGCCATCCTGCTGATCGCCGCCACGCTGACGACCGCGTTGCCGGCAGCCGATACCGGGGCGGCTAAGACTTATTTGCTGCGGGCGGCGGCACAACGTGGCCAAATCACGAACGTGCGGGTGGTGCTCAATGTCGAGGGTCACTTGAAGCTGGCCGGTGAGGGCAAGGTCGACCAGTTGCCGCTGAAGGTGGCCGGCAATCTGCAATATGACGAGCGGGTTGTCGAGGTCGATGCCGAGACGGGCCAGGTTTCTCGCTCGCTGCGGCTATACGAGAGGGCGGAAGCGACGATCACGATCAAGGCCAAGGCGATCCGGCAAACGCTGCCGGCCGATCATCGCCGGATCGCCCTGGCTGCCGGTAAAGAGGGAATCACGATGATTTGCCCTGGTGACCACCTTTCTCGTGAAGAGCTGGATCTGATCGACGTGATCGGCAACAGCCTGCTGCTCGATCGATTGCTCCCCAATCGGAAGGTCCACATCGACGAGGAATGGAGCCCGCCGCCCCAGGCGTTGGCCACGTTTCTGGGGCTCGACGCAGCCAGCCACAGCGAGGTGAAATGCCGATTGGCGGAGGTCAAAGGCAATGTGGCGAGCGTGGAAATGAAAGGCACCATGGTGGGTGCCGTGGGCGGTGTGTCGAGCGAAATCGAGCTGAACGCCCGCTTCACCTACCATCTGACGCAGCGACGAATCACCAGCCTGGCGTTGGCGATGCGCGAGAATCGCTCGATCGGCCACGCCTCGCCCGGCCTGAAAGTCACGGCAAAGCTACAGATGGCGATCGGATCGTCCCATGCTACTGGGAAACGGGTCACTGGGAAACGGGCCGCTGGGACACTCAACGATCAGCTCAGCGACAAGGCAATCGCGAACATCGACCTCACCGCCGACGCCCATAGCACTCTGCTGAAATACACGGCCGCCGGGCAATATACCCTGCTGCACGATCCCCGTTGGCACATCGTCGCCGAGCAGCCCGGCCTCAGCGTGCTGCGGCTGGTCGACCGCGGAGAGTTGGTCGCACAGTGCAAAATTGCCACGCCGTCGGGCAAAGAATCGAGCGATCCGGTCACTCTCGATTCGTTCAGGGCGCAGGTCCGAAAGGCGCTGGGACAGAATCTCAAGAAAATCGACGGAGCCGCGCAGACGAAAACAGCCGCCGGATATCAGGTAATTCGGGTGGTCGCCAGCGGCAGTGTTTCGGATCTGTCGATCCGCTGGATTTATCTTCATGTCTCGGACACCAAGGGGCACCAGGCAACCTTCGTTTTTGCCCTCGAATCGTCGCTTATGGAGCGATTCGCGACCGCCGATTTGGTCATGCTCTCCTCGCTACGATTCGCCGCACCAAGGGTAGCCGAGAAGCCCGCAGCCGGCTCGAAAGCAGATAAAGCAGCCCGTAAGTAATTTCACGGCTGGTAGCTGAATTCGCAATAGCTGGCAGGCGGTAGTGCGAACTTAGCGCCAGAGGCTGGCGGGCGCCGCCATCGAAAGATCCCCTCTCGAGGGTTATTTGCTTGCGGCGTCCGGGCGCCTCGAAACCTTGACTGACGGGTCCGTGTCTAAGTATACTGAAGTATCGCAGTCTACGTCTTTTCCGCATTTTCACGCGCTCCACGTGGCCGAATTATGCTCGCACGAACTTGTTTGAGTCTCCTGTTTCTGGCCGCCGTTGGCCTATCGACCACGATGGTGTCGGGTCAGGATCCGGCGCCACAGCCGAAATCACAGCCGAAATCGAAGACCGCCAGCGCGAAATCGCGTTCGCCGGTCGGCCCGCCGATCCGTTCCCTGGCGCGCGGGGTCGAAACGACCATCCCGGTCGATCGGGACGCTGTCGAGACGACCTCCTCGCACTTTCCGCCTACAGTTCTCGGTCGTGACATCGACAAGATACTTCGCTCGAGCAACCATCAAGTGGTCGAGATTTTGCGGCATCCCGACTTGTTGAAATGGAAGCCGAATTTCTCCGAAGACACGCTTGAGGGCATGGCGGCCAACATGGTGTATCGCCGCAAGATTTGGTATCTCGAATTCACCTTCAAGCCGTTGCGGATGATGTGGATCGACATCCCGCAGCCCAGCGGCAAGATGACCAAGAAGCTCATCTGGTATCTCGTCTTTCGTGTGAAAAACACCGGCGACCAACTGGAAGCGGTCAAGGACACCCAGGGCGCCGCCTCGCCGACTCTTGCCGAGTGGACGGGCGGTGACAAGGACTTCAAGAAGACCGCCATTACAGCCGAAACCGCCTACAAAGACGCCTTCCGAATCGTAAAAAGCGACGGTCTGGTGCGGTTCCTGCCCCGCTTCGTGCTGCACAGCGAAGAATACGACAAGGGCTATCTCGACCGGGTCATCCCCGCGGCTATTCCGGCCATTCAACAGCGCGAGGATCCCAAACGCAAGCTGCTCTCGACCGTTGAAATCAGCTCCCGTCCGATCCCGCTCAGCAAGGGCCGCGAGGATAACAGCGTCTGGGGCGTGGCCACTTGGACCGACAGCGACAAAGACTTCAAGAAAATGGACAAGTTTTCCATCTATGTCGAAGGCCTGACCAACGCCTACCGCTGGCAGGATCGCGACGAACAGAACCCCAAGCCCCGCCCTCTCGATCGGCCCAAGATTGTGTTGCGAGACAAAGACGACAAGCCGATCCGCAAGCCGCTACGTCACGAGCGAGTCCTTCGTCATAAGACGCTGCGGCTGCGATTCTGGCGGCCGGGCGACGAATTCTATCAGAGCGAGCGGGAGATTCGCTATGGTGGGCCGCCCTCCGAGGGCAAGGGCACGCTTGACTATGAATGGGTTTGGCGGTAATAATACGGGATTGTTGAACATCCCGATTCTTACCCTCCCCCCATCCGGCGCGATGTGCGTTGGCCGAGGGGCCCAGCACGAGCGGACCCATGGCGCATAAAAAGGGACAAGGCTCCAGCCGAAACGGACGAGACTCCCGCGGCCAACGACGCGGCGTCAAGCGTTTCGGCGGCGAGGCGGTCATCGCCGGCAACATCCTGATCCGGCAGGTCGGCACCAAATTCCATCCCGGCCACGGCGTCGGCATGGGCAACGACTACACACTCTACGCCCTCGTCGATGGCAAGGTCCACTTCGACCGCAAAGGCCGCCGCATCAACGTGCTGGCCGGTTAATGGCGGCGGAAACCTTCGGGGCGCCCAAGCTCTCGCGGCGCTAAGCAGCCGTTGATAAATTTTGTAGGAGGTGACTCCTGTCACCGATTCCGGTGTAAAACGTCCATTCATCGGCGGCAGGAGTCGCCTCCTACACCATGTCTTCCGCTCTCGCCTGGCAAGACCACGCCGTCATCGCCGCGTACCTGCTCGGCATGATCGCGCTGGGGGTCCATCTGTCGCGCCGGCAGAAGAGCGACGAGGAGTATTTTCTGGCCGGGCGGAACATGCCCTGGTTCGCGGTCGGCATGAGCGTGATCGCCTCGCTGCTCAGCAGCCTGACGTATCTGTCCGAACCGGCCGAGGTGTGGAACTCGGGCGTGACCAACATTTTCGGCAAGATGCTGGCCATCCCGTTCGAGATGGTGATCGTCTGGCTGTTCTGTATTCCGTTCATGATGCGGTTCCGCTTCACCTCGGCCTACGAATACCTGGAACATCGCTTCGGACCCGGCACGCGGCTGCTGGGGGCCGGGCTGTTCGTGGCGATGATCGTGCTGTGGATGGGGTTTGTGGTGTATGTCTCGGCCCTCGCGCTGTCGACGGTCAGCGGGGTGCCGATCGGTGTGGTGATCGGCACGGTCGGCGTGGTGGCGACGATTTACACGATGCTCGGCGGGTTGCGGGCCGTGATCTGGACCGACGTCGTTCAGGTCGTGTTGCTCGTCGGTGGCGGAGTGTTCACGATCGCCTATGTTGCCGTCGTGACCGACACTTGGATTCCGCAGTGGTACGACGCGGCTGTGGCGCGCTTGACGGCAACCAAGCCGGGACACCATCTGCCGCTGTTCAGTTTTGATCCGACGGTCCGCGTCACCGTCGTCACCGTCGCGATGAGCATGTGCGTCTGGCACGTCTGCGCACATACCGCGAATCAAATGACGGTGCAGCGGTATTTCAGCACCAAAGACATCGCTGCCGCCCGACGCAGCTTCGTCACGGGGTCGCTGCTGGGTGTGGGGCTGAATCTGATGTTGATGACGGTCGGGTTAGCGATGTTGTATTTTTACGTCGGACAGGACACCGCGGAACTTCCCCTCGACCCCGAGACCGGGAAGGTTCGCTACGATTTGATCTTTCCGTCGTTTGCCGTCCATCGACTTCCCGCGGGGCTCGGCGGGGGAATTCTCGCCGCGCTGCTGGCGGCGGCCATGTCGAGCATCGACTCGGGCGTGAATTCGATTGCCACCGTGGTGTCGGTCGAGTGGAAACGCCATCAGCAGCGCCGCGGCCGTGAAAACGCCGAGTCGGTTGGCAAAAGTCACGTCGCCGGGGCACGCTGGATCACGTTGGTGGCCGGCCTGTTTATCACCGTCGCCGCGTTTTGTCTGAAGTTTCTCCCGCCCGGCTGGGGCATCATCGATGCCATGCCGCGCACATTTAACGCCATCACCGCGCCGCTCGGCGGGCTGTTTCTGATGGGTATGTTCATGCCATTTGTCCGCGGACGCGCGGCAGTTGCCGGCACGAGCTGTGGGATATTGACGAGTATTTTGATCGGGTATTACGGCCAGATCGGTTGGGTTTTGCATAAATTGGGAGTGATTGCCGATCTGACTCCAACCCTCAGCCCGAATTGGGTGATGCCGTGCGCGATGACCGTGACGATCGCTTCCGCCGCCCTGTTCAGTTTGTTCGATCGTTCGGGGGCCAAGGATTTGGCCGCGCTGACTTGGTATACTCGTCGAGAGAAATCGCCGCTTACCCAGCCCGACTGATGCGACATCCCTGTTCTCAAGTTCCTGCGAAAACGGCTCCCCATCCGGGGTAACACTTCCGCAACAGTTATCCGTTTTCATACGCAGAGCGAGCAGTGTTCGCGACGACTCCGCTTGGCCCCTCTCCGCGATCATTATGCCCCAACCCTTTCGCATCGCCTTCGTCGGCATCGACCATCCACACGGCGCCCATTGGCGTGAGGCGCTGCGAGATGCCGGCTCGGACATCGAATTGACCGCGATCATGCCCGGCTACGACGGCGGCACCGCCAGCTTGGAAGAACGCTATGCGGATTTGCCGCGGTTCAAAACGGTTGACGAGTTGATTGCCGGCGGCGAATTCGACGGGGCGGTTGTGTGCTTGCCAAACGACGTCGGACCGGATGCGATGATCGCGCTCGCGAAGGCCGGCAAGCACGTGCTGGCCGAGAAGCCGGTGGCCGGCAGCGGGGCCGACGCCCGGCGGATTGCCGAGGCGGTGGGCGAGAGCGGCGTCGCTTTTCAGAACGGCTACATGTGGCGTTACGACGAGGCGGCGCGGCGATTGCGCCGCATGGTCCGCGACGGCAGCTTCGGCAAGCTGATCAGCGTCGAGATGGCTTTTGTCACCAGCGACGTCAAACGCCGGGGGCCGGATCATTACCTGTTCGACGCCCAGGCGAGTGGCGGCGGGTTCTTTAGCTGGCTGGCCTGTCATTTTCTCGATCTGCTGCTGTACGTCACCGGCGAGCAGGTTGTCGGCGTCACGGCCCGTTGTGGCGTGTTCGGGGCGACGCCAGCCAACGTGGAAGACGGCGGCGTGGCGATCTTGGATCTTTCCGGCGGCGGCATCGCGACGTTCCTGGGCGGATACTGGCTGCCGCGCTGGGCCGGCGAAAGCCGCTGGACGATCCGCGGCAGTGAGCGCTGGGTGCATTGGGATCCGTCGCGTCCGGATACCGGCGGAGTGCTCGAAATTCACGGCCCCAAGCCGCAGTGGCACGCCATGGAAGAGGAGTTCATCGTGCCGGCCGACGAAACACCCGGCTATGGCGGTCGCAAGGGCGCCGCGCTGATCGAAGATTGGATCGACGCGGCCGGACAAAGTGGCCGGGCCTGTCGCAACACGGCGGCTTCGACCGTGGCCACACTGGAGCTAATCGACACGATTTACGAGTCGTCGCGCGAAGGCCGGCGGATTGAATGTCGGATCGGAGCGGAGTAAAAGAATTCGTGGCACAGGCGTCCCGCCTGTGATCCACCGGCGGGACGCCGGTGCCACGTAACTGAATGAAAGGCGATCATGCGAATCTGCCGAATCGACCACAACGGATCACCGGCCGCGGCGTTTTATTGCGATACGCACGTGGTGCCGATCATTGCTGCCGCCGAGGCTTACGCCGCCAAGACGGGCCAGCGGATCGATCTGCCCGCTGGGGATGATCTGTTGGCGTTTCTTCCGCCAGATGGCAGCGCGCATCAGGCCGCCGCGACGTTGAGCCAATGGGTCGACGAACAGGCCGATGACTTGCCGGGCGAATTGCGCCGGCCCGTCGACGACGTTCAATTGCTCGTCCCCGTACCCCGTCCGAACAAGCTGCTGCTGTTGGCCGGCAATTACGCCGAGCACATCGAAGAGAGCGGCGGCATCGCGGCCGCGCGGGCCGAGACGTTTCCGTACGTGTTCATGAAACCGGCGAGCACAACCCTCACCGATCCGGGCCGACCGGTGCCGATTCCCGAGGTTTCGCCCAATTGCATCGACTGGGAGTTGGAATTGGCCGTGGTGATCGGCCGAGTGGCCAAGGGTGTTAAAGAGGCCGACGCCCTGGACTACGTCGCCGGTTACACGATCATCAACGACATCTCTGACCGCCGCTTCTTTCCTAACTCCGATCGCACGGATCGCGACAAGGACGCATTCTTCGACTGGCTGCACGGCAAATGGCACGACGGCTTTTGTCCATGTGGCCCGTGTGTTGTCTCGGCGGCCGACGTGCCCGATCCGCAAACGCTGGAGATGCGGCTGACCGTCAACGGGGAAGTCAAACAACAGGCGACCACGGCCCAGCAGATTTTCCCGGTGGCGGCCGTAATCGAGTTCATCTCCAGCTTCGTCACGTTGGAGCCCGGCGACCTGATCTCCACCGGCACCCCCGCCGGCATCGGCGCCACGAAGAACACGTATTTGCGCGCGGGCGACGTGCTAGAAGCGACGATCAGCGAAATCGGCACGCTCACCTCGCCGGTCACGTAGGCCGCCGGCTTGCCGCGGCGCATTCAACTCCACATGACAGCGATCGCCGATATTGGCCACAATGAGCGATATAGTATGCTTGCGTAATAGGAATCGCATCTCTGTCTCCTCGCGAATCCATGGCCGAGAATCATCATGACCGCTCGTACGATTGCCATCGGCGACATTCACGGCTGTGCGGTCGCGCTCTCGGCACTGCTCGACCGGCTGCGGCCGACTCCGCAAGACACCATCGTGCTGTTGGGCGATTACGTCGATCGCGGACCAGATAGCCGGGCCGTTCTCCAGCGGCTCGTCGAGCTTGCGCAGCAATGCACCCTCGTGCCGCTGCTGGGAAACCACGAAGAGATGTTGCTTGCCTCGCGGTCCGACACAGAGGCCCTGCAAGGTTGGCTGCGCTGCGGCGGCGTGGCGACGTTAGACTCCTATGGACATGGTACGCATCCGCGGGCATTGCCGGCCGACCATCTCGCGTTTCTTGAATCTTGTCGGCCATACCACGAGACGGATCACCATCTTTTTTCCCATGCCAATTTCGATCCCAGTGTTCCGCTCGCGGAGCAAACTCCGTTGATGCTCCGCTGGTGTTCGCTGCGCGAATCGACGCCAGCGCGGCGACACATCTCGGGCAAGACCGTCATTCTCGGCCACACACCGCAAGAGAACGGTGATGTTCTCGATCGAGATTTTTTTGTTTGCATCGACACCTTCTGCTGCGGTGGCGGCTGGCTGACGGCGATGGACGTCGAGGACAAAACCTTTTGGCAGGCCAACGACGCCGGGCAATTTCGAGAGCCGGCCGAGAAGTGACTTCATCGCTTGAGAGATGACGTCAACCGGCGCGACGGCTGCCGCGGCGGCACGGTCAGTCGGATCGTGCTTCGCCCGCCGGCAACTCCCGAGACGGTGGCGTTGGGCCGAATGTGCAGCGCGGGGCGCGGCGCTGTGATTCTTGATTCAGCGGGCTGATGTTCGTCGAGTTCCAAGAATCGCACCACACGGATCTCGGACGCCGGCGACATTACGACCCGTCGTGGTAACCGCAGCGGTAGATCCGACGGCGCCGCGCTGGCCCCCTTAACCGCAACGGTGGACTGCGACACGGCCGCACGCCCAGCCGTCGTTCGAGGCGGCATCGTGATAAGACGAACGGTTGAGGTTGGCTTGCTGAGCGTTGGTCCGGGCGTCGCGCGAGTCGTCTGCGAACTAGCTTGCACGACCCTATCACCAGTAAGCGGTCCGTCAGCTACGGTCGACAATTGAACATAGGCGGAACGGCTCGCCGGAGTATTCGACGGTGACGGTGCATGACCGAACCGCGTCAATAATGGTCTTTTAGGCGCGGGCCGCCATACCGTCGGCGCGGGCGCCGTTTGCTGGGGGGGAGATTTCGATGATCTCTTCGCGGACCATGCCGTCTTACGCTGCGACGGCTCGACGGTCGCACTCGATAGCGGCGTCGCCTTGGCGGTGCGGACCAGATCGACCAGACGTCTCGTTGTTACGGGCGTCAACGCCGCGGTAACTTTGACGAAACGTGGCTTCGGCAGCGTGGACGCGATGGCGCGCTCAGGTCGCGGTGCGGGCTGGCCGTGAAATGCAGCGATGCGTTCGCCTTGGGCTTCGCCTAAGGCGACGGCCGCCCGCGCGATCTCGGTTGGCTGGCGGGTCATCGTGTCACTCGGTTGGCGAGAACGCGGTTCGGCGTTGAGCGGCAGCCGTGGCTTGACGGCGCGCGTCTCGACTGCGGCTTTGCGGGCCACGCTGCGCGGCGGCAACTTGACCTGGTCCGTTTTGATTTCGGCGCTTGCCTTGGTTTCAGCCCCGCGCGCGATCTTCCGCCACAAACGGCCCGTTCTCTTTGGCGGAGGCGGCGCCAGTTCGGGTGTTTTCGCCGCCGGGGCTTGTTCAGGAGCTTTCAGTTTCGGTGCTGGAATTTGTTCGACCGTCTTCTTTGCGGGAACCTGTTCAGGCGTTTTCAGCGGCGAATCGGCCGAGAGTTCCATTTCGCTTCCGGCTTGCACGTCGGGCAATTCTCGCCAAGTGGTCGGATGATAGCCGTGCATGATCGGGCCTGGAAAGTTCGGCGGACCGCCCGCACGCGCCGCACCAAGTCCCGATCGCTCGGCCGAGCCGGCGCAGCCTGAGAGGCTCGCCAGCAAGAGCAGGGCCAGCACGCCGCACACAAGGCCGGCTGATTTTTTCCCCCGGTAATTCATCGCACTCCCGAGTCTGGTCTCGTGTTCCGGCCAGTTTGCTTCATCCTCAAACGCGACGCGTTGACCGCCGCACGTCGCAGTTGGCGCCGCTCGCTGGGCTGTTAGAACCCACTGTTTCTTTGAACTCCACCGCCTCGCCGCACGTTACCGGAGAGCCGGCTGACGGCCCCTGCACTCAGCAGCGTGAAGCCGAAGATCCGCTCAAACGGCGCAAACAACTTGCCCAGTCTCGCATCGAAAGCCACCCACCTGTCTTCGGCCACGTACACGCGATCGCCCGGAAATACCTGAAAATTCGTCCGAATGTCGCCGCGCTGCGTAATGCCCAGCCAATCAACCGGCAAGATCTGATCTCCGCCCATGCTGTTACGACCGGGCCGTGCGATCCAGATTTTGATGGACGACCTCTGATCAAGACCGTTGATCTGCGAAAGCGCGTCGAGCACCGTTTCATTGCCCGTGTTGGGAAATCGATACAGCCCGTCGCCTTGTCCGGCTCCCTGTACGATGACGTAATAAACCTTGCTGTTGTAGGCGAACACGTTGACCGAGACTTGTGGGTCTTCGAGGAATTTTTCTAGGTGTTTCTCGATCGCTTGTTTCGCCTCGGCGATGGTCTTGCCGACGACCGATACGCTGCCGTAGCTGCCCAGGGTGATTTTTCCGTCGGGGCCGACGAGCAACTCGCCGTTGATTTGTTGCCGCGCCGCGATGTCGGCCAAGGCGACGGACACTTCGGCGTCTGTGAGGGATTCGGCCAAATGCGTTTTGATCGCCTCGGTCGCTTCGGCGACGTTCATGCCGCTCACCTTGACCGCTCCGTAGCCAACCCCCAGATTCACGACGCCGCCCGGCGCAATCAAATGCACCCCGGCGATCGGTTGATTGGGCAGCGTACCGACCACCTGAATCATGAGGCTATCAAGTGTGCGCAATAGGTAGGGCGATTTCGGCACGATCTGGATCGCATCGACGACCAAGATGTCGGGAGGTTCGATGACGTAGTCCGGCAGAATCGCCTTGTGTAATTCCTTCGGCGAGTTCTGCATGGCCGCCAGCGAAGCAAGGGAAATCTCCTCCGCCGGCGACGGCAGCATACGGCAGCCCGTCGCTGGGGCGAATATGCTTGCCAGCACAAACAACCAGGTGGCACGAGCGGTTGGAATGGTTCGTTTCATTTCAGCCTTGTAGACAGGACACTTCCGGCCACTTTTTCAACAGTCCCAAAGCGCCGCGTGCCGTCATAGCTATTCGGCAAGGCGAACGGAACCGGAACAGCTTTTCCAATCGGAATAGCCCGGTTTTTCGCCCCAATCGAAAAGCCTTGCCCCCTTTACCACCGCGACCGAAGGACCGCGGGCCATCTCGGTCGTGTGCTAGCGTCGATTTTTCATGGGCGTCACCGCATTTCCGCTAACTTGTTTCTGGTTTTCGCGTTGCGTAGACGACGTGAAAAACAGGCTGTCGATCAGCCGCAGGGTTAGCCCTCGGTTCCTGCAGTGTTTGTGGTGAGAACCGGGGGCTAGCGCCCCGCGGCTGATGAAAAACGCGAATTCAACGATGAAACGCCCATCGTCGCCCCCTGACTCAATCGCCACAAACGCCACAGTCGGAGCGACCGAAATGCCGACCTGGAAGGATAGGGCGACCTGCGCTTTCGGCCGGCCGCCACGACCTCTCACCTCAACGCGGCAGCAGCCATGGCATTTCGGCAAAACTCTCAGCGAGACGAGCGACGGCGACGGGTGCTGTGCGACGAATCCACCAGCGGCGGAACCTGGACCGGTAGTGTGTCGGCCGCGCGGGCCGCAGGCGAACCGGCCGGAGAACGTTCGCCCGACGGCCCGCGATATACAGACGCCGCGCTACGAGACAGCCAACCACGGGTAACCGACTTCGTGGCGACCCGATCGCTGGTTCACATGGCAATCCTTGCCGCGCTGTTATCCGTCGTAGCCGGAATCATCGCGCTGGACCATTACGTCCCGGCTTGGAACGCCGTGCTGGGGGAAGACGCCCTGAGATTTTTCGACCTGGCGCAGCCGGGCAGCTTGGGTTCGTGGTTCTCCGCGCTTGTGCTGGCCGGATGTGCCGCGGCGGCCGGCCTGATCTATCGAATCAGGCGGCACCGCGTCGACGATTACCGCGGACGCTATCGTATCTGGTTGTGGGCGGTCGGCGGTTTTTTCCTGCTTAGCGCCGACGCCGTGGCCGGGCTCCATCAAGCGGTCGAGGGACTGCTGATTCATACGACACGAACCACGCTGCTGGGCGACGGGGCCGTGTGGTGGATGCTGGTCTGGGTGGCCGGCTTTGGATCGTTGGGCGCGGCATTGCTCTACGATCTGCGCCCAAGTCGGGCGGCGACGATGGCTCTGGTCACGGCGGTTGCCGGCTATTTCGCCGCGGCGCTGGTGGCACTCGACGTGATCCCGTCGGGCAACATGGCACCGGTCGTGCTCACCGCGGCCTGCGTGCTAGTGGCCCATTGTTGCACGTTCGCGTCGCTTCACGCCTATGCCCGTTATGTGATCCTCGACGCCGAGGGCAAGCTGCCGGCGCGCCAGATTGTCGTCGAAGCCAAGGCCAAGTCCGACGCAACATCCAAAGCGAAGCAGAGAAAGATGACACCACGGAAGCAGCCTACCACGCCATCTGCCCCGCCAGAAACTCGCCGTAGCGATCTCGACCCGGTCCCAGTTCAGCCGCAACCGTCGGCGCAACCGTCGGCCCGGCTGTACGAGGAGTACGAGGACGACGATCAAGATTCTCGCCAGACGAAACGCCGGGCGAAGAAGCAAAGACAGCCGCAGTCGGCTGGCGTCGAGATGACCGACGACTGGGAGCAGCCCCAGCAACGCAAGCTGAGCAAAGCCGAGCGCAAGCGCCTGCGAAAGCAGAAGATGCTCGAACGGATGGACGACGCGGCGTAATCGTCGGTCACACCTTCAGTCTGTTTTTGTTTCGCCTCAAGTGGTGATACCTTCACGCGCGGCAAGCCGGAACCGAACGAGGAATCGCCGACGGCCGACGATCGCCGCTCGCCGGAAGGCGAAAGCGGAAAGTTATTTTTTGGCAGCCCCCTAGATCCTAACCCCTGGTGCCTGGCTCCTCTCCCCAGCGGTGCGCGCCGCGGCAAGCCGGCGATCGCTGCTCGCCGTCGGAGACGCCTCCTACAGAAACTAGCCGGCGAGGCGGGCGATGCGATTGATCGGGATGATGGCCGGGTCTTCTTCGGCGGCGCGGTAGCGATACTGCATCAGGTAGGCGTCTTCGGGTGAATCGTCGTAGTAATTACGCAGCACGCTGACGGCCCGGAAACCGAGCGATTTGAAAAACAGTTGGGCTTCGAGATTGGTCTCGCGAACTTCGAGCAGCACGCGGGTGCGGCGTTGGGACGAGAGCTTGGTGGCCAGTTTATCGACCATTTGGCGGCCGACGCCTTGTCGGCGAAAATCTTCGGCGACCGAAAAATTCAGCACGTGCAGCCGGGTGCGATGCAGCTCGTAGATCATGAATCCGACGACCTGCTCGTCGTACTCAGCGACCATGCCGATGCAGTTACGCTGGCGAAGACAGCGAATGAAATCTTCCTCGGACCAGGGAAACTCGAAACTCTCATTTTCGATATCGAGAACTTCCGGCATGTCGCGCCGAATCATCCAGCGAATGTGAACTCGAACGTCCTGCTTCGAAGTGGAACCCATGCTGGCGTCCTTCCATGTCGGGCGGCCGAATGGGGTCGGCGCCTCGCGGCCTGCAAGATTAGATTCTTACGCCGCCAAAATCCATGACGACGAACGCCGATCCTTGACGTTGATCGTAACGGTATCAAATGAACGGGGGCGTGCCAAGGCGAAACCTCGGCTGACATTTCGCTGCCGCCCTCACCGATGCTAGCACCGGTTGCTATTGGGCCGACGATGCGTCCTGTTCAATAATGGCGCCATGAAAAACATCTGCGTTGTCACCGGCACGCGGGCGGAATACGGTTTGCTGCGCGGGATCATGACTGAAATCGAGCGGGACGAATCGCTCCGTTTGCAGATCATCGCCACCGCCGCACATCTTTCGCACGAGTTTGGTTACACGGTCGACGAAATCGAGCAGGACGGCTTTACCGTCGACCGGCGGGTCGAGATGCTGCTCTCGGGAGACACGGCCGGAGCGATTACCAAAAGCACCGGACTGGCGTTGATCGGGTTTTCCGACGCCCTGGAAGATCTGCGGCCCGACTTGATGGTGCTGCTCGGTGACCGGTATGAAATTCTCGCGGCGGCCACGGCGGCCCTGTTCCACAAAATCCCGCTGGCCCACGTTCACGGCGGCGAGACAACCGAGGGGGCGTTTGACGAGGCGATTCGGCACGCGGTCACGAAAATGTCGCACCTGCACTTCACCACAACCGAAGTCTATCGCCGACGGGTGATCCAACTCGGCGAGCAGCCCGAGCGGGTTTTTAACGTCGGCGGGCTGGGCGTCGATGCGATCAAGCGGATCGAACTACTGGGCCGCGATGAATTGGAAGAATCACTCGGCCATCAGTTCGGACCGAAAAACTTGCTGGTCACGTATCATCCCGTCACCCTCGGCGAGCGGTCGTCGGCCGAGGAGTTCGGCGAGTTACTAACGGCCATCGATCGCCAAAAAGAGACCCGAGTCATCTTCACCAAGCCGAACGCCGACACCGACGGGCGGGCGATTTCCGACATGATTGATAATTATGTGGCGGCCAACCGCGAGCGGACGATTTCTTTTGTGTCGATGGGGCAGCAGCGATTCTTTTCGGCGTTGCAATTCGTCGACGCCATGCTCGGCAATTCGTCGAGCGGCTTGCTCGAAGCGCCCATGTTTCGCATCGGCACGGTCAACATCGGCGATCGGCAAAAGGGCCGCATCGGGGCCGACAGCGTGATCGACTGCGAGCCGACGGCCGAGTCGATTTCCTCCGCGCTCGAGACGCTGTACTCGCCGGAGTTTCAAGAAAACCTAAGAACGGTCGTCAGCCCCTATGGCGAAGGCGGCGCGGCAGTCAAAATCGTCCAGACCATCGCCCAAACCGATCTGCGCGGGATCGTCAAAAAAAGCTTCCACGACCTCGAAGCGTCGCGGGCCCAATGACTCAACACGCCGGAACCAACGCCCGAAGGCATCCGCCCTAACCAGGAATCACCGCGACGGAATCGTCTTCTTCGACGGCGAAGTAGCCGAGGGGCTGGTTTTGTTCGTCGGTGATGAGCCAGGCATTTCGCGAGTAGCTGTTCTGCCGACGAGATTCGCCGGGGGCGATGGTGCCGTAGAGTTTTAGCTCGCCGCCGATCAGCATTGCTGGGGCAAGTCAGCCGTAACACCTGATCGGCGTCAGCCGTTTCCATGCGAGACCGGTGGGATCGGCGGCGGGCTCCCCGTCAAGTCCGACATCTGCATGGCAAGCTTCGTGACCACCAGTTGATTGAGGCTGACGCCTTCTTCGGCGGCTTCGCGCTGCAGAGCGCCATGGAGAGACTTGGGCAGTTGGACTTCCAGCTTGCCGCCTTCTTCTGGGTTCCCGGCTGTAACATTCAAGTCAGCTTCCTGTGGGATTCGCTCTTCGTACCACTCTTTGTTCAACTTAAGTTTCATCGTAATCATCTCCCTTGCTTCAAGAAGACGCCTGCCTGATCCTCGCTCATCTCGAAGTACCTCAGTGGCACCCTCGAATACGACGAGTCCGAGCCCAGGTCCGTCATCCCGCAGGCGTCGCGGTAAAACGCGTCCGCCTGGGGCAACGAGTGGAGGCCAATTCGTCCGCGGTAACCCTCGTCAACGCTCTGCTGAATCGCCGCCGCAATCAGCACCGTGCCCACGCCTCGATAACTTGCACGTCCCGATATCCCAGGCCGATTCCAAGGGGCAGCCTGAACATATTCTACATACACAAGATGTTGCCCGGCCTGTTGCGGTAGGCGACCGCGTTTGATCGTATTGATGACCATCAATCCTTGCGTCTCGCCGCCACATTCAACGGCAAACGACTGGTAGCCCAGTTGACCGGAAATCGCCACAACTTTTTTCCGCCAATCCCAGTGTTCGTGTTCGAGTTGTGCTGTCGGCGAGAATCCCTTCCATGCCCGTTCAAAGTCCTGTAGATGTCTTTCCAAAACCGTATCGTACAGCGTGGCCTCGACCAGTTGGTTGGCCGCACGATCATGGAGAAACACCTTGGACTGGGTGACAGTCACAGCACCATGAGCTCCGACTTTTCGTTTGTCTCTTCGTTTTCAAACAACAGCTTGTCGCCTCGATCCAGACGTGTCTCGACGGCTTGATAAAGCCGCAACGCCTGTCGCATGAGGGCGGTCTTGCTCAGCCCTTTTTTCGAGCAAAGCTCGTTCAAGACCTGCATTTCCGCCTCAGTGAGATTCAAAGTCATCGTTCGCTTTGCCATCGCATTAGCCCTCCTCCGAAGAATTATCAGTCTCCGAAGCTAAAATGTCAAGTCATACCAGCTATTTAGTAGCTGTTTTTACCAGTTCTGTAAAAGACGGTCGCCAGGCGTCTAGTTTCGGTGGTTTGCAAGCCAGGACACTTGCGCTGGCACTCATCATTAACCAGGAATCACCGCGACGGAATCGTCTTCTTCGACGGCGAAGTAGCCGAGGGGTTGGTCTTTTTCGTCGGTGATAAGCCAAGCGTTTCGCGAGTAGCTGTTCTGCCGGCGGGTTTCGCCGGGGGCGATGGTGCCGTAGAGTTTTAGCTCGCCGCCGCCGTAGCCGATCCAATACAGCTTCACCGGACGTTTCGATTTGTTCTCGAACCAGATCGTGCAGTTGACTCCGTTCTCTGAACGTCGGGGCGCGTCTTCGCGGTTGTTGACGGCAATCCATTTCAGAGATAACTTCGGCCTTGGCGTTTCGGCCTCGGTAGGAAAGCTCGATGCCAGTTTGCTTAGGTCGACTCCCCGCACAATCTTCACGTTCGGTAGTGCTTTTTCCAGCCGTGCTACGCCGGCGTCGGTCACTTCGGTCTGCCAGACGTACAGCCGGCGGAGGTTCTTGGCGGCAGCTAGCCGATCGAGCGATTTGTCGGTGATCTTGGTGGCGTAGACGTTGAGATATTCGAGATTCTTCAACGCCATCAGGTGTTCGATACCTGCGTCGCCGATCTCGGTCTTTTCAAGATGCAGCCAGCGCAGTTTTTCGAGCCGCTTCAGATGCGCCAGCCCGGCATTGGTGACCTTCGTGTTTCTTAGATTCAGCCAGACAATGTTTTCGAGCGCGGCGACGTGCTTGAGTCCTTTGTCGGTCAGCCCCCGCCCGCGGAGATGAAAGTCGACTTCCCAGGCGTCACCCGTCCGGCGCACCGATGCCCCCATTTTCTCGATCGCAGCAACCGCGTCGGTAACCTCGTCGGCGCGCGACGAAAGGCCCGAGGTGAGCAAGTAGCCGAGCAGCAGGCAAAATGCGGGTGCGGTCGTTATTGGATTTCGGCACATGACTCGTCTCGTTTCATGAACTCACTTACCGGCGGCTAGCGCCTTGCCGCTCACTTACCGGCCAAACTTCAAAACAGCGGCAACGGCTGGCCGCTGCAAATCCGGAAGGGCTTTCCGTCTTTATCGTGAAGTACTGCGCGCGGGTTGATGCCCATGGCCTTCAGCACCGTCGCATGAAAGTCGGCCGGCGAGCAAGCATTCGAGGCAGGCTTGGCGCCGTCGCGGTCGCTGCTGCCGTAGACTTGTCCGCCGCGGATGCCGCCGCCGGCCAGAATCTGTGAATAGACGGCCGGGTGATGATCGCGGCCGCCGTTTTTGTTGACCTTGGGCGTGCGACCGAAGTCGGTGATGACCGCAACCAGCGTTTCCTCCAGCGAACCGCGCTGCTCGAGGTCGGTCAGCAAGGCGGAGATCGAACGATCGAACACCGGCAGCAGGCGTTTTTTCATCTTAACGAAATGGTCGCGGTGCGTGTCCCAGTTGTCGCCGCTGCCGCCCGCCAAATCGCCCGCTCCGGCGTTGACTTGCACGACCGGCACGCCGGCTTCGGTCAGCCGTCGGGCCAACAACATGCTCTGTCCGCCGATGTGATCGCCGTACATCACGCGTACCCGCGGATCTTCGTTTTCAAGGTCGTAAGCACGATTGACGGGCGAACTGAGCAGCATGTCGGCCGCCATTTCGCGGAACCGGTTGTGTTGCTCGAAATCGTCCTTCGCGCCGAGCTTCCGTTCGAGTTGCTGGCGCAGCGACCGCCGGCCTTCAACGCGATCTCGCTGCAGATTCAGCTTGAGATCCAACTCGCGATCCGTGTACCGTGAGGTGCCGCCGTACGGTTTGCCCGCGGGCGTGCGCATCATGATCGGATCATACGCGGCGCCGAGCCAACCGCCGAATTGCCCCTGGATCAGGGCGCCGTTGTCGTAATTCAGATACGGCATCGCGATCGCCCGCGGCGTCCCCGGGTCGGCGTCACAAAACCTGGAAATCATCGAGGTGAGCGACGGCCAATTGGCCCGATCCCTGGCCTTTCCCTTGGGCGAGGGCTGTCCGGTAATGCTGGTGTAGAGCGCCCCACCGTGTCCGCCCGCCGTATGATGCAGCGAGCGAATGACGGCCAGCTTTTCGGAGTGCTGGGCCATCAACGGAATGTGCTCGCAGAACTGCACGCCTGGCGTGGCGGTTGAAATCGCCTTAAACTCACCGCGCAGATCCGACAGCGCCTCGGGCTTCGGATCCCAAGATTCCTGATGGGCGATGCCGCCCCACAAATAGATCACAATGCACGACTTCGCCCGCCGCGCGGAGGCCCCGCGAGCCCGCAACTGCATCAGCGCGGGAAGCGACAGCCCGGCAAGTCCGACACCGGTGCGGAGTACAGTTCGTCGCGAAACCTGAGGTTGGTGCATCATGCGCCTCCGATGGTGGTGCCGAGTCTAGGAGAACAACGCATCAATGTTAGCCAATACGTGATCCAAATTCAAGCTGAGCACGCCAGGGACGCGATCTGGCCAAGAATTGGACCCGTTCCTGATTCTTTCATCGGGAGGCCGTACGTTCCCGCTGCACCATGGTTACGTCAAGCGGAGCGATCTTGATGCCTGGGCAAGATGTGTGTGCCGACTCGGTTCATCCGGCCTCGGTGCCGCCGCTCGGCGAGTCGGCGCGTGTCTTGGAACATACAAAGTAGTCAATCGCGGCGCCGCACGAGACCCCCGTCGCGTAGCAGGCCAAGTCGGTCCACAAAAACCCGAACCCGAGCACCAGTCCCCCGAGCGTCGTGCTGCGCAGCGCATCGATCCACGGCGCGTGGTAAAGCTGACTGATCTCGACCGCCAGCGCTAAAGCGATGGCGATCCCTGCCCGACGAGAAACCCGAGCGTGGGGCGCCGCGACACTGATGCCGAGAAAAACCATCAACGCCCACAGTGTGTCGCCCGCGTATTGCGCAACGAAAGTGGGCAAGTATATGCCGAACTGGCGCGATGCGAGCCCCAGCGCCAAAACGACGAGGGCACAGACGAAATAGAGCAGGCGTCTTCGGCCGTCGCACATGATCGCCTCTTGAGACCGAGCCCCGTTCATTGTCAAGATTGACTCATGGGATCAACCGAATACATGAGTTGTCCGCAGATTTCACAGATTCACGCAGATCAAGGGAAGTAGTAACCCGAGCACAAACCAAAGGCAGCCGACCTTAGAATCTGCGGACATCTGCGATCATCTGCGGACAATCCCAGTGTTATGTCAAACCTTAATCTTGGGATTAGCCGCTGGGCGCTAGCCCACGGTTCCCCCGCGAGAACCGGACGCTAGCGCGTCGCGGCTGATTCATCCGATCTAATCCTTGTCGGTACGCAGCACCGAGACGAAGGCTTTTTGGGGGATGTTGACTTGCCCGAACTGCTTCATTTTGGCCTTGCCCTTCTTTTGCTTGTCGAGCAGCTTGTTCTTGCGCGTGACGTCGCCGCCGTAGAGCTTCGCGGTCACGTCTTTTCGGTAAGGCTGAATCGTCGTGCGCGCGATGATGGTGCCCCCGATGACGCCTTGGATCGGAATCTTGAACTGGTGGCGGGGAATCGCTTCGGCCAGCCGCTCACAGTAATGCAGCGCCCGCTGTCGTGCTTTGTCGCGATGAACCAGGTAGGCCAGCGTGTCGACCGGTTCCTTGTTGACCAGGATTTCGACCTTCACGATGTCGGTGTCTCGATACTCGGTCGGAACATAATCAAACGATCCGTATCCCCGCGTGATCGCCTTGAGCTTGCCGTAGAAATCGAACAGCACCTCGCCGAGCGGCATCTCGCTGATCACTTCCACTCGACCCACGGAGAGATAATTCATCGTCTGACTGTCCGAACGATGTTCCCGGCATAGCTCCATGACCGGACCGACGTACTCTTCGGGAAGCAGGATCGAAGCTTTGATGTACGGCTCGGAGGCCGAGTCGATCTGCGTCGGGTCGGGCCAATAGCTGGGGTTATCAACGTCGATGGTCTTGCCGTTTCTCAAGGTCACTTTGTACTTCACGCTCGGGGCCGAGATGACCAGGCCGATGTCGAATTCCCTCTGCAATCGTTCCTGGATCACGTCCAAGTGCAGCAGGCCGAGGAAGCCACAGCGGAAACCGAACCCCAGGGCGGCCGAACTATCCTTTTCGTAAGTCAGCGCCGCGTCGTTGATCGCCAGCTTGTCCAGGGCTTTGACGAGATCCTTGTAATCGTCCGAGTTCATCGGATAGATCGACGAAAAGACGACCTGCTTGGCTTTCTGATAACCGGGAATCGGCTCGGCCGCCGGGCGATCGAGCCGCGTGATGGTATCGCCGATTTCAATATCCCGGACACTCTTCACCCCGGCGATGATGTAACCGACCTCGCCGACGCCGAGCTGCGGTTGTGGATTGAGCTTCAACTGATTGTAGCCCAACTCGTCGATCGTATAGTCACCGCCCGAGTGCATGAAGTGAATCGTATCGCGGGTCTTCAGGGTGCCTTCCATCACGCGGCACTGGAGTATGACGCCGCGAAACTTGTCGAAGTGGGCGTCGAACACCAAGGCTTTGAGCGGCGCGTCGGGATCGCCTTTGGGACTCGGCAACTTCTCGACGATGCCCTCCAGCACCTCTTCAATGCCGACGCCCGTCTTGGCGGAAATCGCAATCGCCGCAAACGGATCGAGACCCAAGTCGGCGTCAATCTCCTCGCGCACCCGGTCGACGTCGGCGGCCGGGAGATCGATCTTGTTGATCACCGGCAGCAGCTCCAGATCGTACTCCAGGGCCAGATAGAGGTTGGCCACCGTCTGCGCCTCGACCCCCTGCGAAGCATCGACCACAATCAGCGCGCCCTCGCAGGCCATCAGCGAGCGCCGCACCTCGTGCGAAAAATCGACGTGGCCGGGCGTATCGATGAGATTCAGCAGATAGTCTTGCCCGTCGGCGGCGCGGTAGGTGAGCGTAATCGTATTGCTCTTAATCGTAATGCCCCGTTCACGCTCGATGTCCATCCCGTCGAGAATCTGGTCGCGAAACTCACGTTGCGAAACGCCGCCACAGGCCTGGATCAGTCGATCGGCCAGAGTCGACTTACCGTGGTCGATATGGGCAATAATGCAAAAGTTCCGAATATGTTTCATGCGAATCGTTCTTGTAGAATATGTCCCAGGGCTTCGTTCACTACTGGGCTCTGTCGCAAAACTCTTTTCGGCGGGTCAAGTAGGCGCGGCATCTTGCCGCGTTATACGGGGATTTCGCGAGGCGAAATCATCGGAAAGCGGCGGGACGCCGCTTCTACTTTGTTTTGAGACAGAGCCTAGAATTCTAGTCGATGACGTTAGCGACAGATAGGGAATAAAATCCCCGGTAGTGTCCTAATTTGACCTGCCTGGTGGATCGCTTCTGCAAAACCCGGTTCGTCAAGTTGAATCGTATGACGCCGCCGGGCTAAAGTGGTTCGCGCCCTTCCCCTCCCCCGCCGCAGAACGTCTCATTCCCTACAGTACGGATAGATCGTGTTTTCCAGGGGTTTGAGCTAGTTTCTTCTGCATGAATCATCGGCCGGCGTGGTGTTCGCACCGCGTCGGCCTTTTCTTGTTTCTACTGGTTGACCACGGCGAACCGCAGATAACAATTGAAATGTGAGTCGACAATCCGGGAACACATGGAGGTGAAAAAAATGTACGTCGAGACACTGATCGAAAGCCGAGGCCCCTTTCTCATCGTCGATGCCGACGGCGACGTTTCGTTCCGGCGACGTTCGCAGATCGACACGACCATCGATATTCCGATGATAGTCGTGAACGTCGCCCAGGCCCTCGCGCGGTTCAAGCGACTCGCCGGCGACCGCCAAGAGTTCACGTCCCACCAAATGCAGCAGGTCAGCGGAATGACGTACCGGCAAGTTACGAAATGGACCAGATTCGGCCTACTGCCGAGCTGCGGCATCGCGCCGGGCAGCGGATCGGGCCGGCTCTACGGCATCGACGCGGCCTTCATCGGCGGGCTTCTCGGGGGACTTCGCCGGGCTGGTCAATCGACGCCGGTGCTCAGGGCCGTCGCCGAACTATGCCGCGAGCCGGCTGCCGTGGAAACCGAATTGGACAAGATTAACGCATAAGCGGACGCTTATGGGAATTGTATCCCTCGGATACAATTTACCCCCAATGGATTGAGCCTGCCACCCGTAGGATGTGCAGCATGAACACGACTTGACTCAGTGACTTAACTCATAGGGGCCGCCACTGAAAGTACCCGCAGTGCAGTGCAAAAAAAGGACGCTGGCCCCCGGGTTGCAGCCCGCCAGCGTCCCGATTGATCCACACGGCAGTCGTACACCGTCCCACCGGCTGTGGCAATGGCCGCACGGTTGGGCAGCTTAAGGGGGCAGGCACAAGAAATTTCGAGGAGTGTGGCGGACGGCGTTTCAGGCTGTGCAATAAGAGCGGTAGAGCCAGCTTTGGCGTTTGTTCGTGACTCGTTTTGCAGTGGTTTTGCAAAGCGGCCAGTCGGGTTCGGCGAAAGTCCTTACCCGAAGATTACGTTTCAACCAGAGAGTTCGAATTTCACAGGGTTAGAGTTTATGACCGATTCACCGGCTATTTTCCATGAAGACATTACGGCGGCGATCGACCAACTCGCGTACGCCGAGTCGCGCGACGTTGATCCGTCGTTCGTTTCCAGTCGAGGCAAGGTGTTGACGGAGAGAAAAGAGTTGATTGACGCGGCGACTGAGAAATTGCCGAACTTTCGATCCAGGGCCACGGGGATGGGCCTAACGATCAAAACCGGCCGTCACAATCCTCGGCGCGGCAATCAGATCGTTATGACGTTCCACCTGAGTCGCGAGATTATCAAAAAGTTGTGGCCAGAATCGAAACTAAGGCATTTCGCAGCAGGCCAGTGGTGGCCATCGTCTGGGGCACTGGTCGTCAACGGCCGGAAAGTTGACGGCACCGCGGATGCCGATGAGGTGCTCGATCGGATCTCCTTCGCATTCGGCCTTGAACACCAGCACCTCGACCGGAAAGTTTCAAGAGTCGACAACGCCAGCAAACACGGCCAGACACCACAAGCCAAGCACCCATCCGCGTTGCGAACTGTCGAGAACGGAGCAAGGCCCAGCGCCAGTGGCGACGGCACCAACGCCAATGATGCAGGCACCAGTGACGTTGGCGCCACGGCCAACATCGCCAGACGGAAGGCGTCTGAGGCAGAGACAGCAGAAGAGGCGTCCAGGCAGCAGAGACAGCGGGACAGCATGGGTGGGGAAGCAACACCGGCGAGAGAAACAACCTCGGCTCACACACACCCCAGGCGTGGCAAGATGAGGCAGCGTTTGACCCGACCACCGAAAACCGAATCCTCGGCAGACCACGATAACCCTGCGACAAAATGAGTAGGTGGGACGTTCTGCTGGCAGAACCTCGCAGGTACTCACGACTTAGGACGAATCAGGACGGCTGAAAACATGATCGCACAAGCCACAACCGACGAAAACCAGCCGAACAAAGGCGATACCGCAGGCAACAGACAATCCGCGGACCGCAAGGCCGGAGGTCAACCCGGCAACAGAAACGGCCTGAGACATGGCCTATTCGCCAGCAAGTCGCCGTATTCGTACATCGATAAGATGGTCAACCGTTTCCGCCGGGCGTTGGAAGATGCCGTTGTCGACGCGCACGGGAAAGTGAGCGTGGCCGATGCCGCGCTGATCCATTCCGCGACGGAGGCCACGCGGGCCGCTCTGGCGAATCGTCGCCGGCTGGCCGACGTAGACGGGAAGCTGACACCAGAACTGCTGATCGCTTTCGACCGGGCACACCTTGCGGCGCTGGACCTTCGCGATCGCAAGGTAGCGGGGCTGAATCTGCCAGCGTCGGGCAAGGTCGATCCGTATGCCGCTTTGTACGAAACACCGATACCGGCCGCGTAACGGCCACGGGAGGCCCACGGATGGGCAATCAACTCACATTGTTCATGGATGATCGACCGGCGACGGCGCCGCACCACCGGCCCCACCAGTGCGTTGTGTGCGGAGCGCACAGCAAGCGCTCGCCCTATTGCTCGAAGGACTGCCGACTCAGGGCAGCCGAGCCGGGGTATGCGTTCCCGACGCTGGACATCGCCCCGCCAGCCGAGAGCCGGGAGGTGGTGCATGGATAGGCTCGAAGCTCACGGCATGTTTGACGCTCGCGAGGATCGATCGGCCTTGCCGGCCGACTTCACCGTCGAGGGTGCCGACGTTTGGCCGGCAGCGGCCACAGCAGCCGTAGAACTGGCCGCCATGGCGACGTGGGCCTTGCTGGCGTCTCAGCGTCAACTACTGGGGCTGGCCGCGGCTGCCGACAAAGATCAGGCGAAACTTCTGCGGGATGCGATCGCCCGGCTGGTCAAGATGAATGAGTGGCTCGCCCCGATCATCAAGGTGGACACGTACCGCGTAACGAATCGGTTGACGGGTTCGGAGTTGACGATCTTGTCGAGCGACGTGGGATCGTCCTACGGCCCGACGCCGGACTTCGTGTTGTGCGATGAAGTCACGCACTGGCAAAACGCTGAGTTATGGGATTCTCTTTTCTCATCGGCGGCGAAGCGGGCGAACTGCTTGATCGTCGTTATCTCGAATGCAGGTTTTGGTGAAGGTGAATCGTGGCAATGGAAACTCCGCGAGGCGGCCAGGCAAGAGGCCGGCTGGTATTTCCACCGGCTGGACGGTCCGAAGGCTTCATGGATCACCGAAGATCGACTCGAAGAACAACGTCGGTTGCTTCCACCGATCGCATTCAATCGGCTCTGGCTCAATCAGTGGTCCAGCGGATCGGGTGACGCACTCGACGGGAGACTCATCGACGATGCGATTACCTTGGATGGTCCGACAACACAAATCGAGGATGGCTGGTTGTACGTTGCCGGCGTTGATCTTGGAATCTCGCGCGATGCGTCTGCTGTTGTCGTCGTCGCAAAGCACGTCGGCTGGTTGGAAGAGAAGACGAAACGCAAGATCAGAACGTCGACACAACGCGCGATGATCGACGCCGGGGTGATTGAAGCCGAGGACGAAACCGAAGAGACATGGCACCCCGGCACTGGCAGGCTCAAGGTGTGCGAGGTGCGAAGGTGGAAGCCGGAAGGTGGCAGGCGTGTCAGCGTCACCGAAGTCGAGAAGACGATCCAACGCCTGCATTCGAGATACCACCTTTCGGAAGTAGCCGTCTACCCCTGGAAGGCCGAGTTGCTTTGCGAACGTCTCGACGCATCGGGGGTGCCGATTCGACAGGTGCCGTTTTCGGGTGGCAACTTGCGAACGATGGCGATGGCAGTGCTAGAAGCGTTCAACGAAGGGTTGATCGACTTGTACGAACATCCCCATTTGATTCCCGACTTGCGAAAGTTGCGCGTTGTGGAGCGTGCCAACGGCGTAAGATTGCAGCCACCAAAATCGACGGCTGCCGACGGCCACGGCGACTGCGGAACTAGCCTGAGTCTGGCGATGTTGTCGGCGCGAACCCACAGTCACACACCGAACAGAGTGCAACATGATTTGATTTGTTATCCTTGAAGCGTCCTGAGCGGCGACGGTTTTGGTGGTTTGTAAGTTTCCACCTCTTCCTTGCCGTCGTCGCTCTTTTTCAATCCTTTGCCATGGAAGGCAACCAAAATGAATCTCACACCAGAATTAAAATCGTGGCTTATCAAGAACGCCAATGTGCCGGACACGATCACCGATCCTACGATCTTCCAACGCGCCGCGGCCGATGCGATGTTCCTGACGTCGGAAGGAACCGACGGCCATTTGTCGCAAGAGAAATTGGCCGATCTGACGAGCGGCGACAAGGCGGCGGCCGGCGCGAACCGATTGCGCAAGACGCTGGATCGCATCGACAGCAAGTTAGGTGTCACACCGGACGACATGTTCGCCGAGACCGGACACGATGGCGTGTCCGTCGGCTCGCGTTCGTATTCGTCCGTCAAGAGCGTCGGCGCCCACGGCAAAACCGGGAAGCCGGTCTTGGACGAACACCGGCGCCCGTGCATGATGCAATCCGAGTTGGATGCTGCGAAGTCCGGCGCTTTCCTCAAGCGCCTCGCACAGCGTGCTGGCATCGCCGACGTTCGCTGGACGGAAGAGGATCAGTCCTTGCTCGATGCGTCCTTTGACGATAAGTGGGTAGGGAAAGCCGGTGGCGAGTGGTTCGATAAAGACGAACCGATCGCAGGCAGCCGGGCGAAGGCACTCTTGGACGACGCGCCGTCCGGCGGACTTGAAGCCGTGCCGATCTTTTTCGATAGCGATATCGTGCAGACGATGCTTTTGGGAGCCGAAATCGCACCGTTCGTCGACAACAAAACCGTACCTCGCGGTCGTCGCGTCGAGGGAGCAAGCATCGGCTCGCCTCAACTTTCGTGGGGCGCGTCTGAGGGATCGGCCATAGCGACCTTCGATACATCGTCGCTGGTGGCAGCCTTGGATTCGACGATCCATCGAGTCATGGTTGCCGTGGAGGTTGGCCGGGATTTCTTATCTGATAGCGCAGCAGCCGTCGGCGCCGCTTTGGTTTCTGGTATCGCCGATCGACTTGCCAACGAGTTGGATCAGATCGTCACCGACGGCGACGGCACGACGCAACCCCAGGGAATTTTTCAAGCCGGTGGAATCACCAGCGTCACGCAAGGTTCTGTTGCACCCACGATTGATATCATGGAATCGCTGCTGTTCAGCGTCGGCAAGCAATTCAGGAAACCGGCGTTGCGGCCGGCGTTTCTGAGCAACGACACGACGTACAGTCGTGTTCGTGGTATCGCCGTTGGTGGTGGTGATGAGAGGCGAATCTTTGGTTTGGATCACCAGTCCTACAAGTTGCTGGAGTATCCATATCGCATCGACAACGGACTCGCGAACACGCGCACTTGCTTTGCAAGTTTAGCCAAATTCCGTCTCTACAGACGGCAAGGAATGGAGGTTCGTTGGGTTACTGAAGGCGAGACGCTGGCTCGCAAGAATACGGTCTTGCTGGTCGTGAACGCGAGATACGGCGGCCGTGTTATGGACGCCAACGCATTCGCAACCATCGTCGACGGTCAGATATAACGTCGGGGAATCGGGGGCGGACGCTGGTCACGTTCGTCCCCGTTCCTTTTCTTCCAATATCACACAACCCAACAACAAAAGGTGATTTTATGAAAGCGACGTTTGAAGTAGAGATCGACGGTCCCCGAAACAACTGCCTTGCGTTCTTGCCGTTGCAGAAAAGGGTGCGAGGCCGATTCGACTTCGCCAGAGAAACCGAACCACAAGCCGGCGTCATGCGTGGCGAATGGCCACAACCGATCCCCGGCCAGATCATCGGTATCGACGGCGCGATGGGTTACATTCGCGAGCCGTTACATGATGAGGAACACGCCGACGCGAAAGAAAAGATCGAATCGCGGGGAATGAAACTTCCCGATGAGCGCGAAGAGTTCGATTCGATCGACGTGGTGACATGGGCGTTTTGGTTACAGCGTGCCGTCGACGCGGGCCTCGCACGAATCATCAGCGGCACGATGCCGAAGATCGAAGGCGAAGTCAAGATGAGTTTCTTCGTTGAACGTCAGCCGTCCGAAGCCGAGCAACTCACCGGCCTCATCAAAACGCAAAACGAACTGCTGGCGAAACTGCTGGCGAAGATGGAAGGCAACTAGCGATGAATCTCTTTCGACGATTCGCAACGGAAGCAACACGCCGCGAAGCCGATCAGCTTACGGCAGAACTGGAAATCTCGCGGCGTGAACTTGTCGTCTGCGAAGCCGAGCGGGATGCGTTGGCGGCCGTTGTCGCCAGAAACATCGAACGGGTGAAAGCCGAGAGCGCGGCGGCGGCGCGAACGCGCGCACAACATGAGGGCGAATCTTTATGAACGCACTTAAAAAAGCTTTCGGGGAAGTCGATTCGATGCGAGCCGTCTGCAAGCAAACCGTCGCCAGCATCCCCGGCGACTTGATCGGCGCTGGGCCTTCGCCCGATGGCATGAATCGTGCCGACATGAGCAAGGCGGCCGATCAGTATCGGCACAATCGCGGATGGGTGTTCGCGAGCATCCGGCCGATCGCTCAAAAGATCGCAGGTCAACCGATCCGCGTTGGACGTGTTACCGGCTCGCCGGGCGTTCGGTCAAAGGGAGCAACGAAACCCGATCCGCTTCCGACACACCCGATTCTTGATTTGCTCGCGAACCCCAACGACCTTATGGTTGCGTGGAGTTTAATGTACAGCTTGGTCGCATCTTTGGAGTTGACGGGACGTGCGTTTCTTTGGGTGACAGAGCGTAACGGAAAACGCGAAGCGTTTCCACTTCCGAGTTCGTGGATTGAAGGCAGCCAAGGGCAAGCGACGATAACGCACTGGCGAGTCAGGCCCGAAGGTCGCGGCGAAGCGATGAGCATTCCGGCGGCTGAAGTTGTCTACTTGTCCTATCCGAATCCGGCCGATCCGAAAGGCTCAATCAGTCCGTTGCAAGCGATCGCGGCGGCCGTCGATGCCGATGAGCAAATCATCGCGAGCCAGGCGTCTGCATTCTCTCGCGGTCTGAATCCGCAATTCGCGTTGACTGCCGGCAGCCTTCCCGGACAAGAGCACAAACCGCACCTTACTAACACCCAACGCAAGGCACTCATAAACACGATCAGGCGATTGTATTCGGGAATTCACAAGCACGGCGAGCCGCTTATTCTGGACGCTGTGATAACCGGCATCGAAAGACTCAGCGACAAGCCGGCGGAAATGGACTGGATGGACAGCGGCAAGATGACAAAGGCTCGCATCTTGCAAGGGTTTGGCGTCAATCCGATCATCGCCGGCGAAGTCGAGGGGGCGAACCGTGCGAGCGCCACGGTCGCCGAGTTGCACTTCTGCAACTACACATTGAATCCAAAGATCGAACTAATCTCGCAGTGTCTCACAGAATGGCTCTCGCCGATGTTCGGCGGTTCGCTTGTCGTCTGGATTGAACCGTGCCAGGCGAACGATGCCGAACTGAAAGCCAAAAAGTGGGAAGCCGGTGCAAGGTTCGGCGTCGTGACGGAAAACGAGTTTCGTTCCGAGGTGCTCGGCTTGCCAGAGATTCCCGGTGGCGACTTGCGGATCGGTGAGGCCGATTCGTTCGTCGATCAAGTCAGTCGGCAAGTCAGCGACGCACTCTCGCAACGCGACGTGTTCAAGCGAAACGGCAAGGCGAACCTACTGGCCACCGGAAGATAATAAGGCTACTGCGGTAGCGGCCGGCCCTTTGCCAGTCGTACTGCTTTATCTATCGCGGCTTGGTGTTTGGAGTCGATTGTCTTTGACATGCACGCTTGATCTTCAAGGGCCACACCATACCTCGCTACAACCATCGGCTTTCGGGGGTCATGTTCCTTCCCCTGTCGGCAGTAAAAGAGATCGTATTCGTTGTACTCGCCGAGATATTCGCAATTGGGGCAAGCGTGGTGGTAACGGCCGGGGTTCTTATCGGGTTCCATGTCATGTTCCTTGGTTTGGGCGGGGTCAATCGTTCATTATCCAAACTGCGAAGGGGAAGGCAATGACGCTAACGGCCTCCAAACTCGACAAGCCGAAGGTGGCGGCGCTTGTGCTCAAGCAAATGCAGCGGGCCGAAAAGACCGTCGCCAAGGCGTTCCGTGCGTTCATCGACGATCAAGTCAAGTCGATCATCGCCGAGTTGAATGCGTCACAAGCTGCCGTCGCGAGCGTGCTGTTCAATCCGGCCGAGTGGGATGCGAAACTCATCGACACGATGCAACCCGTGCTCGGCAAGATACTTTTCGAGGGCGCCGTCGCCGAGATTCTCTTGCACAAGAAAAAGGTTTCCGACTTGAAGGCGACAACGGCAACCGAAGCCGTCGCCGAATACGATCTTGACTTTCCGTTCGCCACCGAACTGCCGACGTGGATGATCGACGCTGTGAACGCACAGCTTGACGACACGTTCTCGCGAGACTACTGGCAAGCGATCAACGAAACCACGCGCGATGATCTGTCGACGCTGATTCGTGGTGCCGTCGAGGACGGCTTGCCGATTGCCGACATTGCCTCACGAATCCGTCGGGACTTCGGTTCGGTTTACTCAAGAGCCAGAGCCGTCAACGTCGCCAGAACCGAAACGACGGCGAGCGTCAATGGTGGCCACATGATCGGGATGCAACGTCTCGAAGATGCCGGACTGGTCACCGGGAAGAAATGGAGTAGCGTTCTCGGCAACACAACGCGAACATCGCACGCGAAGTTGCACAACGTCAAGACGGAAGGCGTTGCCGGCCTGTTCGACTTGAACGGCGTGCTCGTTCCGTTCCCATCGCATCCCGACCTGCCAGCGCCGGATCGTTGTTCGTGACAGTGTACGATTCTCAGCACGACGGTCGTCGATGCTCTTGAAGACGCCATTCTCGGCGGATGACGCCGGTTTCTCTCAAAACCGACGCTCTGTGCGTCCCGTCAGTGGACTCACGGCAGGCAACACGACTCAGGACACGTCGGAAAAGACAGGCTCTCAGAATCGACGTGAGGCGTTCGGCGTATGAGATACAGTTCGCTCTCATCGTTTGAACTTGTCCGAAATCGGACAAGTGTACCGGACGTTGCTTGACGATGGCCAAGCCGTAGGTGTATAAAAAGGCGAGCCGGACGGGTGCGAGAAACACCCGGCCGGCCCTTCCAATCCGTCACCCTTACGAGGAGGGAAACGTCATGGCAAAGTCCAATTCTAACAAGAGACGCGCGAAGGCGAAAGCAACGAAGCCACCGGCGGCGATTTACTTCAGAATGTCGACAGACGATCAGGTTTCGTCGATCGACAATCAGGATCGGGCTGTTCGCAAGCTGGCGAAGGCCGAGTACGAAGTTGTCGCCACCTACAGCGACCCCGGCAAGTCGGCCAGCAAGAGAAAAGTCACGAGGCCGGACTTCGACCTGATGCTCGCCCATGCGGCGGCGGAAAAGTTCGACGTCATTCTGATGTACGACTTTTCGCGATTCACGCGACTCGACATTCTCGATAGCGGCCCCGCGTTGAATGGTCTGCGGGACGCGGGCGTTGAAGTTCACACGGTCGCGGAAGGTCGACTGAACATGGCCGACGAGTTCGACCGAATGAAACTGGTGTTTGCAATCGAACGTGCCAACGCCGAGGCGAGAAAGATAGCGATACGGTCTCTCGAAGGGCGAGCCAACAAAGTAAAACGCGGCGGCCCGGCCGGTTGCAAGACACCGTATGGATTGGCTCGCGAGGTGACAGACGAAAAGGGTAAGAAAAAGGTCTACGCCCGTCTCGACAAAGGAACCGATCGTGGCAAGGCGTGGCGATTCGTACCGGGTAACCCGGAAGAGGTCAAAGTCGTGCGATGGCTGTATCGTGAATTCGCAAAACGAGTTGTCAGCTATCGACAGCTAGCGGATGAATTGAACGTCAAGGGCACGCCGTCGCCAGCCGGCGACAAGTGGGGCGGGAAAGCTGTAAAGGACATTCTCACCAGCGAAAAGTACGTCGGCGATGACGGCATGGGCAAGGTGTCCAACGGCGAGCACTATCGTCTATCCGACGGTGAGTGCGTCGAATCGGATCGTGACGCGAAGGGGACGGACAACCACGAACCGGCCATCGTGGCGAGCAACATTCACAAGGCGATTATCAAACGAGAAGCATGGAGGAAAGTGCAAGCCAAAGTGAAGCGGAGACGTACTACGAAGAGTCGGCCGCGTGGCCGCAATCCGCTCTCCAGGATTCTTGTCTGCGGAAACTGCGGGCGTGGACTGACCGTGCATCATCCGAAAGGCGGTCGGGTGCGATATATCTGCCCGTCCTATTGCAAGTATTCGCATGCCGGTTGTGGCGCGTGGTCGGTCGCTGGTGACGAAGTTCTGCCGTTGCTACTCGACGTGATTCGAGAGCACCTCGACGAAGCCCTTATCGAGGCGGCCAGCCCAAAGGCGACAAAGCCGGCCCCTTTGAACAACGGCCGGGAAAAGAGAATCGAGAAGCAACTCGCGGAGTTGCAAAGCAAGATCAAGACGGGCCAGGAACGATTCTTGACCGCGCCCAAGAAACTCACCGCCGGGCTCGCGGACACATTAGAGAAGTGGCAGACGGAGCTTGCCGACCCGCAACGCGAGTTTCTCCAGGCCCAGGGTGAAGCCAATCAGCCCGTCGCCGAAACATTGGACTATTGGGACAGCCTATCCGGCCGCGTCCAGACGCTAACTCAGTGGCGAGAACCCGGTAGCAAAATGCGGGTCGTGGGTGTCAGCGATGGCAAGTGCAAGGTGGGTGATGAGAGCAAGGGGATCGTCGTATCGGACCCCGCCGCGATTAACCAACTGCTGATGGAATTGGATTGCAAAGTCACCTTCTGGTGGAAGCCCCGACCAAATGGCCAACGCCGGTGGGAATTGGATCGCGGAAGGATCACGGCCGCGCTCGGCGGAAAACCGATTGAGTTCGGCGGCCAAAGTGTCCACCTCGATTCTGTAGGCAACGGCACGTCCCCCGCCCCGGACAGGATAATGGGGACATGAGCGATCCGCACAAACGCCGCTGGTATCAATTCAGCTTGAAGACGCTGCTGGTGGTGATGACGTTGTCGTGTGTCGGATTTTCTTGGTTCGGCGTCAGGTTGCACCGGGCACAGGCGAACCGGGCGAGAGTGGCGGCGGTTAGGGAATCGGTGGCTGAGATTGAAAAACTGGGTGGTTATGTCAGCAGACAGAATGAAGAGCGACGGCCTCGAACTTGGTTGGAAGAGCAGTTTGACGATCCGGGTGACGCCGATGATCCTGCAATCATAGAATTTTATGATGTTTACCTCGTTTCTCGGGCCACCGACGCCGGACTCATGCACGTGAAAGAGATGAAGAATCTTCGACATCTGAACCTTCGGCACACCAACTGCACCGAGTCTGGACTGGAGAACCTGAAGGGGTTGTCCAAGCTCAGCAACCTGGACCTTCATAATACCAACGTCACTGATGCTGGGCTTGAGCACCTGAGAGGTTTGACGAAGCTCTGTCTACTCGTCCTCTCGGACACCAACGTCACCGACGAAGGCGTCCAAAAGCTCCAGCAGGCTCTGCCGAAGTGCAAGATCGTCAGGTGGTAGCTTTTCTCTACTTCCCGCCGTTTCTCTCTGGCGCCGATTCAAATTAGGACACTACCAAATCCTCGGGGGGACAAAAAGGCGTTCGGAAGGCGTCAGGAACTTTTTGTCAAAACGGTTCCCGACACCTTTTTTATTCGGTTGAGCGGGTGACTTCGCCACCTTCGCGAGGCGCGTTTGGTACGGTTAGTTTGTTGCGACCGAACAGCCAAAAACCTATCATCACTACTAGGACAGTGAAATAGCGCCATTCGCCGTTGGCCATCCAGTGAATCATGCAGAGGGAGAATCCTGCGAGGACACTGAGCCCTAGGTAAACATCCCACCGGCGGCGACTCATCAGGAATGGACTGGGTGTGGGCGAGGGGTTTAATGAGGCTTCGTCGGGTAAATCCGCAATCGGGATCAGTCGCGAGTCGCAGCTTGGGCAGGTGCCCACCGAAAGGATGTGTTTTAGAGTAACCCGGCACCCAAGAAATCCCGTGCATGCTGGGCACGATAGACGGGGATCACGTTTCAATCGACGAAATATGAAAACGCAAAAAAGAATCGCAA
>JADFKK010000342.1 GCA_022564995.1 Planctomycetota bacterium | reverse complement strand
AGGAAATACCCGTTCCCATATCGAACACGGCCGTCAAGCTTTCAGAGCCGATGATAGTACTACAAGTGCGAAAGTAGGTATTGCCGGAATTTTATACTACCCCCGTCGATCGATAAACGATCGACGGGGTTTTTTTGCGCGCCGCCCAATACAAGCACGACGCGCAAGCGAGTGAGTCCGCCCCGCCTTGTGCCACGACATGCCCCGTCGTCCGCCAGCTCGCCGCACCGCAACGCCCGCCGCCAAGTATGTGACGTTACAGAAAAATCCTAGCAAAGAACCTCGCGAATGACACTCTCGGCGCCGAGAAGGTCGAGGGCGTCGTGGGCGAGTGATTGAATGAGGAGCGGCTCGGCAAGGAGATAGTCGAGCTTCCTGGTTTGTTTGGCTGGGAGCCGAGCGGCGAGCGAAACGGCGTCGATCGATCCACGCTGGGCTGGTTGGAGTCTCTGGATTACGTCTGGTGCGCTGGCATCAAACTCGATGGCGATATCTCGGTCGATTGCGGGGAGTCCGACGAAATCGGCGATCAGGCATAAGGTTCGCTGAATCCTTGTTCCTGTCCAGGTGAACCAGATGCATCTGGCGGGAGTTAATGTGACAAGCGACTGTTGAGCCAGGCCGGCGCGACGCGCGGTGGAGCGTGCGTCACTCAGCAATCGCCCTGCCGTGGCATTCAGATAGCTGAATTGACGGTCTCCCAATATCACTTCTCGCATCATTTCACGCACTCGTGGATGAATTTCCCCACCTGCTCCAGAGAACCTCGGTGGCTTTTTTCCGCGCGCACGACGGACCGTGATCTCCTTCCGGTCGTCATCGACGGACACAACCTGCCAACGTCGGCCGGCGAGAAGAAAGTGTTCGTTGACCTGTGGTAGGTATAACGCAGGCAGCGTACCGATGAGCGTGCTGCCGTACGTCACACTGTAGTCGACGGCGCTCGCGAACGCACTGTAGAAAGAATAGTGGTTAACGATGGCTTCACCCTTCGGTGCGAGAATCAGGTCGTCCTGCTCCATCTGTTCGACGATTTCGCGCGCGCCGAGGCTGCGAAGAACGCTTGAGAATAATTGGGAGTCGATGGCGCGAAACGCACCACGCGAACAGAGGCGGTCGAATATCTCTGACGCCTTGCAACCGCCTGTCTCGGCAAGCACGCTTAGAATCTGGTGCGTCAAGGTACTCAGGTCGAGATCATCGAGTTTCGGCGGTTCCACCCAGGGCGGATCTTGCAACATCAACTCGGTGATTGCGATCGATCTCAATAAGTCCCGGTAGAGACGTTCCACCAGCGGTGACTCCGCAGTGAGCGCATCTTCACGGACATAGACTCGCATGCACTGGGCCTCGTCCTCGCCACGACCGCTACGTCCCATTCGCTGTAACTGAGAGCTAACAGACCATGGCGGGTCGATCTGGCCGACCGCGGCGACGTTGCCGATGTCGATGCCAAGTTCCAGAGTGGAGGAGCAGATCGTCGTTCTCGGGCGCCGACCTTGCATTTCTCGTTCGGTGAATTCACGAATTTCCTTGCTCAACGATCCGTGGTGAACCAGGAACTCCTCGGGCCGGCGTTGCTCGCGGCAGCGAGCGTTGAGTGAATCCGCGAACTGCTCCACGTCGGATTTGCTGTTCGCGAAGATCAGGTTCTTCTTCCCTGCGAAATGCTCGTACATCTCTTCTGAAAGTCCGGGTGGCAAAGTGTGAGAATTGCCGCCATCGTCTTGGCCGTCTTCGCTGTCCGGTTTCGTGAGAGTATAGGCGTGGAGTTTGAACAAGAGTTGCTTGCCGCCTTTTGGTCCTTCGATTAGTTGCACCCGGCGATCCCCATCAGGACGCATCCATCCCGCGTAGACGGGAAACGCGTCGCCAATCGTGGCCGATAGCCCGACGATACGGTAGTCGTTCTGAACGTAGCGCCGCAGACGAAACAGCAGGCTTCGAAGATGGGTTCCTCGCTCTCTGCCGACGAGTGCATGTATTTCGTCGATCACGACAAACTGAAGGAACCGAAACATGTGGGCCAGACTCGTGCTCCGGTTGATCATCAACGATTCAATCGACTCGGGCGTGATGAGCAGCACGCCGGATGGCTTGGCGATGAGAGCCTTCTTGCGACCTGCGTCAACGTCGCCGTGCCAGCGATGCACAGAAATCTCAGCCCGCTTGCAAAGGCGTTCCAGCCGCCCGAATTGGTCGTTGATCAGCGCCTTAAGCGGCCCAACGTAAAGTGTTTGGACCGAGCCGGCCGGGTTTTCGTACATTCGTGACAAAATCGGCAGAAAGGCGGCCTCCGTTTTGCCAGCGGCCGTCTGCGCTGAAATGACTATGTCATCCTCACCATCCAAGATCGCGTGAATTGTCTCCTCTTGAACTGGGCGCAAGCTAGGCCAATGCATGTCCCAGAGAATCTGTTGGATCGGACGCGCGAGACGGTCAAAAGCGGGTTCGGCGGTCATAGGCGGAACTCGCTTAGGTCGTCGCTTCCTGAAGCGGCCGAGGGCTTGTCGTCTCGCTGCGGCTGCTCTGACGCTGGCGACCGGCGTTGCAGGTGATCCTGCCAGCTCCGCGAGCTGTCCTGTTCCAACATGTTGAGCAGGCCAACAAAGTCTTTCACGGTATCTCGGGGTGTTTGAAAATAGGCTGCGCCCATCCGCGCGTTGCATTCCTGTAAGTACGCCACAATGCCATCATCTGGGATCGACTGTTCGGCTACTTCATCACCGCAATGCACGTTTCGGATGTTTGCCAATAGTACGAAGCAGTCCTCTGGACTTAGGTTGTCGAGTTTGATGACCGGAGATGCGTAGTCCTGCTGCCCATTGTCGGCATAACGATTTGGCGCCAGTCGCGTCGCGAGAGCCTCGTAGCTATAGAGCCCGCGACGCGGGTCTTCCAAGCACTCGTCGGTTCCTGCAAAAACGAAGGCCAATCCCTCTACGCGACCTTGCAAGCAGTCGTTGATAATTCGCAGGATCGCTTCGTAATTCCTATTGCGCGCCGATGTGTTGGACAACCGGTGGGAGAGTACAACAAGTTCGTCAATGTTAACCAACAGGCCCGAGTAGCCAGCGACGAGGACGAAGGCAGCAAATAGCTTTAGATAATCATAAAATCCAGCGTCGTCAATGATCGAGCGGACACCGAGGTCTTGGCGGGCCTCGGTCTTGGTCGAGTATTCGGCACGCAGCCAGCGCAAGGCGCTACTCTGCAATTCTTCATTGTGCGCGAGGTATCCCTCGTAATACTGCGTGACGACGTTCACGAAGTCAAAGCCGCTTACAAGATCCTGAAGAGGACGGAGCAACTCATTAAACTCGCGTTTCACGTCATCTTCAGTGCCGCCTCCGCTAACGCGAATTTCGTGATCGACGTTTCCGATCCAGCGTTCGACTACGTTTTGAAGTGCATTCCCGTCCGGGCGTGCTCGCGTTGAAAGGTTGCGCATGAGTTCGCTATACCACGACCTAGCTTGGCCGCCGGTTCCTTGGAACCGACGATCGGTAGTGATGTCGGCTTGGGCGACAACGAACTTGCGTTTCTGAGCGACATTGCGAATGAGGTTGAGAAAGAACGTCTTCCCACTTCCATACCGTCCCACAATAAATCGAACCGAGGCCCCGCCCTGTTCGACAAGCTTTAAGTCGCGGATGAGAGCGTCAACTTCCTTGAGTCTTCCGACTTGAATGTGATGCAGTCCGATCGATGGAACGACGCCGGCCGCTAACGATTGTAAAATGGCGGCGCGTTCCCTGGGTAATACCTTGCTCATTTCAATTTCGCCTCCTCGATCAGACCCTTTTGCACATGATAAGTATCGCCCTCTACAATGAGCCAGTCCCCGTATTGCTCGGTCGACCACTCGTTGATCCTCTCCACGGCGCCGCTCATCATGACGTGAAATCTATCGGCCAACTCACGAAGTTCCGACGGTGTCCACTCTTCCTGCTCCAAAAGAGCCGCGAGGAATGGCCGAAATCTTGAATCTAATTCTGTGTCACTGGAATCGGGTTGCGCTGTCGACGTTGATGAGGAACCGGAAGCGGCGGGATCCGCGATGCTAGTTGCGATAGAGTCCTGAGATAAGGCTTCTGGTTCGTCGTCCTCCGCCATTGCGTCACGCAAAATGTCAGCCACTTTGCGAGTGTTCTCCATAATACGAGAAATCGCCTGCATATCAAGGCGCAGTTCGGTGTCCTCTTGCGTTGTGCTGGCCTCGTCCGTTTCCGGCGCGACATGACTCGCGATCAGTTTGTCGAGATCCGCGGAATCGAGGTCCAACGACTTGTACGCCTTGCGAAGCGCTTTGATTTCCTCTTTGGTGATGACCTCGTCGACGGCTGCCACGCCCACCAAAAACTCGCCGACGAGTAGACGCTGCTGGCGTGATAAACGCTTTGTGAGCATCGTACTGATCGTGTTATCACCGGACCGCGAATGCAGCAAGAGATACTGCAATCGTTCAAGCCGCTTGGAATCGGCATCCGAAAGATTGAACTGCCCTTCAAGGTGATCGGTGATGAACATCAGTTCTTTCTCGTCCACCTGCCCATCGGCCTCCGCAATGCTTGCGCCAAGGCGAAGAAGAACGGACGCGGCATTATAGTTCGTCGCATCTTCGCCGTTTTTTCCGTCGAGGAAAAACATCGTCACGCGCTCGTCCCACCGGTAGTTCTTCCCGGTCATCCGCGCATCGGGCTCGACGCCCAAGCCAAGTGCGTCGGCCGTGCGAAGCAACTTCGTACACTGCGCCTTGGTTAGCCGATTGCGCGCGGGGATGCCCTTAATCGAAGCAATCGCGGATACGGGAACGATGGGCCATCCCTCGTCGTCGACATTGTCTTCCCAGGCTTGCATCCAAGCGGCAAACTCCGGATGGTCGCCAGCCCGCAGTTCTTCCGGAAGCGACTCGTAGGCTTCGGCGGTTAACACGCCGCCAGAGGATCGGGTTGCTCGGCTATATGCCTTGAGTTCCTCAATCGACTCTTCCCAAATCTTCACGAGCGGTTTGAATTGCGATGAAATGGCGAGAATGTCCGGCATGGCAGGCAACGAAACCTCGTTCACGGATCCAAAACTGCGCAGCAGCGTGCCGCTCGCCGGGCCGTAGTCGAGTCGCTTCAAACGCTTACTTGCGCGGAGTTGGATGCCGTCACCAAAGCGCTCTCGGTACTTCGTCTCAACCAATTTCCGAAATTCGTCCCGATGGCGACGAACGATCACGCTGGACGATGAACGAGAATCGTTTTGACTCACCAGGAACGCTACATCCGCTGGAAGCGGTTGCTTCCTGTTGTAAATTATTGCGAGGTACAAGCCGAGCAACTCATCGTGCCAACGCCCCGTGACCTTGACCGCTTCGGTCAGGAGTGCTTGCGGCACAGCCGCAGATTGGCTCGCCAAATAGAGTGCGTGCCATAAGAGCGTGGCTGTGTATCGCCGAAACGAGTTCGAACTGTCGTAAATAGGCAGCAATCGCATCAGTTCCTGAGCGATTGGAAGATGATCGGCCTGATCTACGAGCACTCGCCGCTCCAGCCCATAGAAGTAAATGAAGACGTATCCCAACTCGGCATTTGGATCGTTCTTGCCAGATAGCAGCCAGTCGAGGTAGTGCGATCGTTGAGCAGGGGAACAGTCGTAGTAGTTCGGCCAATACGGCAATCCCTCCGCGTCCGGCGCGCCTGCGGGAGCCACCGGGAGCGTACCGTCAATCAGCGACGCATGAAAAGTTCCCCGCTGTGCGGCGCCGGTCGCGTAAACCAAGGGCCACTTCACCACTCCTCGGCCAAGATCGAGTTCCGTACCAGGGCCATAAAAGTAGACATTGTCAATCGGAAGGTTGGCATCTAACGGTCGACCGCCGAGTCGACCCGACATCGACGGGCGCTCGCGATTCGGTTGGCTGATGTGCGACACGGTGCGCGGGCGTGATCGCGCGGTTTTTGCCGGCCGAATCTCAACCAATTCGTCGTCGATGTCAACGACGACTTCCGCCACAACGACCTCGCCCCACGAAGGCGATGTTCTGGTTTGGGACACATAACTACCGGCTGCCTGCGTGCTACCATTCATCCGCGACGCCCTCTTCTGCACTTCCTGCTTCGTCGTTTCGCTTTCGCGTACGTAGTGCAAAACAGCCATCAGTTCCGTTCGTTTCCAAACGACAAGCTCAACAAGAATCGCCAAGCCCACCAGAAAGACAGCCAAACCAAGGCTCGTTGCGATCGCCAGCACCAGTAAGAGCGCGAAATGCGCGCCACCGACGCAAGCGAGAATTACGATCAAAGGAAATCCTTCATCCGTCTCCAATTCCACCTGCTCGACATTCGGTGCGATAATCGCGCCGCGACAATTCGGACACTGTAAAGTCTGCCCAGCCAACTCGGGGTTGATTTGCAGGTTCACCCGACAGTGTGGGCACGAGGCGACCGCCATATCTCGACCTCTTGGGTGACGAACAACGTGAAACCACCGTCCGACACTAGACCAGCAGACGGTCGGGGGACATTCGGAACCACCCATATTGTGACATTTGTGACCGGTCACGCAATACTCGCAGAGTGGTTAAGGGAGGGTTTTCTGGCGTGGTGATGGGAGCGGAGAGGGAATTCGGAGATCGCAAATCGGCATAGATCACCGTCCGAGACGCCTCCTACAGGCCCTCGGAATTATGCAAAAGGCGATTTGGCTTCGCGAAGCGGAAAGGGGAAGGCGCAAAGCCGGACGGGGGAAGGGTTTAGGTGCGGCGGTTGGCTCACTGCTGGCCGCGCGCAAAAGTTGGGTTTTCGCATAATTGGACCCCTGATCGGCGGGACCGATTTGCAAAAGCGGAAAGGGGAAAGCGGATATCGTTGTGGCTACCGCACGGGCGCTTTTCCCAGCAGCCGTCGCAGCAGGCCGATCTGGCCGGCGTGGAGCATTTCGTGGGCGGAGCAGAATAGCAGCGAGCCGAAATTGGTCGGCTCGACGACGAACGGCGCCTGGACCGGATTGGCCAACTGCTCTTCGGTCGCTTGGGCGGTTTCCTTCAATGACAGAATGTGTACGCCATCAAAGACCCGGCGAATTTCCTCGGGCGGCGGGTAGCCGCTGGCGTCGCTGTTGTTGTTTGGTGTGGGCGTCGTGCCCTTGAGAAACTTCCGCAGAAACGCCTTGTCGATCAGCTCGGCGTCTTCCGGCTGCTTGCCGCGCAGCCGCACGACGCTGAGCATGTATTGGGCCATCGCTATGTGGCCGACTTGCCAACCGACGTGCGTGGTGGCCCCGGCGGGCATCTCGAACCAACGATCCGGCTCGATGTCTTCGATCAGAGAGAGCGTATACTCGCGGGCGAATTCGATCTGGCCGCGGGCCAGAGCGAGGCGTGGGTTTTCGGGCATGGGTAGTGTTCTCGATGCGTGCGTCGTCAGGAACGCGGGTGGCTGGCGGCTGAGCTTGGGAAGCCCCAGCGAACTTAGGACTCGCGCAGAAATACGTTATGCAGTTTTGCCATTCAAATTTGAAGCACGAAATCCGATGTGGTGAAATTTCCCAGCCTGTTCACGCGTGCCCCTTTAGTCTGGGGCTTCGCAAGCTCAGCCACCAGCCACCCGCTCGAGATTGTAACCGATCCGCTCGCCTTGGCGCGATGGCCCCAATGGCATCACAATGAACGAATCATGTCCGCAACCACTCCAATAACCGCCTGCCCCCCTGAGGTGCCCTCGCCCGCTCCGCTGCGCATCGGACCGCTGCTGGTCGATCCGCCCGTGTTGCAAGCGCCGATGGCCGGCTTTACTAACTATGCGTATCGGCAGGTGGTCCGCGAATATGGCGGCGCCGGGTTGCAGGCGACTGAGATGGTCAACGCCCGCGGGTTTGTGTGGATGGATCGCGAAAAGGCGGAGCACCCCGACCGGCTGTGGGGCGTGCGCGATGAGCCGCGACCGCTGGCGGTGCAGATTTGGGACAACGACCCGGCGATGTTGGCGGCGGTCGGCGAGCGGCTGGCGCACGAGTACAAGGTCAGCGTCGTCGACATCAACTTCGGCTGCCCGGTGAAGCAGGTGACCGAGAAGGCCCAAAGCGGATCGTATCTGCTGAAGACGCCCGAGCGGATGGGCCAGATCATCGAGCGAGTCGTGGCGGCTTGCGACCCGGTGCCGGTGACCGCGAAAATTCGCCTGGGCTGCACGCGCGACGCCATCAACGCAATCGAGGTGGCCCAGGTGGTCGAGTCGGCCGGGGCGGCAGCGCTGACGGTTCACGGCCGCACGGCCCAGGATTTTTTCAGAGGCCAGGCCGACTGGGATCGCATCGCCGAGATCAAGCCACACTTAAAACGCATCCCGCTGATCGGCAACGGCGACCTCGACTCGGCGGAGGCCGTGGTTGACGCGTTCCGTCGCTACGGCGTCGACGGTGTGATGATTGCCCGGGCCGCTCTCGGCCGACCGTGGCTGTTTCATCAAGCGCGCTGCGCCTTGCGCGGCGAGCCGATCCCGCCCGACCCGACGCTCGAGGAGCAAAGGCAGTGCCTGCTGCATCACTACGAGTTGGTCGCGGCCCGCTTCGGCGAAGCCAAAGGCACGCAACTCATGCGTAAATACGCCTGCTGCTACGCCCAAGGCCGGCCGGGCGCGCGAGTTTTTCGCACTCACGCCGCCAAGGTCAGCACGGCCGATGAGTTTCGCGAGGTGGTCGAGCGATATTTTCCGCGCGACGATTGACGATACCCAGAGGCAGTTCGTCCATCACATCGTTTAACGGCTAGCCGCAGGCGACTGTGTTTCAGAAAACGTGTTTCTGACCTGAATGATTAGCGTTTCATCAGCGTCGATTAGCGGTTCTCTGCTTCAAAATCGGTGGGCGAGTACTAGAAAACGCAGTCGCCTGCGGCTTGCCGTTAAACGATCATGTCGCCGTTTACTTCCCCGGCTCGAGCGTCCAATCATCCGCCCGAAACGGCGCGGCGGGCAGCCCGGCCTGGTTGACGAGGTTCGGCTCGGCAGTCTTGTGAAATCCGAAACGGACGGCGACCGGCTGGCTTACCTGGTATCGCCTTCCGGCGAGCGGCCGCCGTTAGGCCGCCGGTAATTCCTCGCTTGGTTTCCGGCTCGCCACGCGTGGGGTATTACCCCCGAGGCTGCCGCTCGCGGCAGCCTCCTGCAAAAGTCTTTCATAAAAAACAAACACCACATACTATTTTGATGGAAGGAAGATGAAAGACGTAAGTCGTCACCTTCCTTGCATCAAAAAGCGGTAAGCAAATGACGAAATGAAACGCTTCGGTGTGTCCGCTAAAAGTCACCTTTGACCTCGGTATGTAGATTCTAGCCGACAACATAAAATTATTTTCACAACCCAGCCTCTCTTGACAAGAAATCAAAAGGGGAGAAAAT
>JADFKK010000040.1 GCA_022564995.1 Planctomycetota bacterium | reverse complement strand
AATTAGGAAAAATGACTAGGGGGCTGGCCAGTGCCGCGGGTAGGCTTCTGAAGTTCGGCGCGATAGCGGTAGTGGGGGGCATAACAGCCGTAACGTTGGCACTCAACAAAGTTGCTGATACCGCCGATAACCTTGCTAAACGCGCTAGGCGGCTGGACTTTCCTATTAAAGAGTTTCAGGAATGGCAGTTTGTAGCGGAACAAAGCGGCTTTTCCACTGATGAATTCCGACCTCTTGACCATTCCGATGCACATCACGTTAACGAGCGGGTTCGCCGAGTACGCTTCCTCGAAATAAACCTCTCGCAGAAAGCCGGCCACGGGAGCCCGTAGTTCGGCGCGGGAAAGCGACCGCACCTCGAACGTGCCCTCGGCCCGATCGTGCATCGGCACCAGCAGCATGGCGGCGATTATCCCGCCGATGATCGCCAGCCAGATGGCTTTGCGTTTGTGTCGTTTGAAGATCATTTTCGTAAACTCCCCTTGGGTTGTGCCGCCCAAACGGCGGCGTCCGACCATGACGGCCAGCATGGCGACCATGGCAATTCCAATCCCTCCGAGTTGGCCTTCCAAATAGCGGCCTAGGCCGAACAAGATGAGGGTCACCAGCGACAGTGAAAAAACCCAGCTTGCGATGCCGTAGCAAAGCAGGAACGTGCCCCGATCGCGCCCGGCGGGCCGCGGCGCGCCCCACAGCACACACTGCAAATAACTCTTAAAATAACTCATCGACCGCTGTTTCAGATTGTGAATGCCCACCAGATCGCTGAGCATGTAATAACCGTCGAGCTTGATCAGCGGGTTGAAATTCAACAACGCTCTAAATCCGCAAACGGACATCACGATCCAGGCCACGAAATTCACCACGCTGTCCTGGTAGGTAATCCGCCACACGATGATCGCCAGCGCCCACATCAACAGGTCGGCGTAGGCGCCGGCCAAAGTGACCCAGATCCGCCGCCACTTCTCGCGGAACAGCCAGGCGTCGGAAATGTTGCAGTACATGCAGGGCATGAACATCAACATCAAAAAGCCGATTTCGTGGACTTCGCCGCCCCACCGCTTGCAGGTCAGACCGTGGGAGAACTCGTGCAGGAGCGTGACTACGCCGGTCGTCACCCAGATCAGCAAGAGCGTCTCCCAACGCATGGCCCGATGAAATTGCGAGACGAGCTGACTGCTGTTGGCCCAGGCCAGCGCCGTGGCCCAGGTGATGCAGAGCATCGAGAGCACGAAAAAAGAGCGCGTCCAAATCCACCCGAGCCAGGGCAGCATCCGATCGAACAGCCGGTCCGGGTCGAACAGGCTCTTGCGAAAATAGAGCAGGCTTTGCGAAGTCGGCTTGGGAGCCTTGAAATTCTTGGTTGTTGTGCGGCGCCGCTTCGGCTTGGCGTTCGGCAGCGTTGGAAGATCCGGCGGTGAGTCCACCGGCGGCTTTTTATGAGGTGTTGGGCACTCCGTGCGGTCGAGCGGGTCGGTCTTGGGAGTGGGCGGATGTTTCTCCGGCGGGCGCAGAAATCCGAGCCGATCGACCATCGACAGAAACTGCTCGAAGTCTTGCTTGGAGAGCGGCTCGCCAAAGCGCCGCTCGAAACGCCGCCGAATCCGCCGGGTTGAATGACGACCGTTCAGCTTGCGGAGCAGGTAGTGTTCCTGCGGGCCGAGTCGATAGTACGACCCGCGCCGGCGGTCCTTGACGACGCAGCTTCCCTCGTCGTCCAGCGGAGAAATCAGCAGGGCGCGTCGGCGGCGGGGCGGGATGCTGTTGGTTTTGCTCATACGCGAGCCCTACGTCGCTTACGGGGCGGCCGAAAAATAACCTGTCGATTTGGGTGACTGGTGGCTGAGCTTGCGAAGCCCCAGGGAGTATGGGTCTGGGGCTTCGCAAGCTCAGCCACCAGCCACCCGCATTCTATCTTTCTTTTCACGAGGCGACCGCGGTGAAACTTTCAACTCGGCTTTCGGTTTTCTTTCTGGGCATGTTGGCCCTGGTGCTGATCGGGTTCTCGCTGACGGTTTATTTCGTTGCCCGACACGATCTTTACAGCAAGGTCGACGATCACTTGGAAGTGCTGTTTGGTATTCTGAGGGGTGCCGCGGAGGTGGAAGACACCAGTGTCGAATGGAAGAGGGAAGAACTTCTCCCCAGCGCCAACGATCAGTTGCGACGGGGTCCCGGCCAGTGGATGGTTACCGACGGAGATGGAAAGTGGATCGATGGATTACCTGCTGACGGTGCGCCGCCGTTGCTCTTAGAGATCGGCGACCAAGCGACCGAAGTCCCCATGACATTCACACGGATCGACGACGAAGGTAAGTCGTGGAGAGTGACGGCGCTGCGAGCGAAGTGTGCTACCGGCCCTCCCCAGCGCGATCCGAAGAAGGACTATTCCTACGAAGAACTGGTCTTGGGAGTTGCCGTCTCGTTGGACGAAGCGCACGCCACGCTCGCCGGTTTGCGGTGGTGGTTATTCGGCACGTCGGCGGGCATTTGGTTGGCGATCGCCGTGGTCGGTCGCTGGCTCTGCCAACGCGCGCTTTCGCCGGTCACTCAGATGGCCGCCGTGGCCCGCGAGATGGGCGCCGGCGATTTTTCACGACGATTGCCCGTCTCGCACACGGGCGATGAGGTCGAAGACCTGGGCATGGCGTTCAACGAGTTGCTGGTACGATTGCAGGACTCGTTCGAGCGACAACGCGGGTTCACCGGCGAAGCCTCGCATCAGCTGCGCACGCCGCTCACAGCGATTCTCGGGCAGTTGGAAGTTGCCCTGCGACGCGAGCGTGATGCCGGCGAGTATCGCGAAGTGCTCGAATCGGTGCAGCGCCAATCCGGCAATCTGCACAAAATTGTCGAGTCGTTGCTGTTTCTCGCCCGCGCAGATGGAAAGTCGCAGCTTGACCGTTTGGAACAACTCGATCTGGCCGAGTGGGCTGAAGCGTTGGTGGCGGATCAAGATGATGATGGACCGGCGGGTGTGCGGTTCGAGCGGCGCACCGAAGGGCCGTTCGTTGCCAGCGTGCAAAGCGTGTTGTTGAGCCAGTTGGTCAGTAACCTCATCGACAATGCCCAGCGTTACGGCGCGTCGGATCAGCCGGTTACGCTGGGGCTTTCGCGCAATAACGGCGTGCTTTCGCTGAGCGTCGAAGACCACGGCTCGGGCATTGCCGAGCAGGATCTGCCGCATGTGTTCGAGCCGTTTTATCGGGCCGCGGAAGTTCGCAAAGCGGGACAGACGGGGCATGGTCTCGGCCTGGCGGTCGCCCGACGCATCGCCACGGCCCACGGCGGTACGCTCGAAGTCGAAAGCACCCTGGGCCAAGGCAGCCGTTTTGTGCTGGAGTTGCCCGTCGCGGGAGAATCAGACGTTGAACGAGTTGTCTGAGGTGCCCCCAGACATACACGGCATCGGTCTGTTATACTTGCGGTGGAGAGATCGTATCGATCGATTGGAATCGATCGTCCGATTTACAAAGTCTCCAACGGGAAACTCTGATGCCATATCTACGGTCCGATCGCCGGCGATTGTCACCCGCGCCGCGCGGCTTCGTCGCCATGCTGTGCCTCTCGCTTGCGGCTCTGCCGGCCCTGGCCGCCGGCGCCGATGGAAAAAAGAAAGCATCCTCCGCCGACGAAGGCCCCAGCAAACAGTTCGAATACCAGGTCTTACTCCAGCCCCAGAAGTTCAAGACCCGTGCGGCCGGTGTCGCCAAGTTCTTTGCGTATCTCGAGGACGATATCGAAGGCGAACTCAAGAAAAAGAAGTTCAAGTACACCAAAGAAACGGGCAACAACGAGAAACGGGTAGCCGTCTTCCTCGACACGTCTGGCGGCGACCTGAAACGTGCCCGTTTTGCCCTGCGGTATCGCAGAACGCTGGAGAAATGGGATTCGCGTACCAAGAAGTGGTTGGAGGTCAAGGCCGAGGACTCGCACGCCAATCTAACGATCAAACACAACGCCGTTAGCGAGAAGGTGGCGCTTCGCGAGGATTTGACGCCGGCGGATGCCTACGTGCGGGGAGCCGAGAACAAGGGCAAATGGCAGTCCAAATTAGAATGGGATTATTATCAGCCGGGAAATAAAAAATGCGCCTATTCCGTGTCGCTTTACGGAAAGCACTTTCGCTCCTGCGTCGGCGGCCTGCAGGATCTACCCGACATGAAGGCGGTCGGCAAACTGCTGCCGGGCCTGATGAAGCGTTTGAAGCTGCCGGAGACCACGAAGCTGACCCGGCGATACGAATTCCGCTGGACGCGGGACGATATCAAGTTGGAATTGGGCCGCAAGAAATGCGTCGGCACGCTGATGCTGGTCTATCGCACGCAGGGGGAATTGGACGCCGGTAGTTCCGCCCCGCAGAAAATCGAATTCTCCTGGCGGTTGAAGGAGAAAAGCTTGAATAAGAAATCGATTGCGAATTCCGAAACCGTGAGAAAGATGCTCTGGAAAGGCGTCTGGGCGGTGCCGGCCGACAAACGGCCGCCTGCCGGAGGCGTCTCCGACGGCGACAGATAGGTTGTTTGTAGGAGGCGACTCCCGTCGCCGATTGATCGCCGTCGGAGACGCCTCCTACATATTTTGATCGCCGTCGGAGACGCCTCCTACACGCCGTCGGAGTCGCCTCCTACAGTTTTCGCCAGGCTCGACAACGCCACCGGCAGCAGCGGCGGGCGGACCGATTCGCACGACCAGCCGTACAGTAGCTTGGCGGCCGGGCCGCAAATGCGACCCTGACACGGACCCATGCCGCAGCGGGTTTGCAGCTTGGCGTCGCGCCACGAGGTGAAGGGCCGCAGCGCTCCGTGCGAAATGTCTTCACAACGGCAAACGATGGTCTCGCTGCTGGCCAGCTCACGCAGCTCGTCGCGCAAGGCAAAAGCCCGATCGAGCGCCGCGGCGAACTTCCGCGCCTTTTCGCGCTGCGGAAAAAGCTGTCGGGCCTCGCCCGTTCGCCCCGCGGCGGCCAGCCCGGCGATCTGGCCTTCGAGCAATGCCAAATCGACCCCGCCGATGCCGGTCGGCTCGCCGCCGCAGTAAACATCAGCCACGCTGGTAGCCTGCATTGGATCGACCCGCACTCGCCCGCCCCTCACGTCGCATCCCAACAGCGCCGCCAGTTCCCAATTCGGCACCAGCCCGAAGCCGCAGGCCAGATAGTCGCACGTTTCCGTCCAGCGTCGTCTTCTGTTCGTGATGGTGACCGATTCCAATTGATCGCTGCCCTCGGCCGAGACGGGCCAGCAGCCGTTTTTCTGGCGAATCCCCAACAGCGATCGCTTCAACGCAACGGCCTGCCGCGCTTTACTCATGGGCAGCGAAAGGCCGAACCGGATGATTCGGCCCAGCGGCGCCTGCTCGGCGAGTAGCGTAATCTCTGCGCCGCGCTTGCGTAGATAGGCCGCCACCGCCAACAACAGCGGCCCGCTGCCGGCCACGACAACCCGCTTTCCTTCAATCGGCAGCCCACCCTTGACCAGCGCCTGCAATCCGCCGGCTCCCATCACCCCCGGCAGCGTCCAGCCGGGAAACGGCAGGAACAATTCTCGCGCCCCCGTGGCGAGAATCAACTTACCAAAGCGAAGCGAGCAGATTTCCCCGTCCCGCTCGGCCGTCAACTCGCCCGGCCCCTTGCTGCCCACGACCTGCATCCCGCGGAGCAATTGCACGCCGGTCCGCTCGATTCGATCCAGCCACAGCGCCGCCTGCGGCTCCGTCCCCTCGCGTCGCTGCGCCCGCCAAATCTGCCCGCCCCAGTCCGGATTGTCATCGACCACCGAAACCGCGCAGCCCGAAGCCGCCGCCTCACAAGCCGCCGCGATGCCGGCCGGGCCGGCGCCGATGACCAACACGTCGATAAGTTGTTCAGTAGCATCGGACATTGGATCAGAGCGCGTAGGGGGAAAAGGTCTGCTTAGGCGATCCGCTGGAAAGCACTCTATCGCCTTAGGGTTTCGATGGGTAGCCGATCCGACATTTTTGCTGGTCGTGAGCTACAACTTACGGTATATTGGAGCTATGTCTAATACGTCGGATCGATCGAACCCGAAGCGACGCTGGCATCAGTATCGTCTACGAACGCTGCTGCTCGCGTTGACGTTCTTCACGATGGCGCTTGCCGCGGGGTTTGCCTGTTGGCGGACATATATCGAGCCCTATCGCGTGCAGCAAGCGGCAGCGGAGAAACTGAAAGCGTCCGGCGCCGAGATTACGTGGGAACCCGCCGGCCCGGAATGGATGCGCGACGAGTTTGGAGAGGAGAATTTTCGCGAAGTCGTCGAAGTCTCGTGGTATGGCAAGCAGCCGACCGACGACGATCTTGCCCATCTCCGCCATTGTACGAATCTGAGAGTGTTGCGGCTGGGAACTGAATGGTCCGAAGACTCAACGATGGACATCATGATCGCTGAGTTTTTCCCAAATCCGAACGCCTTCGAAGGCTTCCACGCTACGAATCACGGCATCATGCAGATCGAGCACCTAACGAATCTTCGAGTCTTAGATTTGTCGAACAACAAGATCACAGGTGACGTCTTGAAAGCGCTTACGCGCATGACCAAGCTGGAGGAACTCTCGCTCAATGGCATTCCAATTAGGGAAGGAGAATTGCAGCACCTATCCCACTTGCGGAATCTGAAACACTTGTCTTTGTCGTGGACAAAGTTGAAGACGGGAGAATTGAAGTACGTTTCGAATCTGCGACAACTTGAGTTTCTGCATCTGGCCGGTACGTCAATAACCGATGACGACCTAGCAGTCCTGAGCAAGTTTGAACATCTAACGACGCTGGATCTTTCGCATACGGAAGTGACCGCCGCAGGGCTGCGCCATGTCCAAGAACTCAAGAATCTGAAGAACTTGCATTTAAACTGGGAACTGGAGTCAGAATTGAAAGAGTTACAGACCGTACAGATGAACTGTAATATCACGTTCACATATCAGCCGGAGATCCCTATTTATCCAGGTTTCGGTCATTAGTAACATCCTCCGATCGAGGGAGATCGTCGACGATTTTCCTTTCCCGGTAAACGTGACCTCCTATGGGATCTCAAACACGACCCAAGCCCTTTCTTTTCTTTGCGACCTCTGTGACCTTCTGTTCCTCCTTCTTTCTTTCTGTTCGAGGAGAAACTGCTTGCAGCAGAACGATACCAACACGGACGATCTAATTGAAACCATTAGAAACGAAGACTTGAACAGAAGGTCACAGAGGTCGCGAAGGAAAGAAGGAAAGCAAGGGTTGTTGAGGAACTGCGATGTTAAGTGGTTTCGACCTCCATCCCATCGCGACACAACGTCTGACAACTTCGCTGCTGGGCCACGCCGTTGATCGTTACGCGGCATTCAAAGCAGATGCCCATGCCGCACAGCGGGCCGCGCGGTTGGCCCGTGACGGAGTGGCGCAGGGTGGGCCGGCCGGATTGCATGATGGCAGCGGCGATGGTGTAGTCGGGCGGGACGCTGATGCGCCGGCCGTTGATGGTGAGAGTGATAGCTGTGGGCATGGCTGTGGGTCGTGGCAAAACCGCAAGCGGTTAGGCGGCGGTGAGGAAGCGGGCGGGCAAATACGGTTCGACGGGAATTGCTGTCGGGCGGCCGAGCAGCGGATCGACTAGCAGCCTCGCAGTGGCCAGCGACGTGGTGATGCCCAGGCCCTCGTGCCCGGTGGCAATGTACAGCCCGGGAATCTCCGGGTGCGGGCCGATCAGCGGCAGCGAGTCGGGCGTGGCGGCGCGAAAGCCGGTCCAGGTGCGAATCGCCGAGAGCTTTTCCAGGCCCGGCATATACTCCAGCGACCGCGCAATCATCCGCTCGACCATCGGCGGGTCGACGTCGAGCGTTTCGCTGTCGAATTGCCGCGACGATCCGATCAGGAGCTGCCCGGTCTTTCGCGGCTGCACGTTGAAGGCGACCGAGTCGGCGTTTGATTCGTGGGCGCTTTTCAGGTAGCCGAGTTCCAGCAATTGATGACGCACGAAGCCGGGATAGCGGTCGGTGATAATCAGGTGACCCTTGCGCGGGCGGACGGGAAGCCCGGCGGTGAGTTGCGGGGCCAGGCTGCCGGCGGCGTTAACGGTCATCGCCGCGTCGATCCGCCGGCCATCGCTCAATTGCATTCCTCGCCCGTCCATTTCGACCACCGTCGCGCCCAGCAGTAACTCCGCCCCGTGTTCTTGCGCCCGATCCATTAGCCAGCGGGCCGCCGTCGGCGGATAGATCACACTGTCGCCCGGCACGCGCAGCCCGCCGGCCAGCCCATCGCGCAGGTTCGGTTCCGCCTCGTGCAACCCGCGCTCGTCGAGCACGAATGTCTCGATCCCCTGCTCCGCGAAGAGGGCGTGTTTGCGCCGCACTTCGGTCATCTCTTCGTCGTCGGCCGCCACCCATATCGTGCCGCAGGTTTCAAACTCGCAGCCGGCGGGCAATTGGTCGGCCAGCTCATTCCACAGCCGTTGTGAATAACGATTCAGCGCCATCTGGGCCGGCGAATCGTCCATCACAACAATGTGGCCCATGCCGGCCCCCGTGGCCCCGCCGCCGACCAGATGCGAATCGACAACCAGCACCCGGCGTCCTGCTGCGGCCAGCGCCCGGGCACACGCCGCCCCGACGATGCCGGCCCCCACAATCGCCACGTCGCACGTCGATCCGCTCATCTGCGAATTCCCATCCGAAACGGGTCATCGGGATCAAACAGCAGCGTCGCCTCGGCGTTGACGAAGGCCGAGCCTTTGATGTGCGGGATGATCTGCTCGCCGTCGAGCCGCGCGAAGCCCTCGAAGATGCTGCCGACGATGCTCTCTTGGCGCCAAACCTGCCCCTCGGAGAGCTTTCCGTCGGCCATCAGGCAGGCGATCTTCGCACTGGTGCCCGTGCCGCAGGGCGAACGGTCGTAAGCCTTGCCGGGACAGAGCACGAAGTTTTTGCTGTCCGCCGCGGGCGAACTCGGCGGGCCGAACAGTTCGATGTGATCGATCTCGCCGCCGCCCTTTCCGTTGAAACTGCTGCCGGTGATGCCCTCGCGGGTGAGTGCCTGTCGAATCCGCCAAGTCACGTCGGTCAGCCGCTCGATGTTGGCCAGCGTCAATTCCTCGCGGTGATCGTTGACCAAGAAAAACCAGTTCCCGCCCCAGGCCACGTCGCCGGTCACCTCGCCATAATCGTCGACGCAAACCTTCACACGGGCGGCCGAACGATAACTCGGCACGTTGGCGACCGTGACGAAGCCGGCCTCGTCGAGCGTCGCGGTAACCACCCCGACCGGCGTCTCGATGCGATGTTCGCCGGGGCCGATGCGATTCATGTGAGCCAGCGTGACCACCAGGCCGATCGTGCCGTGAACGCACATGTTCAGATAGCCGACGTTGTTGAAGAAGATCACGCCGGCGGCGCAACTCGGATCGGTCGGTTCGCAAAGCAGCCCGCCCACCACCGCATCCGATCCCCGCGGTTCGTTGACCACGGCCGATCGAAAGTCGTCGTGCTGCGATCGAAATCGCTCGACCCGCTCCGCCAACGCCCCGCCGCCCAAGTCCGGCCCGCCCTCGATCACCAACCGAGTCGGCTCTCCGCCGGTGTGAGAGTCGATGATCTTGACGCGTTGGATATTGTTCATCTATATCGACTCGATCAGGTTAACGCACCTTCAACAACCCTGTAATGTTCCACCTCAACCGCGACATTGTCAAGTTAGGCGTCGCAAAAAGGGGACGGGAGGGACGGGAGTCTTGTCCGTTCCAAAAAAGACTTCCGTCCCCTGGCATGTCCCTAGGTGAACGCGGCAAGATGCCGCGTCTTGTTTGTCTATTTTCCGCGCACCCAACGGTCGCCGTCTTTTTTCCACTGCCTGATTCCGAAGTCCGTATCGGAGCGTGACGGTTGGTGAAGATGGGCTTTCGTTTGCTTTTCGTCGCGGAACTGGATTTTTCGATAGCGGGTGAACAAGGTCGTGGAGACCGGCAGCCCGGCTTTGTCGGTGACGAGCACGAGCGGGACAACGTCTTTGGCAAACTTCGAGAGGGTCGTCGTTTTGTCGTCGTGCTGGATGCCCAGGGCGAGGTGCAGGTTCTTCGGCAGGATCGCCACGCGGGGCGTGTTCGGCAGGTCGATCCGCAGTTCACCCGCCCGTTCTTCGCCGGTCCACGTTTCCAACCACAGCTTCTTGCTGGGCGAGATGAACGTCCATTGGTCGGCCTTGCGCTCGGCAATGAGCTTTTCGAATTGACCCCGAACAGATTTGTTCCACGCTTCCCGCTTATACTTGAGCTCGGCCTGATATTCCTTGGCGAAGACCCGCTCCTCAGAGTCGGGCTTCGTCATTTCGGCCAACCTCTTTTCGTAGAACGCAAGCGAACGAAGCTGCTCTTCGGCCCCTTGTGAAGTGACATCGCGATAAACCTCGACGGCGGATTGCTGCGCCGCACTGGTCTGTACCTCCGCAATCGATTGTTTGATGTACTGGGCGAGCAAACGACGCACTTCGTCGGCCGCTTGCTTCGCGGTCAGCTTCTTGGGGACGCTGCCAAGCTGCTCGTAATCGAGACGCAGCCGGGCGAGGCTCGCGACGAGCTGCTGTTCGGCGCGCGGCTTGCCGGCTGATTCGATCTTCGCGTAGGCGGCGCGGGCTTCGTCGAACTTCTTCATGCGCTCGTATTGCAAGCCGACCTGGAAGAGCAGCGAGGGAATCTGCGGTGAATCGGCGAATTGCTTTACGAACGCCAGCCGGCCCAGCAGGAGTTCAGCATCCGTTTTGCCGAGATCGGCCAGGAACTGAATGTCTCGACCTTCGTACTTGGCCAGTGGGCCGATTGCGTTGAGGTGCGGGAGGATGCCCACCTCGAACGCATCGGCCAGGCAGGCGTCGAACGGCGAGCGGCCACGGACATATTTGGCATGCCGACCCTCGACGTAGGAGTACATTCCCACGCCTTCGCTGGGAAACACGGCCCGACGATGTGGAGCGGCGAGTTGCATCTCGCGCCAAGCATCGACGTGCCGGTTCTCTTGTCGGAACGATTTGGCTCGCAGATACGGGCACAAGACGTCGAGAAATGGATCGTTCCCGAATCGTTCTTGCAGTTGGGTCAACGCGCGGCGCCATTTTTTTGGATCGCCATCGGCATGTTGGTAATACGCCAGTTCAAGCGCCACCGGCCGGCACAGCGGATGTTTGGGATAGCGCTTCAAGAGCCGCTGCCAAAGCTCGATCGCCTCGTCCTTATTCTTGGCCCGCCAGGCGTCGCGTGCCATGGCATCAAGAACGCTCGCGGCATAGGGAGAGTCCGGATACTGCATAAGAACTCGGTTTATCGCACTCTCGAACAGCTTGGGAGGTACACCGCCCATGTATGAGGGAGAAAGAGTATAGGCGTGCCGCGCGGCCACCGCCGCCTTCTTGTTCTTGGTGGCAATTCTCTCCACGTCGGTCCAGAATTGGTCGATAAAAGCGGTGTACTTGGCACGGCTCTCGCCGTTGTGATCGAGCCCCTTGGCCTCGGAGAGTGCAAGAAATACGAATCCGGAGTCAACCAACGGTTCCCAGGCGAAGAACTGCTTGATGAGTTTTTCGAGCTCTTCAGTGTTGGGATCGAACGGTTTTTTCCACGATAGATGTGGGGCCGTTGGGACACGACCTGCATGGGGATACCAGCCGAGATCGACCCCATCGGGGAACTTCTTCGCCATGGCCGCGCAGATTTCAAAACCTTTGGTTATCCGCTGCAGGTCTTTCTCGTTCGGCCCGGATAGACGCTCGCTTTGAAAATAATCATCGGCGGCCGACGCCATCGCGATCGCCGCGATCGGGCTCGCCGGATGTTTCTTTGCAAAGTCGATTCTGGCCAAGGCGAACTGCTTCTCGGACTTGTAAACGGAGCCATGCTGCTTTGCATAGGCGGTAGAATACTGCTTCCTTAAGGCATCATAGGCGGCAGCCTGCCCCCACTTCGATTTAGAATACTTCGCGGCCACCTCTTGATATCGCTTGATCTGCACGAGAGTTTGGCGATCTCGAACGTCGTGATTGGAGTGATTCACGGTCAAGCTGGCGCGAAACCACCCCGCCAGCGGCGCGTCGGATTCTCCGGCGTTCCAGCGTTCTTCCAGGTAGGCGATGGCATCGTCGCGATACACCGATCGACCACTGACAACACCGCGTGCGCGGCCGGGCTGCGTCGGATGCAACGCCGCTTCCGCGACGGTGCGCGTGAGTTCGCTGCTGGCATTCCCCTTGAGGATCAACCCGCGAAGCTGCCGCTGCGCCATGAGGATCTGATACCGTGCGCTGTGTGGCGACCAATTGAGCAGTCGACGCGAAAGTTCCAGTCGTGCTCGTACTTCATCTAATGAGTTGGGACACTTTTCGATAATCTTGTGTAAGGCCAGACGCTGATCGATCACCGCCCAGTTTCCGGCCTTGCGCCACGGCGAGTGAAACGTCAAATCGCGTGCCGCGTCGAATTTCGACCAGAGCGGCTTGGTGATCGCCGCGTCGTAGCTCTTGACTTCCGCGATCGTCGGCCGTTCTTCCGGTAATATCTCCCTCGGCTTCACGCGGGTGAGGACCATGAACAGCAGGCCATCTCCTTTCTTGGGCTTGGTCGGTGCGGTCTTGACTCGAAGCTTGTGGCCATCCTTCACCAGGGCACACATGGTGATCGTATCTCGCGCGATCGTGTAGGTTCCCAGCCGCGTGCCACCGTGCGTCACGTCGATCTCTTTTGGCGTCGTCGTCGCGTCGATCGCAAATGAGTGTTTGCGACGGTCACTAATAAATTCATCGTCTTCGATATCACCCTGAAGGATCGTATGCCCGGTGATCTGTATATGGAAGATCTGCTTGCCCAGCACGTCGACGCCGTCTGAATAGAACTCGCTGATCTTCCAGACGCCGTTGAACTTGGCCAGCGCCGCTTCCCCAGGCGTCTTCGCAGCGGCCTCGGCCGATTTGAGGAATTTCTGGTCGGCGGCACTGAGCCGCGCGACCGGCAGTTCGACCACGCGGCCGTCGGCCCGTTTGAGCTTGACCTTGCCATCGGAGACCGAGACCAGTTCCGCATCGACCTTGAAGCGGCCCGTGTCGTCGGTCCAGGTTCGCGTTGCGGCATGGGTAGACGCCGCAGCGGATATTACGATCGCGAGGCAAAGAATCAGACGTGCCATCTCGAAATCTCCCTGTTTGAGTTTTGTGGACGCTTACAACTCTGGCGCGACCACTGGTCGCGGCTTTACAAATCCTAGATCCTAAATCCCTAATCCTCACCCCAACAACCGCTCGATCACCTTTTCGCCGGGTGCCACTGCTCACCTTGCCCGGCAGTGCCCGTGCTGCGTGCAAATACTGAAACGTCGCTGGCAGTTTGGGAAACCGGTCCCATGAGCCAACCTCACTGCGGCTGCGATGCCTCGTGCTTGGCGATCAACTCACGAAAAACGGGCACCAGTGCAACCGGTACGGCCATCACGGCGGACGACGCGCCCTCGTAGCCGGCCTCGTCTTCGGCGAGAGCTTCTTCCTCCGTGTCGGGATCATAGTAATAACGAGGTGCAGCAGATGCGGAGTGCCCTAGTTCGCACAGCGGAATTCTCCCGCTTTCGGTCACTTGGAAAATTCATGGCAATGCCCTCCTTTTCCGATTCGGACACTGGGGCCCGGTTGCCGTTGACGTATAGCAAATCCCCGCCTATGGTCCCAAGCGCGTGCGGGCTCAATTCGGCCCTCTCCCGCCCGTTAAATCGTGGTGTCCAGCTCAATCATTCATTTTACAGCGGGCGCTTCGGTTCATCAAGTTTAGCACAAAGACTCCTGGTTCATTCGTTCGTTCCTCGCACATGATGGAGATCCTGGTGATGAAGAATCTCTTTCCCAGACGCGTTGCCGTTGGCCTGTTGATTCTCTTCTCGATTGGCGTTAGGCCCGCTGCGGGTGAAGAAATAACACAGCTTGCGGACATCAAGGGAGGGAAAATAACTCAGCTGCGTCCGCGCAAGGATGATGTCATTGCGGTCGGCGAGCCATTTTATTTCACCATTCAGGTGGCGACCGTCAGATCGCAGAAGGCCTCGATTCGCGAAATTACCGTTAAGGGATATCTGTGTGTCCGCGACGTTTCAAGCGGCGCGTTAATGAACTCGTATTTTGGCGGCGGCACCGTATCGGGAAGCAGCGAGTTCATTAACGCCGGCGACACCAAGGCCCAGTGGTTATCGGAGGGCCGTGAATATCCCGCGGGTGAGTACGAGATCATTGCCTTTGTGATGGTCAACACGGACAAGGCACTGCCGATCGTCGTCGACGTAGCGACCTGTCGCTTTCGAGTGAAAGGCAAATGAGCCTCGGCCGAGATGAAGCAGGTTGCCGCGGAGGGCCGCTGGAAATCGGAGCCGACATGTGGAATAATGGATCTCTGTAATCGCGAGGGAAAGGAAGGGGTGGCAACACAAACGTCAAGGAGATCCCATGACTCATTTACAGCGTACAGATCCCTCAGGATGATTCGCCCGTCAAGGTCCGATTTCTCAACGGCGATTTGCTCAGCGGACGCCTGGGCGTCGAGACGTTTGTGCTGACGACCGAGTACGGGCGGCTCACCATCGCGGTGAAACAGATCGTGCGCCTGACCTCGACCCAAGCGCCGGCGAAACCGACGGCGGCGGCTGTGAGCAGGGCGAATATCTTGCACTATGACGACAAGACGTGGCGCGATGAAACGATCAACAGTTCGACCGTGACGATCGTCACCGCCTGGGCACCCTGGGCTGCGCCGAGTGTCAAGACCGTCTCCGTGCTGACCAAGGCCGCGGGTGACTATCGCGGTAAGTTACAGTTCGTGCTGCTCGACATCGACCGTGGCAAGCGGACTGCCGAGAAGTTGGGCATCAAGGCCGTGCCTAGCATGTTGATCTTTCGAGACGGCAAGCTCCTCGAAAAGCGCACCGGCGCAATGACCGACGAGGCGGAGCTTCGCCAGTGGCTCGACTCGATCTACCAGAAACACCGCAGCCGCACGTCGAACAGAAACCCGTTCGACGGTCCGTTTCGAGGCCGTTGAAATGGGGTGCCATGGACGGCTTGCCCGCCCTTGCGCGTTTTGAAGTTGCGCATTTTTTAGTCCCGGAGGGACGGCAGTAAATAGCCTGGGGCGCGAGCCCCAGGAATAGTCTATTTGATGTCGCCGCTCTGCGGCTGAATAGCGCGAGCGAGTCTGGCCAACTACTGGGGCCTGGTGCCGGGCTGTCGCAACTCAGGCGAGGCCACCGATCGGCTGGGTTCGATCACCAAGCAGGGCAGCGCGATCGCCCGCTTTATTCTCGGGCAAATGGTGCTGCACGTTCTGCGAAAGGATCCGGCGATGCGGGCTTGGTATGCTCGCATCAAGAAACGCCGCGGCGCGAGGCCAGTCTGAGGTGCCATGTGGACTCAAGCCACCACGGCATGAGCGTCAGCCTGATTAAGACGACCCGCTACCGCGAGGCGGTCGCAAAGAATACTCCGTGTCGGAAGTCACCAGCGCTTCGGAGCGTCTGCTCCAAGCAGCCGTATTCACGAAGGGATGTGTAGGGGGTGCCGCCGCAGTGAAAAGAACGTCGGCAAGAAACCTCGCTAAAATCGACCGCGTCGACCAAGAAACCAGCAACACCTCAACCAACGTCCAACAACCCGATTCAACCCGAAAAAAACGACCCCCTCGTTTCACAAGGAAAATACGCCCGTTCCCTCACCAGGATCCCCTTGCCACGCAAGACTCTTTCAGGGATATGGCACCCGTGGATCATCCGAACTAGAAGAACATGATGCGGGTGTAGTCGTTGAGATACCAGTTCAGTCCGATGGTGTGATTGGAATAAGTTCCGCCGCTGCTCAGCTCGCCGTCGTCTAAGTCGGCCATCGCCCAGCGATAGGCGATTTCCCAGGCGCCCCGGCCGTGGCAAATCCCCTCGGCGGTGCGAACGCGGAAAAACGGCTCGATGACCTTGGTGCGATCGAAGGCGTTGCTCGAGCGCTTGTAACCGCGGTGTTCGCCGGTGAGGAAATAGCCGACCTGGACGTATCCGCCTTCTACGTCGGCCGCGCCGCCGGCGGTCAGTTGGGCGTCGACGTGCGTGTACTCACCCTGCATGTGAAACGAGCCCCAAACCACGGCAGCTTCGAGGCCCAATAGGTTCACCTCGCTGACCGCCAGGGTCTGAGTGAGGAACGTGCCGGCGATGTCGAGACCTACGTCTTGGCTGTAGGTCACGGCCGCCGTCGCCATAACGCCGCTGACCGGCCGCCGCACCCACGTGAGCCAGGTAACGACCGCCCGACGGCTCGTCGTAGATCGGCAGCTAAACCGTGCGGCCGGTGGCCGACCAGTCGCCGCTGTCCTCTTGCTCGTCGACGGGGTCATCGTCGATCTCGCTGTGGAACAATCCGGCGTACCAACTCAGGTTCGGGTTGTTGCAGACGTCGTTGTAGGCCATGAATCCGGCGTTACGAGCCGGCGAAAACATGTCGGATAGGTTCCGCTCCATGAACGTGATGAACCGCGAACTGGTTAATTGGTCTAGCCCGAGCGTCGTGGTGGGAATGTTTGTTAGAATTGGCGCAATCCGCATTTTGGTTTGAACTTGCGACGACAAATCGAACGCAGGCGGAACGACGCGCAGAATCGTTACAACCGGACCGGCAACCAAACGCTTGCCGGTTTTGCCTACTTCTGTGCCGCCGGCTTCTTGAGCGTCCGCAGATATTCGACCACGTCGACCAGATCATCCGGGGTCAACGCCTTGACCAACCCGACGGGCATGAGCGAGACTTTTTGCTTCTTCATGGCCTCGATTTGGTCCGCGGGGATGCGGCGGACAATCGCCTCGGCCGTTTTGATAGTGACCGACTCTTTGGTTTGGCTCAGCAGAATGCCGCTGAGCACGTTACCGTCTGCGGTGGCCAGCAGATAAGTTTCGTAATTGTGGCTGATGGCGGCGCTGGGGTCGAGAATCGACACATACAGCGCCTCGCGCGAAAGCTTGCTGCCGATCTCCGACAGGTCGGGGCCGACCTCTTTGCCGGCGCCGCGAACCGTGTGACACTTGGCGCAGGTGGCCTTGCCGGCGAAGAGCGCTTTTCCCCGGGCGGCGTTTCCCCGCAGCTTGACGAGCGCCGAGACCGGCGGCAGCGGCTTGCTCCCGGCGGTCTGCGGCAGCTTGAGCAGCTTGATTGCCTGGGCGCGGATTTTCTCATCGAGCGAGGCGTGCAGGATATTGGCCACCGAAAAGTTGAGATCCTCGGGCAGTTTTTTTGCGACGACCAAGGCGAGAAGTTCGCGCTGTCCGTTGAGATTGCGGCCCACGGCGATCGCGGCGGCGCTGCGGATGGGAAGTCCTCGTTCGGCTGCGGTGACCAGCGGCAGAATTAGCGTTTGGGCCTCCTTGCCGCCAACGTGCCCCAGTGCCGTGACGATGGCGACGGCCGCAGTCTGATCTTTGCCGTCGATCGCCTTCTTGAGAGCTTTGGTCTGTTTGAACTTCAGCAACAATCGCGCGGCGCCGACGCCCACCGTATCCGCCGGTTTCTCGATGGCCAGCTTCAATAGTTCGTCGGCCGTTTCGCGCAGTTCGAATCGCTCGACCAATTCCAGATAGCGCGGCGTGCCCCGCTGCGTTTGTAAATGCCGCAGCACGGCGGCCTTGGCTTTCGGCGAGGAGTTGAGATCGAAGCCTTCGAGCCGCAGCACGGTTTCGACGATCGTGGTGTCTTGGGCTTGTTGGGCTTCGTCGACTTCAGCGGAGCGCGAGACATTGATCGCGATCAGCGACGCGAAGACGAAAAAAAGCGTGTTGACGGGACGAATCGAAAGAGGCATTGCTTTTCTTTGGTCTGGGCAACCCTGCCCTTCCGGGCAGGGCTAGGGTTGAATTGTGTTGTCGACTTGAAGGGTGGTGTGTTCTCATTGAGGCCAATTCTTTACAGCCCCAGGATGCTCTTTAGGGCGGCGTCTTTCTCGGGGCCTTTGTGGAAGTCGAAGGCGCGGAAGTAACGCGGCTTGGCGGCGGCGGGGGTCGATTTGTTCGTGAGAATCTTCGCCAGATACGCCGGGGCCAGCTTCGAGCGGCTGCGCCAGATGATGTCGCGGCCGGCCGGGGTGTCCCACTTCTCGCCGACTTTGGTCAGCCAGGCCTGCAAGAAGGCGTCTTCCTGCTGGTCGGCGCCGATGCCGAGCGCCTCCAGATACCAACGATCTTTGCCGTCGTGCTTGGCAGCCAATTCGGCCCACAGCGACGGAGCCTCCGACGACTTGTGATGCCGCAGGGCGATGGCACACTCGCGGCGCACGGCCGCCGAAGCATCATCCGTGAGCGAGCGGACCAGCGGAATCACGTCGAGCTTCCGCTCTCGGGCAATTCGCAGCGCTGTGATGCGGATGTCGGAGTCCTTGTCTTTCAGCCCAGCCGCCACATACTTGGCCGCCGCTCCGTCGATGCGGGCCAACAGGTGCAGCGCCCGCGCGCGGGCTCGCGGGTCGTCCGACTGCCAGGCTTTCAACAGCGCCGGCTCGGCCGCCTGTTGCATCTTATGCAGCGCGGTCCAGGCCATATATCGGGTTGCCAAATTCGGATTGTTCAGGGCGGCCACCGCTCCGGCGGCCGTCGACAGATCGATCTTGGCTATCTTGTAGGGCGTTTTCGGCGGGGCGACGCGGAAGATGCGGCCCCGCTGGATATCGCCCATGCCGTGTCCGCCGACGCCCGGATCGTACCAATCGGCGATCATCAACGAACCGTCGGGCGCGACGCAAACATCCGACGGCCGATACCAATTATCGCGGGCACCAAACAACACATTGACCGTCGTAGCTTTGTAACCGGCCCCGTCCTTGGTCACCGGGTAAGCCCGACAGACATTCGGCCCGGCGTCGCAGTGAATCACCTGGCCGTGGAACACCTTCGGCAGCAGCGTGCCCTCGTAGACGCAGATGCCGGTGGGCGAGCCGGCCCCGGTTTGCAACAAATTCGGCACCACGCCCGGATCGTTCAGATGCCAATGCCGCAGCGGAATCTTCGCGCTCATGCCGGTCCGTTTGGCCTTCCAGCCGGCCCCGGTCCGCTCGTCGACGTAGCCGTAATTGCCGAATTCCATCACGTAGTTGATCCGCACGCCGCGGTTTCCGTCGTCGTCGTTGTCGCTCTGCCAGATGGTGCCGAACGAGTCGACGGTGACTTCGTAATTGTTGCGGAAGTTATGGCCCAAGGTCTCGAACTCGCTGCCGTCGAGATTGCAGCGAAAGACCATCCCCTGGCGATACGGCTTGCCGCGGTCGTTGACTTCGTTTCCGGCCATGTCGATGATCGGCTTGCCGGCCGCGTCCTTGATGGATCGGCCGACGTTTCCGAAGTTGAAATACAGCTTGCCGTCGGGCCCGAAGATAAAGGCATGAACCGTGTGGTCGTGCTGGGCTCCGGAGATGCCGGTGAACAACACTTCTTTCTTGTCCGGCTTGTCGTCGCCGTCGGTATCGGTGAAGACCAGCACGTTGGGCGAGCAGGAGACGATCACTTTGTTACCCAACACGCAGATGCCCAACGCCGAATCGACGTCGCGGCCCTGATAATAAACCTTCGTCGTGTCGGCCTTGCCGTCGCCGTCGGTGTCTTCGAGAATTAAGATGCGGTCGCCGGCTTTGCGGGTGTTACGTCTTCCGCGATAGTTGGTCACCTCGCAAACCCAAACTCGGCCGCGATGATCGACGTCGATGTTGGTCGGGCTGAGGATCGCCGGCTCCGACGAGAAGAGCGTCGCTTCGAGCCCCTCGGCCACGTCGAGCGCGGCCACCGCGTCTTTGGGGTCGTGCGATCCGCCACGCTTTCCACCGGGCTTGGCAGCGCGTTTAGCAACGGCGACGGCCACTGGGGGTGCCTGCGTATAAACGGCGAACTGAATTGAGGCGATCGGGTCGCGGCCCACGCCGCCGTCATCCAATCCGGCGGTCGCTTGAAACCGCGTAAAACCCTTGCCGGCGATGTCGTAGACGATCACGCTGTTGGCGTGCGTGCCGATGCCGTTTTCGCAGATCTTGCCCGACACACTGATCGGCTTGCCCTCGCAGTTTTTGTTGATCCCGACCGCGCCGAAGCCGCTCGAGGCCGACTTCCATTTCATGTCGGTCAGCTTGACCTTGCCCGAACTGCCGACCAGCGTCGGCTCGACCCAGGCGGCCCAATCGTGGCTGAAGCCGTTTCCGCCATCGGTCACCACCAGAAAAAGCTGCTTGGCGCCGGTCACATCAACGTCGATCTTCAGCGAGCCCTTGCGCATCACGGGGCTTTTCCAAAGCGGCTTGGCCGGCGCGGCTTCGGCCGATGGACAGGTGAAGCAGGCGGCCAGCAAAGCGAGGGTCAACACGGCGGGGCGTTTCATCATCGATCAATTCCTATTGTGATTCTCAAGAAAAAGGTGGACGGACAATAGCTGCAAGGAATTGTACCTTTCTCGCGCGCCGATTCCAATAAGGACCGTTCCATCGATTTTTACCGCGTGTGAGCGGCAAGGCGCTAGCCGCCGGTAAGTATCGCGCATTCGACTGCTGACCTGTCATTCAGTCTGTTTCGTGCAAACGGAAGGCAGAATGATTCAACGGGTTGCTAGAATCCGCCGGGCCCAACCGGACCGCCCGGCCCTCCGCCACCGAAAGGGCCGCCGGGGGCTTGGCTGATGAGGAAGATGATGATGAAGGCAAAGTACGCCAGAGCGAACAACAATTCGATGACGAGGAGGATCGTACCGACAATCCCCAGAATCAGGCCGGCTTGGGTCAGGCCCTCGCCGCGGCGATCCATCCGGCCTTCGCGAATCGCCTTCATGTCGGTCCGCGACATCCACCAGGCGACGGGCGAGAAGACGGCGCACACCACGATCCCCAAAATTCCAAAGGCCAGCAACATCCCGCCCCGATGTGGCTCGACATAAGCGGTCGATCCGCCGCCGACGGAGGTTACGCCGAATGAGGGCGATCTCGGCCGCAATTCCAAATGCGGATAGACCAGCGCCGCTTGTTTCCAGATGGCCTCGCCCTCCATCCGCAACATACATGCGCCATCGACCCGGCCCTCGTCGATCCAGCGATCCAACTCGTCTCGCTCGATCGGCCCGTATACTTTGCCCTCGGGAATGCGGACGCTCCACCGCGTCGCGCCGAGATCGGCGGCTGCTGTTTCGGAGACCTTCCGCACCGGCAACACCGCGCCGCACTGCGGGCAAGTTACCTGCGTGCCCTCGTAGTCGTCGGCCACGGAGAGAGGTTGCTGACAGGCGGTGCAGTGGATTTGGAGAGGCATCTATCGCGAACTCAGCAAAAAGAATATCGAGCGATCATTTCAGCGTGTTTCCGTCGACGTCGCGCATCGAGCCCATGCCGATCATGATCAGGTCAATGAGATACCAAACGTAAAAGCCGCCGCACGTTAGTAATTTGGCGAAGCCGAGACCCGTTTGCCCCAGATAAAATCGGTCTGCTCCGAACATGCCGAGGAAATACGAAAATAGAAACGCGGTAGATTGACTGCGGCGCCCGTTGCCCTCGCGCGGCCGGCGGAGCGGACGCCCCTGCGAGTCGCGCCTCGACCCACAGCCGGTGGTGAAGAAGTCGATGAGTGCCCAGATGCCAAATCCACCCAATGTGAACAGCTTGGCGAGCCCCAGGCCGGTTTGGCCCAGGTAAAAATGGTCGACGCCGTAGCTGCCCAAGAAGGCGGCGAACAGGAACGTGGTCGATTGGTCCTTATCCGAAACATCGCCACTATGACGCGTGTGACCCGTCGCCATGCTGCCGACGCCGGCCCCTTGGCCGGGCGCCGGATAGACTTCGCCGGCCACGGGCGAGGCTGGCCCGCTGGCGTCGCCGTCGAGAAAAGCGAACGGATTGGCGTCGCCCGCCGGCGCTGCGCCACCAGCCGCCGCGCCTTGCGCGAGTGCCGGATAGACTTCGTCGGCCCATTGCCATTGCGCCTCGCCTTCGCGCAAAAGTTGTGATTCGTTGGTGACGCGGCCTTCGGCCACCCAAACATCTAGTTCCTGCTTGCTGATTGGGCCAAAAGCTTGCCCGTCGGGCAGTTTGAGATGCCATTGGTCGGCCGCCGGCGCAGCGACCTCGGCGGCACCTTCGGCGGCGTGCTCGGACGATTGCCAGGCGCCCTGCTGACCCGCCGACCGATCCACTACTAGAAATACGGTTTGGCACTTAGGGCACTTAACCTTCTTGCCCGCGTGCTCGTCGGGAACCCGAAACTGTCGCGAACACCCGGAACATTGCACGGTGATTGGCATCGACGGTGATCCTCAGGCGGTGAAACGTCTATTCTCGGCGACAGGAGTCGCCTCCTACATCGTATATCCGACTTCTTCAACAGGCTGCTAAGCGTCAACATCAGAACCCGCCGGAACAAATGAGCAAGGGAACGATAGCCAGAAAGATAATAATAAAAATAATCGACGTGATCATGCCGCAAATCATGCCCGCCTGGGTGATCCCCTGACCGCTTCGGTCCATCCGTCCCGCCCGTATCTCTCGCAAATCACTACTGCCCATCGCCCAAGCCATGGGACCGAAAATCAGCCCGCAGATGCCCATCGTCAAGGAAAGGATTCCGAAGGTCAGAATCATTCCGCCACGGTGCGGTCGTAAATGTCGAGATCGACTAACACCCGTCGAGACGGGGGACTGGTATGGGTTGATCGGTACGCCGGGTCCACCGCCGCCACCCGCCGCCAATGCCGGCAGCACGTCGCGGGCCCATTGCCACTGTTCGCTGCCTTCGGCGAGCACCTGACAATCCGCCGAGATGCGACCCTCGGCCACCCAACTGTCGAGTTCCTGCCGGCTCACCGGGCCGTAACTTTGGCCGGTCGGCGTCTTCATTCGCCACATCGGGCCTGTCGCCGAAACGCCGGGTGGAGCCGCGGGCGTGGCCACCGGCTCGGCCCGCCTTGGCTCGGGACCGAAGGAAGTTGACGAGGAGGCCCCCGAAGTGCCGGCCGCGGGCACCGGAAAGACCGCCTGGCATTTTGGGCACTTGGCGTTCTTGCCGGCCGATTCGTCGGCCACACGGAGCCGCTCTCCACAGCCCGGACATTGAAGATCGATCGGCATAAAGTGGCTCCGCTAGGATTTCTCGACTCGCCGGCACCTCGCGGCAGGTGCCGCACGGCTGTAGTTCGCACGCAGCATGAGGAGGTTTGTGTCTGACAGTTTAATCCGACAAACGGGGGGATACAATCGTGGCAGTCACGGCTTGGTGGAGATTGTCTTGAATTTCGGCGAGCCGCGAGTGTTAGCCCGGGGTGTAGCAACCCTTACTTGCCAGAATGGCCCCGGCCAGGATAGAATTCCCTGTTCAGAATGCTCGCCGCTTTCCGGTCAGCAAAGCAAGCCGCTGGGAGGCTTTTCAGATGGCCGCCGATCCTTGGACTCTCGCCGCCTTGGCCGCCCTGGCGGTTATTGCCCTGGCGGTTGCAATCGCCTGGAAACCGCTGCGTGCGGCCCGGCGCGAGGCGCGCTTCGCTCGGGCTCGCCAGTTGTTTCGCCAACGTCGTGAATGGCTGGAGGCGAAGTTCTTCGATTTGGCCTCGCACAGCGGACGCCCTCGCGGTCTTCGCTGGACCGACTGCGAATTCGCCGACGAGGTGACCTACGCCCGCGATCGGCGTAGCGGCCAGCTTTCGGCATTGGTCGCCGTGACCATTGCCTTCGAGGCCATCGAGGGAGGCGGGATGGAGGAGGTCGAAGCGGTCGCGAATCTGCGGGCTGCTACCGCGGTGTTCCAATTCAACGGTCGTGATCGGTGTTGGCAGTCGGACGGTCGGGCGATCTTCAATCTCAATCCGACCGAGGCGGTTGAGCACTTCCGAAGCGATTTGGAACTGCTCGTCCACGGCGTCGTCGGCGGACCTTCCTGCTAGGCTCTGTTTCAAGACATCAGCGTTAGCCCCCGGTTCCGTGGGTCGATGTGTCGTACAAAACCGTGGGCTAACGCCCAGCGGCTGATGAGAAACACGAATCCAATGTGTTTTGAGACAAAGGTACATGCCGTTCAATTCCTACAGCCGGGATGACTTGTGTCGAATTGTCGAGACACGGGGCGTGCGCGTCAAGCATCGGGCGCGACCACGACGATCCATCGGGAGGCGCGGTGTAGTCTCTTTCGCTGCGCCGGCTTTCCTGCCCGATGAAAGCGGAACGGCTGCATGGATTTTTTATCGCTACCCATGGTCGAGTCGCCGACGTTTTCTCAGCGCCGCTGCGGTGAGTGTACGGCCTGCTGCGTCGACTTGCCGATTTCGGCGGGCCTGATTAGCGCCGAAGCCAAGCCGGCCGGCACGCCCTGCGTGCAGCTTTGTGAGCAGGGTTGTCGAGATTACGAGGGCCGGCCCGATTTTTGCCAGGCCTTTCGCTGTGCGTGGCACAAAAGCGAACACTGGCCGGTCGCCTGGCGCCCACATGAGTCGGGCCTGCTCTGTTTGCAGGAGCCTCTCGACGAAGGTCGGCCCGCCGCGCTCGTTTATGAGATTCGCGCCGGGGCGCTTCGCTCGCCGGAAGCTGCTGAGATAATCGAGAGCCTGCGCGAGACGAGCAGCGCCGTGGCGATTGTCGATTTTCGCGGGAATCGCCAACTGCGGTTGGGCAAGTTGAGGATCGAGGAGTCTCACATCGCGCCGCCCAAACCGCACTTCGAAAGCGCGGCGGTCGTCCGGCAAATCGACCCCGCCGCTACGGTCCCTTGATGATCTACGGCTTCGCGTGCTTATCCCGCAGCCGCTGCCAATAGCTGCTCCAATACTTGTCGTAATAGTCGAGGGCCGCCTGTTCGATGTGCGGCGGATCGACGACCTTCGGCGCCTTCGCCGGGTCGAAACCCGCCAGATGCTCCTGGCCGGCTCGCTTGCGGGGAGACACGAAGCGCCACGTCGAGTCACCCAGCACGTCCTCGCAGAGCTTGGCCAACACGGGGTCGTAGGCCTTCAGTTGCTTGCGGGTGTGAATGTGATTGTGGTCGTGATCCATGGTGCGGTTGGTGTCGTACCAACACTGCACGCCCTCGGCCCAGTATTCGGCCCGATTCTTACCGGCGTAACATTGCTTCTCGCCGCCGAACACGATCAGCACTTTATCCTTGCCGGTGACCTTGACTTTCGCCTGGCTCGGCTTGCCGTTGACGAGGATGTCGCCGCCATCGAGGCATTTTTTCAATAGCTCCGGCGAGACGTCGGGGAACGACTTGACCAGCGCGTCCAACAAGACGACCGGCGTCTTGCTTTTGACTCGGCGATATCGCTGGGCAGCACGACCGTCGTTCCAAATCCCCTTGGCCTTGGCCCGCCGAAAAGTGTCGGTGAGCCGCTCTTGCAGCGTCTTGTCGAAGCCGGCCCCGTGAATGACGTGGCCGAATTCGTGAATGAGAATGCTCTCGATCTGCATGCCGCCTTCATATTCCAGCACGTCCTCTTCAGCAAACACCACCGTCGGCCGGCCGCCCTTGTGCGTGAGAAATCCGCGGGCACGCCAATTGTAAAAATCGAGTTCCCTGCCGGTCTTTTTCGACTTAAACTGCGGCAGTTGCGAGGTCAGTTCCTTATGCCCGATCAGTAGACAGAGCACCTTCTTGTCGCGAATTCGCTGGGCGATCTCCGGCTTGATGCTCCGCATGATCGTGCCGAACTGGTAAGCCGCTTCCAGATGGGCAAGATCCGACACGCCATCGGACGTCGCGATCAAGATGCCCTCGACCTCCGTGCTCTTCTTATAGAAGTCGGCATCCAGCTTGTACTCTTTCGCCAACTCGTCGCTCAGCGGCTTGACCTGATACGCAGCGGCGTCGTCCGCGCTCACGGTCGAGGCGTCAATCGCCAATAAAGCCACCAAACAGATCGTAGTACAACCGGTAATTCGCAAACTTCGCATTCGATCATCTCCAAGTAGTATCACCGTAGGTTATGCTTTAGCATAACAAAACCTACCCAACGCCGCCGGGAAAAAACGGAGCAGGTCTAATTACTGACGGCAGAAGGCCGGCAAATTAGACGCGTCCCGTTTAATCTGCCCTGAGTCGCCGTGCCTGACGTTTGCGCAACAGGGGCGAATCTGGGGTGTCGTTTTGGGCAACTATCCCGGAAAAGTCCGGCCAAACCGCCGCCCCGCTGTTGCTCTGGGTTGGGGTGGGGATGATAATGGTGGCATGGCTGCTGATTGTGCTAACCTCGCGTGGAGTTCTCAGACTTTGCCATACGTTTGCCAATAGCAATGAGTACTCCTGGTCATACCCCAGGGAATGTGACTGCGAACATAACATCTTTTGTCGAGGAGAAATTCATGATAAGACGGTCAATGCTATTCGCTGTACTAGTCTCCACATGTGGTTTCGCATCACAAGTTGCTACCGCTGCTACCATCCAGTATTCGGGAAATGTTTTTTCTGAATCTGGCACACCAGTGTCTGGTGGTTACGTAATAGCAGGAACCTTCGCTCCAACGTTCGACGATTATATCGGTACGTATGGCGACGATTCTCGTAATCTAAATTCCGGAGCATATAACTTAGCGGTTGCTGACGGCAATTTCTTTCCCATTGGTCCCGGTACAATAACGTCTCCCAACGGTACTTTTTCTGCTTCTGGAATTACGGATGCACCAGTCGGAACGCCACTCTGGTTGTTTGCCTTTGAAGACATTAGCCGAGACTCTTTTACTCAAATCCTAGCGTCTAGTTCAAATCCGGCTTGGCAGGTGCCTGCCCAACCAAATGGTTCCACCACACTCACTGCCAATGATGCAAATGTGTTTATTTTGGGAGCCAGCCATCCTCAAGGTGTGGCTCTAAGAGTTATACCGTTTCCCGAACCATCTTCGTTCGCTTTGTCGGTCCTAGGATGTTTTGCAGCACTTGGTTTTCGCAACCGCCGAAATAGACTTTCCCGTTTCTGAAAAAAGAAAACGGGACAGGTCTAATTACTGACGACAGAAGGCCGGAAAATTAGACCTGTCCCGTTTAATCTGTGCCCCCCGTGCGTAACGGTCGCCTCGTATTCCGGCCGCAGCGCAGCCCCCACACGCCAAGCAGAAATGGCTCGCATCGGCACTCTCGGCATCGCAGGACGGGCAGGTCAGCATATGCGCCGCATTCTAACGTCCATCGCGCGGCTTGTCTTGCTCCCGGCGCGCCGGTCGACGCGACCTGACGCCCTTCGACGACGGCACCTTAAAGAAACCGCCGCCGAATCCTCCGCCGCCGCCCATGCCTCCGCCGCCCATGCCGCCCACCCCATCGGCCGCGCGGGCATCGCCGGACTCGACTCGCCCAATGACTTTCGCGATGTCGTCGTGCGCCGCGCGCGTTTGGCGGATGATCAACACGGCCCGCTCCAGGACGACGGTTTCCACATCGGAAACCGTCTCCGGCGCCGAGGATGCGAGAAAAATCTCACCCGGTGCCTTAGGCTGCGCCGGACTCTTCCACGACTCGGGTCGCACCAGCTTGGGCAGCAGCGTTTGCAGGTCTCCGGCGACGCTGGCGTGCGTGCGGTAATAGACGGTAGTGACTTCGTTGGGATCGTCCTTTTTCCGTAATCGAGGCTTCGAGGATCGTAGCGCTTTGCGGTAGGTCTCCAGCAGGTGAAACACGTTGTCCAGCATGCGCTCCGTATTACTAACGACCATCGTGCCGGGCCGTGCGAAACTGATCGCGCCTGCTCCCCCGGCATCTTCCCATGCTTCCGGATTGGTCTGCGACGTGATGGCGTCGAAGAGCGCTTCGGACTCCGCACCGTTACGGCACAAATCCCTGACGTCGTAGACGGCCGTCTTGAGAGTTGTCTGGGCTTCCTCCTCGCTCGTGATCCACACCACACCGTCGCGCAGAACCCAGGTCAGTTCCAGATCGATGAGCATGGCCTGCAGAACGGTATTCAGCTTGCGATCGCTGAGCGAAAGCGTGATCGGCTCGCGCTCGCGGACGCGAATCTCGCGCAAGACGCGTACATCGAGACGAATATCGATTTTGGTCATTTCCGCAAGTTCCGCAACGGCCGTTTTCAGCGGAGTATCGCGAAAGGCGACCTTGACGTTTTCTTTCAGCTTCGCTCGCAGCACGGCATGTTGAGGAGGATCGAACACAAACGTGCGCCGAGCGTGCTTGCGGAGCGCCGCCAGCAGTCCGCGGATGTGACGATGCAAATCGGCCGTCTGACGGACAAACAAGACGTCGCCCAACAAGCTCACGGCGCCGTTTCCGCCGGCCTCATCCCACGACTCTGGGGCAATCGTGGCCACGATCACCTCGCTGAGCGTTTCCGCGTCATAATCCGCATCGAGCAGATCGCCGACGTTGTAGGGGATCGTTGAGAGACGGACCTCGACTTCGTCCCTGGAGGTGAGATGCAGAATATCGTCCTCGTAATACCAAGCGATGTCGAGAGATCGGAGTCGATTGAGCAGCAAGTAGATCGGCGTCTCGTCGAGTCGGTCGGCGATCGGGTCGCCGGGCAAAACCTGGATCTCCTTGAGCGCTTCGTTGTCGAGCAGCACGACGATCTTCTGCTTTTCTCGCAGCCACACCAGAACCTCGCGCAGCGACGAATCGGCGAAATCGACCGTCGCCGTCCTTGCCAACACGGCCGGCATGAAGGCCGCCGGATCGTTCGTCTTCGGCTCGTCGGCAATTTTTGGAAGCGGAGGTAGTTTTGGCTTCGCCGCGTCGGCCGCCGCTGGCTGATCCTTTTTAATCGCTGCCGGAGCTGGCTTATCATCCTGCGCGTAGACGGCCGTCGCGGAAAACCACAGCAGCGCGCAAAGGGAAACAGTTCGATACGGTGACTCTAGAAACATGAGAAGCTCCTCGGTGAAAACGACCCTCAGCCCCTGAGTGCGCCAGCGCACGGCTGCGGCTCGATCTTGCTTTCGGCCGCGATCGCCCGGCGAATGGCACACTCGATTCTATCCAGCCGAATGCGGCGATTCAAGCATCGACGGGCCGAGGCGCAGGCGAGGAATCGCTAACGGTAGGTTATGCTTTAGCATAACAAAACCTAGGCAACGCCCCCGTCGATGTGGTGTTATGCTGAAGCATAACCTACTTCTTCTTCTCATCCCGGGCGAAGAACATCAGATGCTGCCAGGGCAGCTTGTCGAACTGGCGGGTCAGCTTGAAGCCGTTGGGCGGGAACTCTTTCATGATCTGTTTCTTGCTCATCTTGTGCAGCAGCTTGATCGGCACCTTGCGATCTTCCATGCGGAATTCGGCCAGGGCGATCAGGCCCTCCTTGCTGAGGCTCTTGCGGGTAGCGGCCAGCATCTGTTCGGGATGCGAAAACTCGTGGTAGACGTCGGCCATTAGCACCAGATCGATCTTGCCCTCGGGTAGCTTGGGGTCGGTCAGCGTGCCGAGCACCGAAACGATGTTCTCGATGCCCGCCTCTTTCGCCCGAGCTTCGAGCAGCCGTAACATCTGCGGCTGAATGTCGACCGCGTAAACCTTGCCCTTGGGCCCGACCGCCTTGGCCATTTGCAGCGCGTAAAAGCCATTGCCGCAGCCCATGTCGCAGACCATCTGCCCCGGCTTGAGCTTGAGTTGCGCGAGCAGCAGCTTGCAATCCTCCTCCCGCTGCCGCGACTCACGAATCAACCAAGGCGCCCCCGCATAGTGCATCGTCTGAGCGATCTGGCGGTCTTTGTAATGTGTCAGCGCCGGCGGAGTTTTCGGGTCGGTTTTTTTCGGATTCGCGCCATCTTCGGCTGATATATGAGTGGCCACAAAGATCATGACTGCTGAGAATAGCAGGGCGGTGCAAAGTTGGGATACGATTGATTTCATTTGGAGACTCCGGAATGCTAATGGGCGATGGGCGGAATAATAATAGCCCGACGCGTGAGTTTTGAAGTTGCCCATTTCTTAGTCCCTCCGCGGCTGATTGGCGCAACTACAAAACGCGTGAGCGAGGTTTCACTCCCAGTGACTGCTGTCCTCGCTTACGCTTCGGGTTACTATCGGAGGCGACCGCATGTATTATAGCCTCTCGGCGCGTATTGCGACAAATAACGAGGCTACTGCGGCGGGCTGGACTGATCAAGGGCTACGATAACCATCTTGTTCCGATCCGCGAACTCGACAACTTCGGCCTCGTCGATGATGATCGTCTTACCAGCTTCGATGGCCAGGACTCTTGCGCCGGATTGTTGCATGGTTTGGAGGGTGCCGAGGCCGATGGTGGGGACGTCGAAGCGCATGTCTTGCTGGGGTTTGGCGACTTTCACGATTGTGAACTCGCCGGCCGTGCATAACTCGCCGGCGCGGCGGATGCACGGGTCGGTGCCTTCGATGGCTTCCAGGGCCAGCACGGCGAGATTCTTCACCGCCACGCTTTGGCCGACGTCGAGCCGGCCGAGCTGTTTGGCGATTTCCCAGCCGAAGTAGACGTCTTTTTCCTGGGCCGAGCTGAGGCCGCGGCGGGTGAGTTGACCGGCTTTCACGAGTAACTCCGGGGCGTAATCGGTGGCGGGGCCGAAGGTGATTCCGCCGGTGGCGAAGGCCTCGACAATCGCGCCAAGCAATGTGTCGTCCTTGCGGTCTTTGTTTCGCGTCACCAGGTGAGGAAAAAATGTTCGTATCGCTCGCAGGTCGGGCAGGTGCTTGAGCCAGGCGCCGCGCTCGAACAGCCGCACCTTATGGATCTTGCCGGCCATCATGGCGTCGGTTACTCCGCAGCGGCGAAAGTAGCGAATCGACGCGCCCAGCTTGGCCAGCCCGATCCAACGAAAGTCGTGGCAGATGTCTCGCAGCACAGGATCGGCGTGTCCCTTGACGCCCAGACAATAGATTTCGTACCCATCGCGCCGCAGCGCCTCGGCGATGACCAGCGGGTAGCGTCCCCAGCCGGCGACGAGGCCGATTTTTTGGCGCGGCGGGGTCGATGCAACTCCAGCGCGCCTGGGCCGATGGGTTCGTGCGGAAAACTTTTGGCTGGAGATGGACACGGTGTTGTTTAGGCAAGCGAGTTGAGCAGTTTCACGAGAGCGAAAATCCGAAGCACGAAATCCGAAACAAATCAGAAATCCGAATCTCAAATGTCACAAACTTCGGACATACGAGAGTGTTTTTACATTCGTGCTTGGAATTTGTTTCGGATTTCGCGCTTCGGATTTGAATAGCAAAACTGCGAGACCGATTTCTCCGCGCGTCCCAATGCCTCGTTTCCCCCGTACTCCGTCTCCGGCGCGACCACCGGTCGCGGCTTTATGGGGCGCCCGTCTTCGGCGCGACCACTGGTCGCGGCTTTACAAATCCCCAGTCCCCAGTCCCTCACGCCGCTGCCCGATCTTCGTCGTTCTCCTCATCGGCCTCCGCCATCGCCTCGACTTTCCGCTGCAGCGCCTTGAGCTGCTTGCGCATCTCCGGCAGTTTGCTGAGCGATGCTTGCAGGAGTTTTTGCTTTCGCTCGGGCGTGGCGGGGATGCCGAACGCGGTGATTCCCTCGGGCATGTCGTTGATCACGCCGGCTTTGGCTCCCAGGATCGATCGGGCTCCGATATGAACGTGATCGCGGACGCCGACTTGTCCGGCCATCACGACGTAGTCGCCGGTGGTGGTGCTGCCGGCGATGCCGACTTGCGAGCAGAGCAAGTTGTGTTTTCCGATTTGGCAGTTGTGGGCGATCATCACCTGATTGTCGATCTTCGTGCCTTCGCCGATCAGCGTGCGCCCATAGGTGCCGCGGTCGATCGTGGTGCAGGCGCCGACTTCGACGTCGGCTTCGATCTCGACGTAACCAAGCTGGGCCGAAAGCTGATGCCGGCCCTCGACGGGGCGATAACCGAAGCCGTAGGCCCCAATCACCGCGCAGGCATGGATGATTGAACGATCTCCTACGAGCGTGTCCTCGTGCAACACGGCGTTGGGATAGATGGTCACGTCGCGGCCGATTTTACAGCCCGTCATAATGTGGACGCCGGCATGGATGGTCGTGCCCGAGGCGACTTGTGCATCATCGCCAATCGTGGCGGCCGGCCCGATGCTCACGTCGTCGTCGATGACCGCCGTGGGGCTGATCGTGGCCGACGGATGAATGGCCCGCAGGGCTGGCTCGCGGCAGGGACGAAAGTGCAGCAAGATCGCCACAAAGGCGGCATGGACATCGTCGACCGCAATCGCCGCGCGGTCACCCGGGTCGAAGTTCTTGGGCACCACGACGGCCTTAGCCGGACAGCCGCTCAGTTGCCTGGCGTTTTCCGGCCGATCGATCAACGAAATATCGTCTGGGCCGGCATCGTGAACTGGTGCAGCCCCGCCAACGGTTGTCTCGGGGTTGCCGAGAATGCTTCCGCCGACCAACTCGGCCAATTCTACAAGTGTGGTGGCCATCGGGCGGAGTCCTTTCCGGGGAGTGTCTTCGTGTGATGCGCGTCGGGAGCAGCCCCGAGACTCTATCTTTTGCGGCACTCTAAGGCAAGACGGGAAATTGAAAGCGGCTACGTGCCTGTCGGCTCCCCCCGGCGCGGGTTTTCCGCTATGCTGCCGTTTATGAGTGAAATCGCCCCCTTGCCGCGAAGCCCCCAGTTGATGTCGGCCGGCGACACGGCGCTGCTGGTGGTCGACGTGCAGGGCAAGCTGATCACGCTCGTTCCCGAACACCAGCGGATTATCTGGAATATCCGCCGGCTGATCGATGGGGCGAAGGTGCTCGGCGTGCCGGTGCTGGCCAGCGAGCAATATCCGCAGGGCCTGGGGCCAACCGTTCCTGAATTGGCCGAGCGGTTGGGCGAGATTTCTGAGAAGCTGAGCTTTAGCTGCGGCGGATGTCCACAACTTTTCGACGATCTGCCCGATCGCGACATTTGCCGCATTTTGGTCGTGGGCATCGAAACACACATCTGCATCCAGCAGACGGTGTTCGATCTGATGGCGGCCGACTATCACGTCTATCTGGCCGTCGACGGCGTCGGCAGCCGCCACGAGATCGACCGCAGCACGGCGCTGTCGCGGATGGACTCCGGCGGCGTTACGCTCACGACGACCGAAGCCGTTCTGTTTGAATGGTGCGAAGTCGCCGGCACGAGCCGGTTCAAGCAAATCAGCGCTCTGGTGCGAGAGACGCCGCCGAAGTAGTTTTGTTATGCTGAAGCATAACCTACGACGCCGACTCATTCAGCGTGAAACAGAAGGTCGTTCCCCGATCGGCCCCTGCTGACTCGACCCAGATGCGTCCGCCGTGAACCTCGATGACCCGCTTGACGATCGCCAGCCCGACACCGGTTCCCTCGGCGCCGTGGTCTAACTGCTCGAATAAATCAAAAACTCGCTGGTGATATTCTGGCGAGATGCCGATGCCGTTGTCCTTGACGTAGATCACCGTCTGATCGGCGTCGCGGCGAGCGCCGACTTGTATGTGCGGCGATTGGCTTTGACTTGTGAACTTCAGAGCATTCTCAATCAGATTCTGCAACACCTCGCGCAGGCGATTTCGATCGCCTCGCACCACAGGCAGATCGTCGTCGAACTCGACGCTCGCCTCGCGCTGCGCAATGCGACCTGCCAGCAGCCGAACCGTCTCGTCGACCAACTCGCCGAGCGGTATGTCCGTCGGCGGAGTGACGACGCGCCCGATCCGCGAGAGTCGTAACAGTTCGTCGAGCAATCGGTTCATGTGATCGGCCGCGCCTGCGATCGTGGCGACGTCGGCCTTGACCTGTTCGGTGCGTTGCCCAGCAATATCCTGCTCCAGCGCGCCCAGAAATCCCTTGATCGTGATCAGCGGGCTTTTCAAGTCGTGCGAGACCGTGTAGGTGAAGCGTTCCAACTCGGCGTTCTTGTCTTCGAGTTCTTTGATCAACGCTTCGCGGGCCGCCTCGGCCTGCCGGCGACCGGCCAAAGCCGATGAGTAGCCCCAGTGCAACAGCCCGAGCGAAACGGGGATGAATACGACTCCAATCAGCGCCAGGCCGCCGATCCACGGCACCGCCGTAGCCGTCGTGCGGGCCGCGACGTCGACTGCCGGCAAATGGACGGCCAGCAGTGCGTTGCGCGCCGGCAGGTAGGTAAAAGAGACAAGTTGTCGCTGCCCACCTTGGGTCGTGTACCATCCGGTCCAGTCGATCCGTCGGTCAGCCAGTTCGCGAATGTTCTTCGGGCCATCGCCTGTGCCGACGTCGGAAAGTGGATTGTCACCCACGTCAACTCCGGCCATATTGGGACGGGCCGTATGCAAGGCCAATCGACCGCCGGCGTCAATTACGCACAGGTAACTGCCCGGAATCTGCTTCTCCGTCCGCTGCCAGAACTTTCGCAGGGACTCAAGAGCGTCCGCATCGGCGGGCGTGGGCCGGGTCGATTCAATATAGCCGGCCATCAACTTGGCGAGTTGCTGATTATGCTCGAATTGGACCGACAGGATCTCGCGGCTGCTTTGCTGGTGGGCGAAGTAGCCCACGACGCAAATCCCCAACGCCGCGACGACTCCCAACAAGATCGCCGTGCGGGCGTGGTATTGCGCCGCGGGAAACGGGCTCGACGTTTCGGTGTCGTCTGGTCCCGCGCCGCGCTGGGCAGCGCGTAGCGTTCGATAGAGCCCGAGGACGCCGATCGCCATCAGAATTGAAATCCCCAAGGCAATCGACTCGGCGCCCGGGTCGATCGGTTGCTCGAGCGCCACGGCCCGGTAGAGCGAGTAGGACCGCCGCGCGGCCATCAGCAGAATCGCCAATGAGAGGGCCAGCCACGCCCCGCGCCGCGATGCCCAGGCAAGCCGCAAGCTAACGACCGCCGCAATCATCTGAATCAGAATCGACGACGCCACAAGAAACTCAGCCATGTTTCGCTCCGCCGGGATGATAACGAAAACAGATCGAAGCTCCCGGACCCCGCCGCTTTGAGCGACGTCCGGGGCGTCCAACGAGAATTATCCATGCTTTCAAGCGGAATGGATAGTCGTCGTTCGCGCCGCGAACGAAACATTTCGTTCGCGGAGCGAACAACGACTGACCGATGGACGAAGCCCAGGCTGCCAGTCATCGCTGGAACACGCTATAAAGAACGCCACGCAACATGGCGAGGAGCAATCACAGATGAGCATTCGTTGGGGAATCTTGGGCTGTGGAGACATCGCCCGAAAACGGGTTGCGCAGGCTTGCATCGACGCGGCGGGCAGCGAGTTGCTGGCGGTTTGGCGCCGCGACAAGGCAAAGCGGGCGCGGTTTTGCGAAGATTTCGGCGTCCAGCGATCGTGCGCCGACGAGGCGGAGTTGATCGGCGACCCAGATATTGATGCGGTGTATATTGCCACGCCGCCGCATTTGCATCGGGCGGAAACAGTCGCGGCGGCGGCGGCCGGCAAACACGTGCTGGTCGAAAAGCCGATGGCCCGCAGTACGGCCGAGTGCGACGAGATGATCGCTGCCTGTCGCGCCGCCGGCGTGAAGCTGGGCGTGGCGTATTACCGGCGGTTTTATCCGATCGTGCGGCGGATGAAGGAAATCATCGCCGACGGATCGATCGGCAAGATCCTTTCGGTCGGGGCGGTGACCAGCACGACCTTCGCCATTGGGCCCGGCGAGGACGGTTATTATCGGGCTCGCTGGGCCGAGGGTGGCGGCGGAGCGCTGATGGACGTCGGCAGCCACCGCGTGAATCTGTTGCTGGACATGTTCGGACCCGTCGAACGGGTCAAGGCCCATTGTGACACGGTAGCGGGTGATTACGAAACGGACGACTGTGCGACGCTGGCGTTTCGGTTTGCTGCCGGAATGCACGGCACCCTGCAATGTTACTTCGGCACAACGCCCGACCTGGACGCCTTCAAGATCATCGGCACCCTCGGCCACATCACGGCCGATCCGCTGGGCGGCAGCGAGTTGGTAATCGAGCGCGGCGATGAGCGGCTCGTTGAATCGCATCCCCGTGAGGAAAACACGCACTTGCCGTTGATTGTCGACTTTGTCGTCGCGGTGGGCGAAGACCGCGAGCCGCTGGTAACCGGCGAAGAGGG
>JADFKK010000341.1 GCA_022564995.1 Planctomycetota bacterium | reverse complement strand
GACGGCTTGGTCTAGGCGTCGGTGGGCCAGGTCGAGCCAGGTGGGGCGCTCGTTGTAGAGGTTGGTTAGGGTGCGCTTCTTGAGGGCCTTGGCGCACTCCTCATCGCGGGGCAGCAGGCGGGGATAGCGAACCCGGCCGATGCCGCGCTCGTCGGGCTCGGTCACGTAGCGTGCCCAAGGGCCGTCGGCCGAGCCGGGAAACTCCAGCACCTCCTCCCGCGTCCACTCCGGCGGATTGAGCCACTGCGAGCGCGACACGGCTGACATCACTCCTCGTCGTCGTCAAAGAGCCGCGGCTGCGGATCGTGAACCGGTTTCTCAGCCGAAAACGTCGTCTTCTTGAAATCCTCAAACCAATCCAAGAACGACGATTTCCTGATCTTCGTCGGAAACTGAATGCGGAGCACGCTACTTTCCAACGATACGACATCATCGAAACGATCCTTCGCGTAGTCAGCGATGCGCCGAAATACGTTGTTTCGTACAAGTCGTCTCATTTGTTTTTGACGTTCTCGCCCGATGTACTCGTAGACACCGTCGGTCATTTCCATCAGAACTGCTTCCGCGCTCCGCTCGTATTCCGTATTTGGGGGTAGTGCGTTCAACGCGCAAACGAGCAATGCGTGAATTTGATCGATCATTGCGCGACGGTGCAAGTTCTGGTTTTGTTTATCGGGATAGTCTTCAACTGAGTAGACGAGGAACAACGGGCTCGGATCGGTATCTTCGCTCAGGCCCGTCATCACCGCGATGGAGTCTTCGACGATCCCTGAATGTTGCTTGAACCGATGATCCCATATGTACAAAAGGTCTTGGTTTTCGATTGCCAAGCCATGCACTGAGGTTTCGCCAACCGACAGATTCTGCTCTGTCATCTGTTCGGTCAGTTCAGCAAGGCATTCCACCATAAGGTCACGTCGTTCTTCTGGCAGGACGTAGCACAGCAAGCACGACTCAAGCGGAGCGAACACCTCAGCGAAGGCATCACCTACGGCAAGCAAGTGCCCCCGTGCTTGGCGTGCCGTCGTGCTTTCCGGAGAAAACGACTCCGCCTTGGCCTCGAAATAGAGTGCATGTTGATCGGTAGACCGCCTGAGGAGCAGTTCAGGTTCCGGATGTTTGCTGATGCTGAGGTCAGACGAGTCAATGGCGCTCATTGATTCAGGCGGAAAAGGAAACGGATGCTGAATGTAGAATAGCTGGAAGCCGCTTTCAAAAAACACGGGCTTGACAACGTACTCGTTCTTCGGCTGTTCCTTCGCCATCCACAGCAGAAGGTTTAGTTGAAATACCGGATCACGAATCAGACTATGAAGTTTCATGGACGCCACGCTTTATCCAGGATTATTCGAGACAGCTTCACCGCGCTTGGTGGCCAGCGCGTATGATTGAGCCATCAATTCGTCAAATGGCTTCGCCCCGAGCCATACATCAATCTTCGGGCAGACGTATCTCTGAATGTTCGTGACCAAGCGATGAAATGTGTTTCCGCATGTTCCTTTGGGAAGAATTGCGACGAGGCGGTCCGCCGACATTTCCAGATTGATGGGTTGCCAGAGATGTCGATCCGCGCCGTACACATGCACTTTTCTCGGACCGAGCCGGATCGGATCGCCCCACAGCCGGAACGCGTTTCTTTTTCGGAATGCCAGGCTGATCCATCGATTGAAGGTGGATTCGGATAGTGTTTCCGAAAAATGGATAATCAGGGGCACGCCTTGGAAGCTTGTATGCATGTTGGTTGTGGTCTGTTCCTCAAAGGCAAACCACGCCGATTCCTCAGTAATCCGCAGCACCGAATCGTACAACCTGTAGAGATTCCGCACCGTGTTGCGATGGTCCTCGAAGCTGTCGCTTCGGTTGGTTATCCGCCCGTCTTGATACAAATCGTGGCTCCCACGCGTCGCGCTGGATGGAATCCGCAACGCGTAAAGCGCGTTTAGCGGGGTGTAGGTTTCTTGGAGGCGAGCAAGGACTTTGCGAATGGGTCCGATTCGATCTCGGAATTCCGAGCGGATCCGCCGTCGTTCAAAATCGGGACGGTCATCAACGTGAACATTGTCCTCCTCGTCGACGCGGGAGAGGTCTCCTTCCTCAACGACCTCATCGACCGCATCGACCGGCATGTCGAAAACGCTGTCGTGTCGGAAAGCCAGTCTGCCAAAGCGTTCGTCTCCTCGCCGCGACACATCGCGGTCCCAAATCGCATGCAACAGGTGTGCGCTGAACCACGTTGAATCGAGTTCGGGAGAATCTGTAACCCAGCGCTTCACTTGCCGAATGGCGTCGGTGGCCTTCTCGGCCGTGTAGTACGCAAAAAACCGCTCGTCGTACTGCTCTAGGTATCCCTTGCGCACGAGCCTCGGTTTTGAATTCTGGCCTTGCTTTTGCCAGACACCGATTTCGTAGAAGGTTTCGTCGATCGGCTGTACTTCTGCCCCAAGGTCGCGAAAGATATCGACGGGCGATTTTGGTTCATATCCGTTTCGAGACGAGACGTGTTCCAAGAGAAACGTCTTGACCAAGGGAGTTCGCGTCCGACCGGTGTCTAGACCTTCCTTGGCCTCCGACGAAATACCGTTAAAAAACCGGTATACGTCAAACCGATCCTTGACAGAAGATGGGACAATGGGAGGACTCGACACTGCGGATTCCTCGACAATTGTGCGGAAATGCGGTATCTATCTTGTACTATATCGGAAAACGCCACGAATGGACACCAGAGCAACTCTCCGCCGGCAGAAACTTCGATAGGAAGGTGGCGCTATCTGGGACTCGATTTTCCGTCGCCCACCGGAGTCACTTGTTTTATCGGTGCTCACGAGAGAGATGGAATCCAAATAGCTTTTGTTGATTTTTGTCGTTGGTTAGGTCCGCAGCGGCGCCATCACGACCGGTTCGAGCAGCGTGAGGATGTCGTCGCGGCTGGTGTAATGGGCGCCGATCTGGGCCCGCTTGGCCGGGTCGAGCGAGCGCTCGAACAGGGTGCCGAAGACCGACGGCTCGACGCTGCCCCAGTCTTGATCGTTGATGCGTCCTTGCCGGCGGCGAGCACCTTGGAAAACGTCTCGGCCGGCAGCAGGCGGATGTCTTCGGCGAACATGCAGAACATCAGCTTCATCAGGAAGTGTGCGGCCTCGTGTGCTTCGATGCCCCGCACCCGCAGGCCGTCGGCCAACATGCCGAATTGCTCGGCGGCCTGCCGGGTGACACTCTCGGTGGTCAGCCCGGGCTTGAGTGCTTGGGGATCGCTGAAGACCTTGCGGAGCACGTCGAGATTTTCGGGGTCGGCCAGCCCGGCGAGATTGAAGGTGTAGATGCGTTTGGCGGTGCCGGTGAAGTTGGTGTGAACCTCGAAGCGGTCGAGGTCGCAGACGACCAGCAGCGGCGGGTTTTCGAGCGACTCGCGATATTGCAGCAGTTGGGCGTAGGCCCGCCGCAGGTCTTTGTGCTTGCCTTTGTATTCCCAGCCGAAGTGCCCGCGCATCCAGACGTCGGCCCAGCCCTTGCCGCCAGCGGTTTTGTCGACGCCGCGCTCGAAGGTGTACCAATCGCCGTCGGGATCGGCCGCCGCGGGCTTGGGTTGATCCAGCAGGTCGCACAGGTCCAAAAAATGTTGCTGGCAGGCGCTGCGTTCGGAGAGGTTGGCGCGCTGCCACTTGGCGATGAATTGCTGGGGAGTCATCGGATCGAGAGGCGTCCTGATTGCCGCGTTTTCGTCGAGTGAGGAGAGCGGGGATTATAGCCGATCTGACCTTGGTGTGGGCGGAGGCACGGGGACCAGCCAGCTAAGGCTGGCGGCTGACGACGGATTTGGAGGGTCAGGCGATCCAGCCGCTGGAGTTGGCGGCTACGGCGTGGCACCCGGAGTGAACGTCACCAAGCTCATTCGCGACCGCTGCGGCGCCGCTTCACTCTCTCGGGAAGCAGCCCTGGTCGATCTAAAGCGGCTGCGATCTGAAACGCCGAAGATGACGACTGAGGAAATCGTGGACTTGGTCACGGAAGCGCGCGCCGACTTGTCATGATTGTCGTTGGCGCTAGCGCCACCCTTGCTTGGCTTTTTGGCGAGCACGATCCGATTGACTGGCTGAGCGTCTCACGAACGATCGCTTGATCGTGCCGGCGCTGTGGCGTTTGGAGGTAGTCAACGCCATCTTGAAAAACGAGCGACGGAAACTTATCAGCGAGGAGCAGGGCAGCCGTTTCTTGCGAGACCTGGACGCTATCGCGGTTGAGGCCGTGGAGCCACCGGCCAGCAGAACGCTGGAGCAACTCGCGCTGTTTGCCCGGCCACATCAGTTGACGGCATACGATGCGGTCTATCTCGAATTGGCCCTCGACCGCAGCGCTCCGTTACTCTCGCTGGATAACAATCTGCTCGATGCGGCCAATCGTGTCGGTGTTGCCGTTATCGCGGCGACTTGATGCGGATTGGTACTTCGATGTCTTCGGCAGAACATCAGCTTCATCAGGAAGTGCACTGCCACTTGGCGATGAATTGCTGGGGAGTCATCGGAGGAGCGGCCCGCTGATTGCCGGGATTTCGTGGGATGAGGCGAGGCGTCGAATGTTGCGCATTTGCGCAGGTTGGCTCGTCGACTGGGTTGATCCGTCGCGGCAGCCGCCACTTTTCGCCTGCGAACATCCGCAGTGCCGCAATTCAACATCAGCTTGGCATTTGACAACGGAAGCTTCCTGCGATCATACTTACGGACCGGAGCTTTGCCTGGCGATAAAAAAACTGACGCCGACGGCGGTGGCCATCATGATCTCCGGGATGGAAGAGGAGTTCGAGCGCATCGCGCGCGAAGCCGTTCGCAAGACCGCCTACACGATTGTGCATAAACCGCTTGACATCGACCATTTGCTGGCTCCCGCGGCCGGATCGTACGGAACGGTACGCGCATGCCCGCCACGTGCCGCACTTCGGCGAGGATCGGCAGGTCCGATTTTTTATCCTGGTCGCCGACAACACCGAACGCAAGCGGGCCGAAGAGGGGAAAGCGGCGGCCGAGACCGTCGGCCCGCCCGCCGAGCCGGTGGGCGGCAGCGAGACGATTCTCCTTTGTGATGACGAGCGCATGGTAAGGTCTTCCGTGACCGCGCTGCTCGAGAGTGTCGGCTACTGCGTTATTGCCGTCGAAAGTGGGACCGCTGCGCTCGCAGCAGCCGAATCACACGATGGACCGATCTCCCTGTTGTTGACCGATGTGACCATGCCGGATCCGACGAACTCTTGCGGCGGGTCCGGAAAATGCTGGACGAGGCTAGGCCGTCGAGCGGGGGATCTAGCCGATTCCGCTCAAGGCTGAACTCATCGGCGGGGCATCGCACGATCACTTGCGTCCGTGCCCACTGCCCTCATTTTCTGATCCCCTTTCCGCTTTCTTTTTGCAAACCCGCCGCGCTCATTTTCGCACAATTCGCCCGTCGCAAACCGGCAACCTCTTTCGCCCCAACGACTTGCGGGTTTCGCCTTTTTGCTTTTTGTCGCCAAAACCCCGTTTTTCCGTTTTCGCGCGCAAAACTCCCGCCCCGTCCCACCCAGCGTGTCGCTTTATTCACAAGCCCCGCGCGCCGATACCCCGCGTTTCCCCGTCCGCTTTCCGCTTTCCGTTTTCCCCTTTTGCAAAGCCGTTCCGCCACCCGGGGGTCCAATTATGCGAAAACCCAACTTTTTCGCGCGCGTCAAGCCGAGAGCCGATCGCAGCACCTAACGTCATACCCCGTCCGGCTTTACGCTCTCCGCTTTGCGCTCTGCGAGGCCCCATCGCCTCGTGCATAATTCCCAACTCCGTGTAGGAGGCGACTCCCGTCGCCGACCTGACCGGTCTCCGACGCCGACCCTCCGCGTTCCGCTTCCGCTATCGGATCTCTCGACTTCCGACCAGGCATCCCGTTTTCTCCCTGCCCCGTTGAAATCACGCACCCAATACGCAAAGATTGGGTGGTAACAACCATCGCTATCTGGCGGGACTTTTCTATGGCGACCGAACGGCTCATCCATGTCGCCGGCGACAAAGACCGCGATCGACAAATCGTGCGGCTGAGCAAATTGCTCGACCGTGCGCTCGACAATCCGCATGGTTCGCCGCGGCCCATTGGCCCCAGCGGTCTGCTGGAACAACTCGGCAGCTTGCTGTGGGACGCCGCCGGCCTGCAGGCGACGGAAATTCGTCAATGGCTGGGCGATGCCGCCGATCGAGACGAGGCCTTGCGCCTGGTCGTTACCGACGAAGACCGGCTGCATCTGCCCTGGGAATTGCTCTACCACCAGCATCCCGACCTCGGGTTTCTGGGCCGGCATCCGCGCTGCGTAATTGTGCGGCGGGTGGCCGGCAGCGGGCAACAGACGCCGATGTGCGTGCCCGGTCCGTTGCGGTTGCTGCTGTTCGTCGCTTCGCCGGAGGATCTCGACGCGGAGCGGAGCCGTCTGGACTACGAGCGGGAGGAAGAACTGCTGTTCACGGCCTTGGACCGGCCGGCGGCGGCTGGTCAAGTCGACATTGACGTGGCCGAGGATGGCTGCCTGCCGACGCTGTTGTCCCGTCTCAAAGAAAACCAATACCACGCGGTAATCCTCAGCATGCACGGAACCAATGCGGTCAATCGCGCCGGCAAACCTGAATGGGGCCTGCTGTTGGAGCACAGCGAGACGGGCAAGGGCGACCCGATTGCCGGCAGCGAACTGGCCGCGCGGTTTGAGGAATTGCCCCCGGGCCGGCGGCCCGCTTTGGTGATGCTAGCGGCCTGCCGCAGCGCGCGTTTGGAAGAGACGGAAGATTCGATTACGAGCGTGGCGGTCGCCTTGCACCGCAGCGGGATCGAGCGCGTGCTGGGGATGCGGCTGTCGGTGTTGGACGCTGCGGCGGCGGCCTTCAACGCCAGGTTTTTCAAACTGCTGGCCGGCGGGCACTCGCTGGGACGAGCCGTCAGCCTGACCCGTCGCCAGTTGGCCGCCGGTGAGTGGCTCTCCAGCGAGGCGGGCCAGACGGGCGAAGGCAAGGGGCCGACCGTCGGCGATCCGTTCGCCCAATGGACCTTGCCCGTGTTGCTCGATCGCACTTGCGACGGTCCGCTGCTCGACCTCGAGCGGACGGAGCCGATCCATCGAAAGGTCGAGCTACCCAGCGTGATCGCGGGCGACGGCACGCTACACGTTCCCGCGCGGTCGGCCTTCGTGGGCCGCCGCACCCAAATCCGCCAGCATCTGCGGCCGTTTCTCGCCGGCGACACTCCGCGGCTGCTGCTGACCGGGCCGGGTGGCGTCGGCAAGACGACGCTGGCCGGCCTGTTCGCGCGAATTCTCCGCGAGCGGCAACCGCAAACGCGGCTGCTGGGCCTGCGAGCGCCGATGGACCTGGAGACCTTGTACGAGCCTCTGCGGCAGCAAGCGTTCGACGGGGGCGAGCAGCCCGACTTGATCGCCAACCTCCAAACCGAAACCGATCTGCGTCGCCGCATCGCTCACTTGCTGCGTTCTCTGGCCACCCGGGCCGAGCGGCCCTGTGCGTTTCTGTTAGACAACCTCGAGGTCTTGCAGGATCTGCGGACCTTGCAGATCGACGAGCAACACGCCGACAGTCTGTGGCTGGTCGAGCAAGTCTGTTCGCTGCCGGCCCCCACCCGGGTTCTGCTGACGGGACGTTACCGGCTGCCGCCGCTGGACGATCTCGTCACGACCTGCGCGATCCCCGACGCGCCGTATGGCGACGTGCTGCGGCGGATGGCGCGGCTGGGCTGGCCCGGCGATTGGGACGCCGCACAAAAGCGACAGCTTTACAAAACCTTGGGGGGCAATCATCGGGCCTTGGAGTGGCTGGCCCATATCCTGCAGCACCGGCGTCCGGAGGAAGCGCAGCAGTTGCTCGCCGCGCTCGACCGGCTGGAAGCGCCGCCCGACACGCCGGCCGAAGCGGTGGCGGTCGTCCTGGAAGCGATGCGGCAGAACCTGCTACTCGACCAATTGATGCAGTGGTTGACCGCGGGCCAACGCGCCCTGTTGACGTCCGCGTCCCTGTATCGTGTGGCCGTCAGCGAAGACGGACTGCTGGCGGTGGATGACGATGCGGACCACGCCGCGGAGAATCGCGAGGGCCTGATCGAGCGTTCGCTGTTGGAATGGGCGTTCGACCCCGAGCTGGAAATGACGTACTACGAAGTGCCGCCGGTGGTCCGTCAATTGCTGGACGATATCGAAGACCGCTCGGCGGAATCGACCCGTGAACTGCACGCCCGGATCGCCCGCTATCACGAGTTTCAGGGCCGGTTCGTGACGCGGCGCTGGACCGACGATGTCGAAGCCGTCCATCATTATCGTGCCGCCGATCTGCACGTCGAAGCAGATCGGCTGGCCGAGCCCTTGGCTAACTTCTATTACCAAACCGCCGACTTTGAGGCGGCCGCTGAATTAGCGAGGCCCATCATCCGCCGCCGCGCCCCGCCGCCCCCGTGGTGGTCGCTCAGTTGCTTCGGCATGTGCCAACACGTACTCGGCGATCTTACTGGCGCTCTGGACGCACACGAGCGCGCGCTAGCGGTGGTGCCCGACAAGCGGACCGAAGGGACCACGCTCAATAACATCAGCCAAATCCACAAAGCCCGCGGCGACTATGACGCCGCGCTTGGATACCTCGAACAAAGCCTCAAAATCCAACGCGACATCGGAGACAAAGCCGGCGAGGGGAACACGCTCAATAACCTAGCCACGACGGCGCACGCCCGCGGCGACAATGAGGCCGCCCTCGGATACCTCGAACAAAGCCTCAAAATCCGACGCGACATCGGCGACAAAGCCGGCTTGATTTCGACCCTGCACAATATGGCGGCTATTGCCTTGGAAAAGAAAGATATGGAAAACGCACTGACGTATTGGGTTGAGGCGTTACAACTGGCTCGGGAGACCGGCAATGCCGAAGGGATCTTTAACGTGGCCGCAGCGATGGGAGGTCTGCTGGTCGAGTCCGACCGCGACCAAGCCATTGAGTTGCTGTCGCTGGCCGTCGATACCGGTCGGGCCGCGGGATTTCCACAGACCGACAAGTACGAAGAAATGCTGCGATCGTTGAAAGCTCGCAACCGCAAATACGGCTGGCTGCTGGCCGGCGCGATCCTTTTCATCGTCGGCCTTGCCGCCGCCGGCATTTTTTTTACGCTTTGAGCAGAAATCACCGAACGAAAGCAACGCCATGTCCGCCGAAACCAAGAATTCCGGTCGGGCCGCGGGATTTCCACAGACCGACAAGTACGAAGAAATGCTGCGATCGTTGAAGTCGGAGGAAAGCTAATTGAGTACGGAGTACTAATGTACTGAGTAACTGAGTACTGGATACTAAGTACTTCGACTGTTTGATTTCAATTGACGTGACGCAAGTATTGTCGTATTAGCACCTTCCGTGTTTGTTGGCAAACGGCCGTTTCATGGAAGGAGCTTGGGCATGGAAGCGAAATACGAAGCACGCAAGCA
>JADFKK010000340.1 GCA_022564995.1 Planctomycetota bacterium | reverse complement strand
TCTGGCAGTGGAGCCGGCGATTGACCGGGTGTGAGTTTACGGCCCCGCTGCGAATGGACGCGCGGCGGGGCTTTGATTGGACCGACTTTAAGCGACTTGAAACGACTTGAAGATGACCAGCCAAGATCAAACAACGCCCGATTATTTGAAAGTGCCCAGCGGTAACGGGCTGTGGGGCAACGGGTTGCGCGAGGATGTATTGGAGCCGGGGGGGGAAACGAAGGGGGCGTGCAAGCAAAACGGGGTCGCATCGTGCAACCCCGTTATTGGAAGGCACGTCGGGATGGAGGCCAGAGACAACTTAAAGGTGCGGAACCCGCACCTTTGTTCGATTGGAGCCGGCCTCGGGATGGAAGCCAGAGACAACGGGCAAAACCTTGCCAATTGGCAAGGTTTTATTGGAGCCGGCCTCGGGATGGAAGCAGCGGCACAACACGCCGGCCGTGAATGTCGGGGCGCATCGGGCGGGGCTGATACTGGAAATCATCAACTACACGAAGGGGAGACCATGATAGCAACAGCGGCAACGAATAATCGAAAACGAGCGGCGACGGCCAAGGTGGCGTTGATTCCGGCGGTGGGCTACATCCGCATGTCAAAGGATGAACAGGTCCATTCGCCCAAACAACAGAAGGACGAGGTGCTATCGCACGCCAAAAAGCACGGTTACAAGATCGTCATTTGGTATCAGGACAACGGCATCACGGGTGACAGCATCGAAAAACGTCCGCAGTTTTGCAAGATGCTCGCCGATGCGCAGACGAGCGAATGGAAAGTGATTCTCTGTTGGGACATGGATCGATTCGGACGTTTCGACAGCATCACGGCGGGGGCCGTGATTCATCCGCTCCGCGAGGCGGGCGTGCGGCTCGAAACCATCGCGCAAGGCAAGATCGACTGGCACGACTTCGCCGGGCGAATCATGTACGCGCTGCAGCAAGAGGGCAAGTATCAATATCTGGTCGACCTCAGCCGCAACGTGCTGCGGGGACAAATCGCAGCGAACAAACGGGGCGACTGGCCAACCGGACCGCCGCTCGGCTATGACCGCCAGTATTTCGACGCGGCCGGCGCCAAGGTGCGATTGGTGCCCTACGGCGAGAACTTTGCGGCGCCGCCCGACTGGCGATGCCGGCTCGCCCTCAGCAGCGACCCCGAGCGCGTCGAGTTGATTCGGTGGATTTTCGCCGAATTCACAACGAAGGAAACCAGCTATACCGGCATCGCCAAAACGCTTGAACGCCGCGGAGTCAAGCCGCCCAAAGGGCTGCGGTGGGGAGGCGTGACGATCAAGATCATCCTGCGCAATCCGGCTTACCTTGGCCATACGGTGCTCGGAAAAACCAGCGTCGGAAAATACCACCGTATCGGCGCCGACGGCGGGATTGCAACGAAGGCCGAACCGCGCGGCGTGGTTCGGTGTGATAACACGCATACGGCCATCGTCGATCAAGAGACGTTTGATAAGGCCCATCGCAAAGCCGCCCATCGGGCAGCGACATGGAAAAAGGTCAACGCCAGCGACTATCACCTGTCCGGCCTGCTGCGGTGCGGGCACTGCGGGGGCGGGCTCAACGGATCGTACAACAACACAATTGACCGTCGATACTACAGGTGCGCAGCTGGCGTTGTGGGAAGGGGCTGCCGGTCTTACGGTGTGACCGCCGACGCGATTGAAGAATTCATGCTCGGCATGGTACACGACCAGATTCTCGGCGATGACCACATTGAGCGCCTGAGGACTGAGATTCTGGCAAAGGCGAAGAAGCGACAGCCGACGCGGGCCTCGGCGGCCAAGTCGATCAAGGCCAAGCTGGCCAAGCTGGAGGCCAAAATCAGGAAGGGGACGGAGCGGCTGCTGCTGATTGACGATGACGCAGCCGAGGATGCGTCCCTGCTGCTTGCTGAGTGGCGCGAAGAGCGGGCGAGTCTAAAGGCACAACTGAGCAGCAAGGGCAACGGTGGCGACGTGAGGCCGCTCACGCCGGAAGCTAAGGCCGCCCGTGCTATCGATAAGCTGATGGCGCTCCGTAAGGGAATCAAGGAGGCAGACTCGGCTCGGCTGCGTTACGTGTTTCGTCAGATATTCTCCGAGGTGCGGCTGTGGTGGACGCCGCGGCCCGTCACGCGACACAGCACGGGGAAGCTACGCCGCTACAGGTTTTCCAAGGGACAAGCGATACTGGCCAGCGACGATGAGGATGGTGATTGTATATTGAACCTTTCCGAAAGTGGTTCCCGATCGTGTTTCAACTCCTTGCCGCTGGCGAGCAGACGCGCGACTTAACCGGCAACGGCTTTGTCGATTTTGAAGACCTCACCGTGCTGCTGGCCAACTGGAACAAGCCGGGGGCAACCTTTGCCGAGGGTAACCTCGTCGAGACGAATACCACGTCGGTCAATTTCGAAGACCTCACGGTGCTACTCGCCGCCTGGACCGGCCCGGCTCCGGCCGCCTCGCCCGCAGCGGGCAGCCTCACTCAAGCAGTGCCGGAGCCATCGTCGCTGATGTTGAGCGTGGCAGCCCTCGCGCTGCTGGCGGGGATGCCATCTGGCTTGCGCCGAAAAAGGTGAACGGGATCGAACCATGATTCGTCAATAGCGCTACACTTACCCAGTGAAGTGAAAGGTATCTTTGGCCCCATCGGGACTTGGCATGGCATGGCAGTTCGCTAGAATCGTGGAATCTTGAATCCGCCACGAACTGTTTTCTAGTCAGCCGCTCGCCTGAGAACCTCGATCGGGTGAATCTGCTTAAGAAAATGTCATCCGGCGTGCATAAGGAGAATTCCAATGGAAATTAAGCAACGACTCAAGCAACGGCTCGAATTCTCGCGAGGCATGGCCGATCAAATGCTCGCGGCGTTTACCACGCCCGAGCAATGGACCTACCGACCGCACGATTCGTCGAACCATGCGTTGTGGTTTGTCGGGCACATGGGCACGACCGACAATTTCTTCGTCAAGCTGATCGATCCAGCCCGCACGGTCGAGAAAGACTCCTACGGCAAGATGTTCGGCATGGGCTCGCAACCGACCAGCAACCCGAGCGATTATCCGCCGGCCGAGGAAGTGGTGGCCTTCATGCGCGATCGCCGGCAGGCCATGCTCGATGTGCTCGATGCGCTGAGCGAAGACGACTTGGCCAAGGCAACGCCCGAGGGCTCGCCCGATTTTCTGCCGGACTTTGCCGCCGTATTCGAGATGGCCGCCTGGCACGAAGGCATGCACATCGGGCAGCTTTCGGTCGCCCGACGCGGCCTGGGCAACGCCCCGTTGTTCAGTCCCCCGCCGGCCGAGGCGACGTAGGCACGCTCCGGCGGCTTGTCGAAGGGCTGGGCGGTCAACTGGAAATCATCGCCGAGCAGAATGCTTGCGAATCAAACCAGTTGCGTCTGCGCAAAGCGTGCCTTGCCGGTCCAAACAGCCGCCGAGATTTTTCTGCTCAACTTGCCGAACTGGTTTGCCGATAGACAGAAACCGGAACGGCGCGCTATGTCCCGTCACAATGCACCGTTTGCGTGAACTTTTCTAATTCGATGGGACCAGGCGAAGGCTGGACTCCGTACCTAACGCCCATGCTAGCACGGCATCATGAAGGATGCCGGCGCCCTGGGTCGCGGACCGGCTGCGCCTCGGTATCTGTGTCACGTCAATCATGGAGGATGGCATGGCGACAACTCTTACGGCCGCTGATGAGACTTTGGAATTATGGCAGACCTTCAAGGCCGACATGAGCAACCAGGAACTTCGTAACCGGCTGGTGGAAAAATACCTTCCGCTGGTCAAATACAACGGCCAGCGCGTGCTCTCGCGGCTGCCCGAGGGCGTGGAGCTCGATGATTTGGTCTCGGCCGGCGTGTTCGGGCTGCTCGACGCGATCAAGGCCTTCGACATGTCGCGGGGAGTGAAGTTCGAGACGTATTGTGTGCCGCGCATCCGCGGGGCGATGCTCGACGAACTACGGAGCATGGACTGGGTGCCAAGGCTGGTTCGCTCCAAGGCCAGCAAGCTGGGTGCCGCCCAAAAGACGCTGGAGGCCAAGCTGGGACGCGCCCCGACCGAGCGCGAGATGGCCGAGCAGTTGGAGATCACCGTCAAAGAGTTCGAGAAGATGGTCATCGACGCCAACGCCGTGGGCCTGATCAGTCTCAACAAGAAATGGTACGAGACCGACAGCTCGAAGGATGTCAGCGAGATCGACATCCTCAAGGACAAGAAGGGCGAAGACCCGACGCGGCGGATCCAAAAGAAGGATCTGATGCGACTAGTCACCAAGGGCCTGAACCGTAACGAGCGGCTGATCATCATCCTCTACTACTACGAAGAGATGACGATGAAAGAGATCGGCTCGACCCTCGACCTGAGCGAAAGCCGGGTGAGCCAGATGCACAGTTGCATCGTGCAGCGGCTACAATCGCAGCTCGGAAAAAGGCGGCCGGAATTTGGGACGTAGAGAAGTCGACGCGGCAGCTTGCCGCGTCGGCGGTGGAAAATACGGTGGCTTCTTGCGAAATGCCCAGCACTCAGGCCACCAATGCAAAGTCTTCCCAGCCCGGCGACGCAGCAAGTCCGCCGCGGAAGTTACCGCGGCTCGGTGCTCTCGGCAGGATCGTCACAAAGCTCCTCGACCGTTCGCAGCATTTCTGCCGGCCAGCGGCTTCTCAGAACGGCCATCTGTGGGGCAAGGTTAGCGGCCTGCTAAAACAATCTGAGTCTACCGATCGCGCCAACAAAGATGCTCAGGCGGTCATTGCCGCGGGCAAACTCCGCTTGATCGGACCCGGTTACCGAGCGGCCTCGGGCTCATCGCCCATTCTTGCGCATTGTCTCGCCACGCCGCCGTTTCGGGTGCTAGATTTCTTTGTAGGACGCGGGTAGCTCGTCCTGCGGCGCGAGGCTTTCCGCGTGCGTGTGGATTATCCCCGAGTTGACGCTCGGGGCTCGCCGTGGATCAAAAGAACCGTTTAGATCGGGCCGATTATGCCATTTCTACGCTCGGACGTCAGGCGCCGGCAGAAACATTGGCGACCTTCCGCAGGGGATTCGCTTGGCACGTAACCTAGGCTTCATCTAGTGAAGACTCCCGGCCTCCCCCGGCAAGATCCCTACCCTAAGCAAACACATTCGAGGCTGAGCGATCCGATGGGATTCCTGAAGAATTTCTTTACGAACGTATTTCACGATCAGGCGCAGCAGACGACGTCGACCAGCAGCTTCGACCAGTTGAGCGAAGAGCAGTTGGAGGCCCATCTCGAGGTGCGCCGTTATAACGACTTCGTGCTGTCCGACGCCGTGCGCCCCTCATACGATTTGCAGGTCGTGCCTAAGCAGGGATATCGCCACGACGTTTATCACGACGACCAATCGAAGGCCAGCGTGCCCGTGTTGATGGGCGCCGCCTCGAACGAACAACTGTTCGACCTGTTCATGGATTTGCTCGACCCGCTGGGCCACGTCGTCGACGTGGTGTTGGAGACGAGTCACGACCGCGACAGTCGCGGGCACGTCGACATGTATCGCGAGCACATCGACATGCCCGTTCTTAAGAGCATCCTCTGGGATTACGAAGAAATGCTGGCCAACGACGGCTGCACCGGCATCGCCGTGCTCAATCCGCACGTGCCGCTTGAGGTTCAGTTCGACGAGCACAAGCTGCTGATCGCCTACGGATCGGATTTAACCGAATTCGAGCAGGTGTTCGACGAATACAACATCGAGTGTGACGACGAGATGAAATTCATCACCGAAGCCGAGCACGTTCATTCATCGAACGACGAGTTCCAGAACCTGTTTGAAGAATTGCGCACGCGGCTGGGGATGGATGGATCGTTCGGATAGTCGTTGTTCGCTCCGCGAACGAAACGGGCGGCTAAACCGCAAGCGGTGATTTGGGGTCTTATTTTTGATCGCGGGCTTTTGCGATCATCTCAGCTAGCAACTCGCGCTGTCGGGCCATCGCCGCGACGCGATCTTTCGGCCGCGTGCTGCATTCCAGCATGACCCAGCCGGCGTAATCCATTTTCACCAATAGCCCGATGAGCTGCTGGTATGGATACCGCTTGTCGTGCAGTTCGCGGCTGTGCAACGTCGGGCCGAAGCGATCCTTGACCAGATTGAAGTTGTGCTCCAGGCCTTTGCCGGTGAGATCCTGGGCGTTGGAGTTCCAACAGACGACGACGTTCTTATGATCGGCCACGTCCATGATCGCCTTGATCGTCGGTAGCTCGGCACATTGGCCGTGAACCTCTAGGCGAATCTGCTGGCCGAACTCGGCCCCGTAGCGGCCCAACTCGTTGAGCGCGCGGCCGATCTGCTCGATCGTCTTTTCCCGCGGCACACCTTTGTGAAAGCTGTTTGGTTTGACCTTCACGCCCGAACTGCCGACGTCGTGGCTGAGCCGCACGAACTCTTTGGTGGCCTCGATGGCCGTCTTGAGCACGGCGGCGTTCGGATCGTCGTATCGTTCGTTGCTGCCGAGGCCAACCAGTGTCACCGGGCTGTCGGCGAAACGCTGCTTAACGGCTTTTCGCTGCGGGGCGCCGAGCTTTCGTTCCACCCCGTGCCGGTGCGTCGTCCGCAGTTCGACCCCGTGGACCTTGGCCTGCTCGCAATTGGCGATGAGCGTCGGCAAATCCCAGTCCCGGCCCCACAGATACGTGACCAGCCCCAGGGCCATCTTCGAGCCGCGCGGCTGGGCGGCCGTGCTGAGCTGAGTTGTGCCCAACGTCGTGCCCAGCGTCAGGGCGGCGGTTCCGGCGACCGAAACGTCGTGAATAAATCGGCGGCGAGAAGTGCGGTACATAGGGTGATCCTTGTCGATGGATTGAATGTGGACAGATCGGGACGCAGACGTGAGTCTAGCAGGCGGCTTGGCGAGAATCCAGCATTCGGCCCTCAAGGTGCGAAAACCGTCCGCACAACGTATAATCGCACCGTAGGCCGCCGGCTTGCCGCGGCGCAACAGCAACAGACCACCCCCACGGAATCACCATCATGAAAAAACCTGCCATCCGATTTTCGCACCTGCTCGTCGCCGCTGTTATCGCCGCCTTGCCGATCGCCGCGCTCGCTCAACAGCCTGCGCCGGCCAAGAGCCCGCGCCAATACAAACGTATTCACCAGCAGGCCCTCAAGCAGATCACCGGCGGCAACGCGGCGAAGGCCGTCGCGGCGCTGCAGGATGTGATTCGCAAGCATCCTGACGATGCCGAGTCACGGTTTATGCTTACCGTCGCGCTGGCACAAGGCGGCAAGATCGACGAAGCGGTGGCGGCCATGCAGCAGGCGATCAAACTCGGTCTGCCGCCGGCCCGGTTTATCGCCGGGCCGCGCGATTTGCTGGCGCCGATTCACGCTCGCAAGGAGTTCAAACAACTACTGGAGAAGCCGGAATCGTTGCTCGTTCACGGCCCGCTGATCGGCTCGGTGACTGACTCGTCCGTAAGCGTTTGGGTGCGAACCTCGCGGCCGGCGAGCGTTCATTTTTTCGTGAGCAAGCCAAGTGGGTCCGTCAAAAATGTGGCCCGCACGACCGCCGAGAGCGATTATACGGTCGTTGTCAACGTGAACTTTCTCGATCCGGACACGCTGTACGAGTATCAGGTCAAGGTGGAGGCCGGTGACGACCGGTTCCAGAGCGATAGCTTCCACTTCCGCACTTCGCCCAAGCCCGGCACCAAAACCAAGTTTACCCTGGCCTTCGGCGGCGGATCCGGTTATGTGCCGGCGAACGAACGGATGTGGAACACGATTCGCAAGTTCAATCCCCGGCTGCTGCTGCTGTTGGGCGACAACACCTACAGCGACGCGCCCAAGAGTCCGCAGATGCAAAAGTATTGTTACTATCGCCGCCAGTCGCGGCCCGAGTTTGCCGCCCTCGTCTCCCGCACACCGACTTACACGATCTGGGACGATCATGACTTCGGCACGAACGACTGCTGGGGTGGGCCGAAGATCGACGTGCCGGCTTGGAAGCGGCCGGTGTGGCAGGTGTTCAAGCAAAATTGGGCCAACCCGGGTTACGGCGGCGGCGCGAAGCAGCCGGGCGTCTGGTACGATTTTTCAGTGGGCGACGTCGACTTCATCATGCTCGATGGCCGCTACTATCGGACCGATCCCAGAATCGACGAGCCCTCGATGCTCGGCCCGGTGCAACTGGCCTGGCTGACCAAGCGGCTCAAGGCTTCGCGCGGCACGTTCAAGGTCATCTGCTCGCCGGTCCCTTGGGATTTTCGCACCAAGGGCAAAAGCCGCGACACCTGGAACGGATTTCAGGCCGAGCGGGAGAAGATCTTCTCGCTGATCGAAAAAGAAAAGATCGCAGGCGTGCTGCTGATGTCGGCCGACCGCCACCGCAGCGACGCCTGGCGGATCGAGCGGCCCGGCGGCTACGACCTGTATGAGTTCAACTCCTCGCGGCTCACCAACCAACACGTCCACCCGACGATGCCGGCCGCCATTTTCTCCTACAACCGCAAGCAATCCTTCGGCCTGGTGACCTTCGACACCACGGCCGACGACCCGACGGTGACTTACAGGGTGATCAACATCGACGGGAAAGAGATGCACGCGATCACGCTCAAGCGGAGTCAGCTTGGGTTTTAGGGGGAGGAGTTAGGAGCGAGGGTCAAGCTCTTCCTAGCCCGACGCGGGAGCGTCGGGTGGCCTCACTTTTCCAGCGCCGCCAGCTTCTTGCGCACCAGGGCCGATTGCTTGTCGTCGAGAATTTGCCAACAGGCCAGGCCGTTTCCGACCAGTTCGTATTCGTCGAACTGCCAGACGATCTTCTTATCGCGGGTGATCTCGAAAATCTGCGGATGGTCGGGCCCCGCGTGACAGTTGCCGACGACGACGTTACCGTTGTCTAACTCCTGCAGGCAGGTCATCCAGGCCAATGCAACCTTGCTGTTGGGCACCTTGGTCTTGATTTCCCAGACAATCTTTTTCTCGGGCGTGACCTCGACCACACTCTTGCCGCCGCCCGAACAAATTAGCGTGTTGCCGTTTTTCAGTCGGATGGCCCCATAGACGCGCGTCTTAATCAGATAGTCCCAGACGACCTCGCCCCGGCGATTATATTCGGTGACGACGCCGGGCTGTTCCGAGCAGACGAGATACGTGCCCTGCGGCGTGATGCGCACCAGCCGCGTGCTCTTGGTGCCGCCTTCCTTGAGCGGAAATTGATGCACGAGCTTGCCGTCGCGGTCGACCTCGATGATCCGCCCCACGCCGCTCTCGGTGATCATCGTGTTGCCGTTGGGCAATCTTGCGAAAGCATGCACGTCGACCCGCTTGCCGCGGTTGCCGTTCATGGTGGCCGAGTCGTAGGTCCAGACGACTTTTTTGTCCAAGGTCATCTCGGTCAGCTTGGCCCAACTATCGTGATAGAGGATATTTCCATTGGCCAGCAGATGGACGTCGTGATGGCCTGTGTGGCCCCGGGTCGGTCCGCCCGTCTTGTGCGACCACAGCACC
>JADFKK010000339.1 GCA_022564995.1 Planctomycetota bacterium | reverse complement strand
GGGCGAGTCGGTTCGGACCGGAGCGTGCCGGCCCACCATCGGCCGAATTGTAGCCGATCCCGCAACGCTTGTCTTTGGGACTTGGGGCACACGTCAACATCCGTAGATGATGCGATAGCCCGTTGAAAAAGTCGGCTGTCCGACGCCGGAGGCGACTCCTGTCGCCGAGAACTGCGTCTTCAAGTCTTAATCTTGGGATTAGCCGCTGGGCGCTAGCCCACGGTTCCGCCGCGATTACCGGACGTTAGCGCGTCGCGGCTGATTCATCCAACCCCAATTGTTAGCCTTGACGCAGCACTTCAGACTTTTTCAACAGGCTGTTTCAGTCACGCGGCCTCGACCCAATCGAGCGGTCTTCGGGCGGATAGATCATTCGGCCACAGCCTTGGCAGGTCACGACGCGGGACATCAGCAATTCACTCACCATGTTGATCGTGAGCCGCTGATAACAGCCGCCACAACTCTCGCCGTCGAGCACGGCCATCGCGTCCTCTCCTTTGATCTGTACGATTCGCTGGTAATCGGCCTTGAAGTCGGCTGGCAAGGCGTCTTCGGCGGTTGCCAGTTGGGCTTCGATGCGTTTCAACTCACCCTTAACAACGCCTTCCCGCTGGTTGACGCTTTCGGTGACCTTGCCCAATTCGGCCTGCCCGGCTGCGAGCGATTTTTTTGCCCGGACGACGGCGGCCTGGCGCTCTTCGACCTTTTCGAGCGCTTCGAGGATTTCGTCCTCGAGCACGCTGCAGGCCATCGCATCGGCGGCGATCTGTTCTTGCAGGGCCTGATACTCCTTATTCGTGCTACAGGCGTTCAGCTTGGCCCTTAAATCGGCGATGCGTCCTTCCCTTATCTTGAGTTGCAGGTTCTTGTCGTCGACGAACATGCGGACGTTGCGCGTCTCCGCTTCGGCGTCATCGGCCGCGGCCTGCAGGATGTCGGTCTTCTTGCCATGCGCCAAGATCGTCTTCGGCCCCCGCGCCAATTCCGTCGTCAGGTCGGCAAGCTGTTTATGGATACGGTGCAGCTCTCGCAGGGCGTCGGCATTTGCGATCATGTTGTCTTGGATTCCTTGTCAGAAAATAAAAAAAGCCGCCAACCCGAAGGCTGGCGGCTTGAGAAAGCAACCGTGTGGCTAGGCGACCTTTTCGAGGTAGCCTTCCAGGTGCCCGCTGCGCACCGGATGTTGCAGTTTGCGAACCGCCTTGGCTTCGATCTGTCGCACGCGCTCGCGGGTGACCTTGAAGATCCGTCCGACTTCCTCCAGCGTGTACATGTATCCGTCGCCCAGGCCGTAGCGCAGACGGATGATCTCCCGCTCACGGTAAGTGAGCGTTTTGAGCAACACTTCGATTTTGTCGCGGAGCATGCCATGGGTGGCGGAGACTACGGGGGTCTGCGTATTGTTGTCTTCGATGAACTCGCCAAAGGTTCCATCTTCGCTTTCACCGATCGGTCGGTCAAGGCTCACCGGGTGTCGGCCGATGTCTAACACCCGTTTTGCCTCATCAAGGCTGACATCGGCCTCGGCGGCGACCTCCTCGATGGTCGGCTCGTGCCCGTATTCGTGCAAGAGCCTCTTAGAAATATGCCTTAAACGGCTCAGCACGTCAATCATGTGGACCGGAATGCGTATCGTGCGGGCCTGATCGGCGATGGCCCGAGTGATGGCCTGACGAATCCACCAGGTGGCATAGGTCGAGAACTTGAAGCCCCGGCGATACTCGTATTTGTCGACGGCCCGCATCAGGCCGGTGTTTCCCTCTTGAATCAGATCGAGAAAGCTCATGCCTCGGTTACGGTATTTCTTGGCGATCGAAACAACCAGCCGCAGATTGCCGCAGGAGAGCTGGCGTTTGACTTCGTCGTATTCCTTCGCCTGATTACGAATTTTGTCGCAGCGCCCGGCCAGGCTCCGCGGGCTTTCATGGGCCAGCAGCATCAGGTCGCGCAGTTGTTTGCGGAGATTTGTCCGCACATCGGCGCGCGAAGTAAGTCCCGCCTTGATCTCGTTGTCGATCCGTTTGATCTGCGAGCGGAGGTGTTTCATTTGCTCGTTCATTTCGGAAAGTTCTCGCACCAACGGCTGCACGCGGCGGGTCCGCAGGCTCAATTCCTCGACCAGTTGCAAGCATTTGCGCCGATCGCTCAAGAAACGCCGGCGGGCGGCGACCCAATCGTGGCGATGCGTGCGGCGGCTGATCAGCTTGACGAAATTATCCCGCGAGCGCTGCATCAGCAAGGCGAGCGTGGCCAGATTGTGCGGCATCCGCCCTTGGATTTGCTCCTTGGTGAGCCGCTCGGTCAACGAAACCTTGATCGTGCGGTCGAACGGCAACGTGCCGCGGTACACTTTGTTAAGCGTTTCGACCGTCTTGCGCAAGGCGAAGTCGCAGCCCAACACCGATCGACGAAAACGTTTTCGGGTGACTTCGATTTTTTTGGCCAGCGAGATTTCCTCCTCCCGCGTGAGCAGAGGGATTTCGGCCATCTGCGTCAGATACATGCGGATCGGATCGTCGCTGAGCTTCGGCAGTTCCAAAGCCGACAAAGTCGAGAGCGACCCCACCTCGGGCTCCTCCGCGACAACGACCGGCGGCGTTTTCTTTCCCGGCGGTTCGCTGAGCAGCTCGATGCCGTGGTCGTCCAGAGCGACCAGCAGATGATCGAGCTTTTCCGGGTCGGTGGCTTCGTCGGGAAGATAGGCGTTGACCTCGTCATAGGTCAGATAGCCTTGGGCTTTTGCCTTCTGAATCAAGTCACGTAATTGCGTGTCGACCAACTCCATGATCATCCCCCTTGAGCGCTTCCTGCGCTGCGAAGAGTCGTATTTTTCGGTCGTAGCCGTCTCGCTCTCCGGTTGGTTCCGGTGAGACAGCTTCGGCCGACCGACTGGGCATCCTTATCCGTCCGTAGACTCGGAAATGCCTTGTCGGTTTCGCTGTTGTTGAACGATATTACTAAACAGCTCTGCTTCCTCGGATTGGCTAAGTTTTCCTTCCTGCATCGCGATGGTACCGGCGCGATGTTGTCGATCCGCTGCCCGTCGGCGACGTTGCGTGAGCAATTGCTCGAAGCATTCCAGCGCGCTGCTAGCATCGCTCGGCAGTCTTTCCTTTCCCCGTTCGTACAGATCTACAAGTAAGTTTTTCAAACTCGGTTGTTCAAATTGTAAGATCAATGCGTCGAATGTTACCGCGTCGGGTCCGGCCGCCAGGACTCGCATTTTGTCGTAAATCTCGCGGTGTGGGCCGCCGCTGAAGTCGTCGACCGGCGCTTCCACAAGCGCCTGCTGGACGAACGACGGTCGTTGCAATAATACTTCCAGCAACTCGCGTTCCCAAGGATCAAACTTTGTCGGCGGCATGTCGCTGCTGTCATTGCTAGCACGGTCGACGCGCGTGGTGTTCTTGCTTCGCGCGGCTGAACGCATCGCCGCCAGACGGCCGCGGAGGTCTTCCTCGGGAAGACGAAATCGACGCGCCAGACGCGTGAGAAGTTGTTGCTCGCGCAGGTGCGAAGATGAAGACGCCGCGGCCGATAGGCGCGGCGCTTTGGCTATCGTCGCCAGGATACGCTCCAGCGCCTGATTCGCCCGATGGGTATCCGCCACGACGTCCAAACCGTAAGTCTCGCTGGCAATCTTGTGATCGAGCGCGTCGACGGCGCCGGCGATCAATGTCTCCAGCGCTTCACGCCCCTGCTGGGCCAGATAGTCCGCCGGGTCGAGGCCCTCGGGCAGCGTGAGGATTTTCAGATCGACCTGCTGGGCCACGAACAGTTCGAGCACTTCGTTGGCCCGTTTTCTGCCGGCCTCGTCGCCGTCGAGCAGCAGCACGATCGAATCGGCCAGGCCACGCAGCAGTTGAACGTGGCGCTCGCCGAGCGCGGTTCCCAACACGGCCACCGAGTTTTGCAGACCGAATTGATGGGCCGCCACCACGTCGGTGTAACCTTCCATGACAAGCACCTGCCGGCTCTTGGCGATCGCGTCGCGGGCCACGTCGAGCCCGTAAAGCTGATTGCTCTTGCTGAACAGCGGCGTCTCCGGCGAGTTGATGTACTTGGGCGAGCGGTCGTCGGCAAACTGCGGCAACACGCGCCCACCGAGAGCGATGGGTCGGCGCTGGCGATCGCGAATTGAGAACAACACTCGGCCGCGAAAGCGATCGTACGGCCGGCCGCTCTTGGGGCTTTTCAGAGACAGCCCGGCCGCTTCCAACACCGCAGGCGAAAACGGCGTGCTAGCGGCCTTGTCGATCAGCCACGTCCATTCGTTCGGCGAAAAACCGACGTGGAACGTCGCGATGCTCTCGTCGCTGACATCGCGGTCTCGCAGATAATCGCGGGCCACCTGACCCTCGGCCGAGCGCAGCAGGCACTCGTGAAATTGCCCCTCGGCCCAGGCCATCGCCGCGTACAGCGTGTTTTTATCTTCCGGGCTGCCCTCTTTGGGCTTAGGGCGATCGGGCGAACGGGCTTGCAGTTCGATGCCCGCCCGCTCGGCCAGCATCTCCAGCGCCTCGCGAAAGCCCATGCCCTCGCGCTGCATCACGAAGCTAAACACATCGCCGCCCAAGTCACAGACCCAGCATTTCCAAGATTGCCGCTCGGGGTTGATCTGCAAACTCGGCCGGGTGTCGTTATGCCAAGGGCAAAGCACCTTATACCCCCGCCCATCCCGCCGCATCTCAGAAACGTAACTGCCCACCAAATCGACAATGTCCGTCGCCTGCCGAACCTGCTCTTTAACATCTTGGGAAGGGTCGAAAGACACGGGGAATCCTTACGGCGGAGCGAAGAGCAACCATGCACCTTTGTTGTAACCGGACGGCGTCTCCCGTCAATCCCCGTGGCGGCGGGAGTGTACGAACGTCATCGTTGATCGGCCAAGGATCGCTCGATAAATAAGTGTCTCACGAAACGACACCAGGCGAGCGGCGGCCGTTAGGCCGTCGGTGATTCCTCACTCAGCGTCAAGCTCTTCGCGTGCGATCGTAATACCCCCGAGCTAACGCTCGGGGCTCGCCATGAAGAAATGCGACACTTATTGATCGAGCGATGCCAAGTAACAGGCGGTCCCAATCGGCAGCCAACGCGAAGTCTCCCGTGACAGACGCTACCAGTCGCTCAAGAATTCGATCCGATCGCGCATTTCCTCGGCATCACTTGCCCATGGTAACTGGGATACGTCGGACTCGCCTTGTCGACCGGCATCCGGCGTAGAAATCGCATCGAAGGCGGCCTTCCGCCGCGCGACCGCTACAGCCCCGAAAACATCTTCGTCCGTGAAGAACCTGATTTGCGACATCAGCCTGATCCGTTGTCGAGTTGACGTGCCTTGACCGCATCTTCGTCATCCGCCGCCAAGTCGGCTTCGATCTCCTCAACGTGGTCGTAGGCGTAGGCCAAGGCATCATGCACGTCGGCCGGCCTCAGCGGAGCGAGCTGCTGGACGATCTCCTCGACGTTCATCCCTTGACCGTAACAACTGAGAATCGTGGCGACACGAATCCGCGTGCCAGCCACGACGGGCTGTCCACCACACCGCGCGGGATCTTTCTCAATGTTGCGGTAATCCAGCTTTGGCATTTCGATATCCTGCTGACGGGTCACTCTCGATCTGATGGGTCACGCTCGAACACCGTTCATTCTAGCACCACCGCGTTGTACGTGCCAGATTCACCCGGATTCATGGAGAATTGGGGCCACCCAGCATCGATAGATGGGTGGCCCTGATTCGGATTGTTGAGCGCTTGTGAGTTGGGGGGAACGATCTGCTCACTTGATACTCTTGAGTGCATCCTCGACGTGCCAGCGAACGAACAGGTGCTTGTCGTTGCGAAGCCGCTCCAAGGCGGGCAGGGCCGCCGCCGCCGAAGGACCGATCTTGCCGAGAATATACACGGCTCGCTGCCGCACGTCGGGCGACGCGTTGTTCAAGAGTTTCGTCAGAGCGGGCACGGCCGGTTTCGACCTCGCGCCGAGCAACACAAGTCCTTCGGTCGCCCCTTCAATGTTGGTATCGAGCATTTCTGTTAGCGACTTGATGACGACGTCCGTCTTGCGGTAATGCTCTGCGACAGCCAGTAGTTTAGGCATGGGCGAGTTACTATAATGAGAGCGATCGGATAAGTAGCGATCGATTTCTGCGCTGGCCACCCGCTGTGTGTCGATGGCGCGAAGCGCGTTCGCCGCATCGCGGACCGTATATGGAGACGGTCTACGAAGAACCAACGATCGTAACGTCGGAATGGCTGCCTCGGCACTCGCCCCCATTAAACCAAGGGTCTCTAGAACTTTCGCCCCATTGTACTTTCCATGGGTTTTAAGCATCTCAATCAACGCCGGAACGGCGGTTTTGTCGGTAATCACAATTTTCTGATTCGCTGCAATCCACGACGCCCACCCCTTCCCATCGGCACTTCCGTCTTTCAACAGGCGCACGAGCGTCGGCTGGATTAACCTGTGGTTCTTATCGACGTGGTGGAGCGCGCCGACCGCATATGCCTGCTTCTCTTCATCCTTATCCTTCAGTAGGCGAACAAGATGCGGGACGTATCTCGCAGCGCTAGGGCCCATTTCGGGCACAATTAACAGAGTAAAGGAGAACTGCGGCGAGTCGGTCGACTTCACAAACACGTTGGCGACTCGATCATCCTGCGGCGCGATTCGGAACAGCGCTTCAGCCGCAAAGGGATTCCCAGGTTCCTTCGACAGTTTGAGAAGATGCGGTAAGGCTGCCTTCGCCGCTGATCCACGGCGACCAAGAAAGATGGTAGCAGCGACGCGCGTGCGGTGAGCGCTGCCAGGGTCGACAAGGTATTCGATCAATCGTTTCGTAACGCGCGGATCCTTGGGCGCCACCGCAGATAACGTCCTCATCACGTCGATTCTCTCCTGCAGGCTAATGTCTCGTCGAGCGAGCGCCTTCTCCAATCCGTCGACGGCCGGCGCGCCGCGCGGACCAAGCGATACCAAGCTTTTGTAGGTTAGCTCGCGAACGACCCTGTCTTGATCCTCCAACAGTCGAATGAGCGGGCGCAGTGCCGCTATCGGCACTTTGCGATGCTCGTTGAAGACGAGCAGCGCCACCCATCGCACGTCAATGTCCTCGTCGCTCAACGACTTGACGACCGCCGGCAGCCCGTCGCGCTGGCCTGAGGTGGTTGCCAGGGCCAAGTTTCCCGTCTTTATCACCTGCCCCTGCCAGGGATCAATTACGCCCGAAGCCATGTATTCTTTGAACAGCATCGTAATCTGCCGCGCCGTGAGCGGCTGAGCGCACAACGTGTGCGTGACGCCGTTCGGAAGACTCTGCGCTTCCGCGATGGATGAATCGTGAAGAACGATGGTCATCAGACCCACAACGACGACGAGACTTTTTGACCCACTCATGTTTTTTTCTTACCCTTTCCAAAGAGAACCGTGCCATGTTTATACGTTATTGGGGGAACATGAAGTACCTTCCGTTCAAACATTGGATGGCACCGATTTTCCGGTTGTGCGACATCATTGTTTCCATTCCGAGAAACAGTAGATCTTGTATAACCTCCATTCGTTCGAGGCCGTTTTCACAAAGTACAAATTGGTATTTTCAGTTAAAATGTGGAAGCACTCGTTACTAAGTTTCGTTATGTGATAGATGCGATCCCAATTCTTATGGATAAAAAAGAAGGGCAAATTCAGTTCATCTTTCCAAGGCCTCTTGCGATAACCGCTTTGTTCGACATGAAAAGCGTTGGGAAGTAGGTGCTTGTTGAGTTTTTTCTTGACCGTGTCCAACTTTTCTTTTGACGGAGGTGCGTTGATCAGGCTGCAAAAACTATCGAAAGTCTCTTGCAATTCTTTTGGGAGAGGTATCAATTTGTCCTTCGGCGTCGGCCGTTGTCTGTTGCTTGCTTGCACCATGCCAACCAACGAAAAGAGCAGGACTGCCACTAAACTCGACACGGTAATTCTATTCATCTTGTGAACTCCATAGTTGAAGGATTGTCGCACAACGTACATCGCCGTGGGGACACGGCGGCTCGGTTACCCGAACAAACTCTCCACCGCCTTCCCCTCCCCATCCCTCGTCACGAAAAACGGCCGTTGTTCGATTTCGTAGGACAGGCAGGGGCTGATGCCGAGGGCTCGGTAGATGCTGGCGTGGAGGTCTTCGATGGTGACGCGGCCTTGGATGGTGCTGCATGGACGTTCGTCGGCGGTGATGCCGTGGACGTGGCCTTTTTTCAGGCCGCCGCCGAACATCAGCACGCTGTCGGCGGCCGTGAAGTGGCGGTGCATGCCGTAGAACTTGAGTTCGTTGATGACCTTGGGCACGGTGACCTGGTCGCGAACCTTTTTCTCCGGGCGGCCCTCGGTCATCATGTCGCGGCGGAACTCGCTGGCCAGCACGATCAGCGTGTGGTCGAGCCGGCCGCTCTTTTCCAAATCTCGCACCCAGGTCGTCGGGAATCCGCGCGTCGGCCGAGCGACTCTCTCGCAGGCGACGTTGCGGCAGGGATGTCTGAAGACGGCGGCGATCCACGGGCATGCTAAGATTATCCCCTCCGCGACATCGGCGGTCAATACCTTCGGGGCAATGGGCCGCGCCGCGGACTACGATTCACGGGCCGAGGGGCGTGCTTGTCATGTGCCGCCGATTCTGTTTCAATGCTTCGCGGCTGATGAATAATCCGGCTTCACCGGCGGGACGCCGGTGCCACGATTTGTTTACGGAGGGAAGACGCGACGACATGGATAGACACTGGAGTATTCGGCCGCACGAGCCGGAGCGGATTGCGGAGTTGGAACGCGCGGCGGGCGTGCCGTGGGTGGTGGCGCAGTTGCTGATCTGCCGGGGGATTGACTCCTCTGAGGTGGCCCGGGAGTTTCTTTCGGCCAAGCTCACTTCGCTGCGCGATCCGCGCGATCTGCCGGGGGCCAGCGACGCAGCCCGGCTGTTGGCCGAGGCGGTTGAGCGGAAGCAGCGGGTTGTTGTCTATGGCGATTACGATGCCGACGGCATGACGGGCACCGCGATCTTGCTCGGCTGTTTGAAAATGCTCGGGGCCGACGCCACTTATTATGTTCCCAATCGGCTGGAAGAAGGTTACGGGCTGAGCGAGGCGGCGTTGGAGAAGCTTTCCAAGCAAGGCGCCGAAGTGGTCATCTCGGTCGATTGCGGAATCGCCAGCATCGGCCCGGCCAAAAAAGCCCGCGAGCTCGGCCTGCGGCTGATCATTACCGATCATCACCGCTTCGCCGAATCGCTGCCGGTGGCCGACGCGATCGTTCATCCGCAACTGCCCGGGCACGATTATCCGTTCGCCGGGTTGTGCGGAGCGGGCGTGGCGCTCAAGGTTGCCTGGGAACTGTGTCGGCAAGTCAGCGGCGAAGAGCGGGTGCCCGAGCGGATGAGGAACTTCCTCTTGCAGGCGGTCGGGCTGGCGGCGCTGGGCACCGTGGCCGACGTGGTGCCTTTGCTCGACGAAAACCGCATCATCG
>JADFKK010000338.1 GCA_022564995.1 Planctomycetota bacterium | reverse complement strand
AATTACGAGGGTTGCAAGTTTTTTAATCCGTCCCCCCCAAGAAAGCCAAGAACTTCCGGAAATCGGGACGCAAATCCCACTCTAGTGAGGGGCATGCAGCGAGATCCGGCCTGTTTCTGGCACGGCCGCGCGTTGACGGACCAACCAAGCCGCGACCTGCGCTTCTGGGCTGCGACGTCGGACGCGCGGGCTTTCAGGCCACGGCCTACCGACCAACGCCGCTCACTTTGGCCGCAGTCAGGGTGAGCCGCAAGGCGCTAGCCGCGGATTTTGTGCGTGAAAACGTAACATCGATTCACCGGCGGCTAGCGCCTTGCCGCTCAAAGTAAGTGCCATTGGCCTAGCGGCGGCGGTAGAAGTTTCGCATGACTTCCATGCGGGCGGCGTCGAGCGAGTCGATCAGCGGCGGGGGACGACGGTATTCGCGCTTCTTGATGGGCTTGCCTTGGCTCGTTCCGATCGTCGCGGCGGACGATCTGGCGCGGCGGGCAGCGTTGCGCTGAGCGACCTGTTTTTGTTGATAGGCCGCGGCCATGGCCACTTGCTGTTTGCGAACCTGCTCCGAATCGACCGCGCGGGCGGCGAAGCGTTTTCGCTTCCGCTCGATGTCTTTCAGTAGATCGGTGAATTCCATCGTCGATTTCTCGGCCGACTGCTTGGCCGTCTTCTTTGCCTTCGTGCGAAATTCGGCGATTTCCTCACCAGACAAGGGCGATACGAGGAAGCCGAACAGGAGTTGTTGGTGGCCGACGTCAACCTGAGAGCCCGCTACGGCGACAAAGACCGAGAGACGCGTGCCCTTGCGAATCATCACCACTCCGCGGCTCGTGCAGCTCTACGAAGCCTGGAACCAACCCGACGAAGCAGCCAAGTGGCGGGCGAAGCTTCTCTCACCAGCGTCACCGTCGAAGAAAACCGAGTCGGCCGACGCTGCGCCGCCGTAGGTCGCGACTTGCCGCGACCTGGAATTTGTCATGCGGAGCATGACCTACGATCCCGCCGGTCGCCTCAAGCACGAATCGCGTCGGCCGCTTTCATCTTGCGATTGGGCGGGCCGAGTCGCTGGCGGGCGCCCATCGCGGCGAGCATGGTGTTGTAGACGTCAACTCCCTCAGCGCCGACGTCCATGATCTGGCCCGTCTTGAATCGGCCGCCGGCGCCGGTGATGGCGTGAAAGACGCCCGACAGCTCGCGCTTGACGTTGTTGTGTCGGCCATCGCCCGACTCGGTCGAGATGGTAATCAGCGAGTTTTCCAGAATCGTCTTGCCGTTGGCTTCCTGCGACTCCGGGCCATCGAGCGCTTGGAGGAAGTAGGCCACCTCGCGCATTTTCAAGTGGGCATGCGCCCGCAATTGTGTGTTCTTTTTCTTCTCGTTGAATTTGTGCCACCATTCGTGGCTGCATCCCTTGTCGCCGCTGGCGTTGTGTTCTTTGGCGTCGTCAAACTTGTAGATCGTCTTGCCCGCGTATTTGTACTCGCCGGTTAAGCGGATGCGCTCGCCAGCCGCTAGGAAGGTCAACGAGCCGAACCGCACCCGATCGGTTTGAACGGCCAGGGCGTAAAGGTCGGCCAATAGTCGCCACTCGGTCGTGAGTTCATCGACCGTGATGTCGATCCCCTGGCCGCCAGGATCGGCCCTGCCGCCGTGCAGCAATCGAGAACGCCGCGGCAGGTCGGGCGCGTTGGGAGACTTCTTCTTCAGCGCGTAGGCCCGCTGTTCGTATTCGCGGATGCGTTCGAGATGCTCGGTCACCCGGGCTTTGGACGCAGCGCCCAGCGGCGAGTTCTTGCCGGTGTAAAACTGGTATTGATCGACAACCGAATCCAACACGCTGCGCCGCAGTCTACGGCGGCGGATTTCAGCAGGGCTGGCCCCGTCGGCGCCACCCGCCACTTCTACGGTTCCGAACACCCGCTCGAACAAATCGCGCGGCTTCTCCTGAATCGTCGCGGCAACGGTTCCGTCGAGGTTATAGCTATGAACGTAGCGGCCGACGCGGCTGCGGCGGAAGAACGTGCCGGCAACCAGCGTCGGCACCATGCCGGCAGGCAATCCCTTGGGATAATGCGCGCGGCGGATCACCTGATCGATCGAAGGCCCACCGGCCCGCGCCTCGCCGTTGGGCGGCTGGGCGGTGAATGCGCCGGAAGCCCCGTCGTAATGCGCGTTGATTCCCCGTTCGTCGCAGCGGACCTGATCGACGTTGCGCATAATAAGCAGCTTGTCGGCGAGCGGCGCGAGCGGCTCCAGCACGTCGCGAAATCCCTCGGCCTGCAGCGGCGACGGAATGCCCAGCCCGAAGAAGACGTTAAACGCCCGCACGGGCGGCGCATTTTTCTCCGCTGCCGAGCTGGTCGAGACAAGCATCTCTTCCAACAGCGGCAGCCCAATGGTCGCCGTCCCCAGCCCCTTGAGCACCGTGCGGCGGTCGATGGGTCGTGTCGACATGATTTTTGTCTCCTTTCGGGACGATTGTACCAGATGACGGAGCATGATGGTAGATTGCAAGCGGGCACGGGCTCCGGCGATATCCTGCCGCGTTCTCGGGTTTAGCCTTTGGACGGAGCGGCTATGGCGGTATAATTTACGAACTATGGCAGACGAACTCAAAACACGCGCACCGCGTAACCGAACTACCTCCGTTGCACCGGACGAACGCGACCGGCTCTCGAAATGTTTAATTCGTGCCTTGCCGCCCCACCGAGCGGAATCTCCAATGGAGGGTCTTGTTGTGGGGGACTGCTGCGAGTGGGCGCTCAAAATGCCCCCAGCTTGCGTCGATTTGCTTTTCTTTGACCCGCCGTACAATCTGACAAAGGATTTTAACGGGCGTAGATTCTCTCGCACTAGCGTGGACGACTACACGCGCTGGCTGTCCGAAACACTTTCCCAATTTCGGCCGGTATTGAAGGAGACCGCAACCATCTACCTGTGCGGCGACTGGCTTTCATCCCAGTCTATTTTCGTGGCAGCCTCCGAGCACTTCATTATCCGCAACCGCATTACCTGGGAGCGGGAAAAAGGACGCGGAGCCAAGTCAAATTGGAAGAACGCCAGCGAGGACATCTGGTTTTGCACCGTGTCGAACGACTACACGTTCAACGTCGACGCCGTAAAACTGCGCCGCCGCGTCCTAGCGCCCTACACAGATGATGACGGAACGCCTAAGGATTGGAATCGCACGAAATCCGGTAGCTTTCGAGACACACATCCGTCGAATATCTGGACCGATATCACGGTGCCGTTTTGGTCCATGCCGGAAAACACGGACCACCCCACGCAGAAGAGCGAAAAGTTGCTGGCGAAGTTAATGCTGGCTAGCACCAATAGAGGCGATTTCGTGTTGGATCCATTCATGGGTAGCGGAACGACTCCCGTCGTGGCAAAGAAGCTCCAGCGTCGGTTTCTTGGTATCGAAATCGACGAAGACTACTGCCTCTTGGCCGCCAAACGACTTGAATTCGCCCAGCGCGACGGGAGGATTCAAGGTCTCGCAGATGGCGTCTTCTGGGAGCGAAACACGCTCAGCGTTCAGCGCGAGAAAAAGCCGAATCATGACGCCAACGGGCTGTTGTTTTAATCCGATTGATCTTGCAATGTACCGTGGAGTTCGATTATCCTTCCGCACGTCATGGAAGACGAGCAAGATCGCAAGGAAGCGTTGGCTGAACTGGTCGCATTTCTTCAGCAGTACGCAAGGCGCCATCCGGGGTCGTCCAAGGATGCTGTCGCGAAGGCCGCTGCGCAACACTTCAAACTGAAGTGTGATCGGTCCGTGTATTTCTGCGACCACTTCGCCGTCCGTTTTTCGGCAAGCTCCAAGTCGTCGTTTCCTGGAACCGTTCTCGGTTTGTCACGGCTGTGCAAGTACGACCACTTGCCCTTCGTGGTGTGCGTCGTTCGTCCGACCGGCACCCAATTGCTGATGGCTAATTCCACGTTCATCGACAAAATAAGCCACAGCTCCCAAAGTCTCAGCCATGACAAGATACGTGGAAGCTTTAACGGCACAAACATCATTCGCAACTTTGACGGCCTGGACAACACAGTGGAGAACTTCGAGGCCCTGTTCGCGCTTCATCGCGAAATTGGTTTCGAGGAAAACTACGCCCGTATTGTTGAAAACACATTGGCCATTAGGGCTCGTGGCGCGAAATTCTCACCCACGACCGCAGAGCAATCGATCATTCTTTCGGCAGCGAAGCTTGCAGCGTCCCTATCGCAGAATAGCGACTACATCGAACTTGGTGCGAGGCTCGCGAGTACGGTGGAACAGAATCGCGACGCCATCCTGTCTGCCGCAACAAGCGATAACGTCAACCTGCGAGGCAACGCCATCGAACAGATTATTACGCGCGCGGGCAACCTGCACCGCACGGAAGACATTGCGGAACGATTGCCGACAGGGGTCATCGTCTATATTGACGTCAAAACGAAGCTCATGGGTCGTTCGTCTAATCCCGCCGCGTATAACATCGACAAGTTTCTGCGGCTACTCGCTGAAGGCAATGGAGTGTTTTCCTTCTTCTTCGTCGGCATGGACGTTCAGGCGCGTACTATTTCGACTCGATTGGTGTCGTGCCTTGATACAACAATTCTGTTAGCAACGCGCGTTCAACCTCATTGGGCAGGGCGCAACTCGCGCGGCGGCACACAGCTTTCGGGCGATTTGTCGCCGATCTTCGCGCCGGACTACCGAGAGAATGTCGTAGAGGACGCAGGACGGGCATTTCTTCAAGACTTGCTCGTCATGTAAATTGCTCGTCGGCCGACGAAAAGGAATCTATCACCCCGCAGTATTCGCATCGCCCGTTGGCACGTTGCCGAACCTGCGCTTCGACTTCGCTGCGAGTCGTCATTCGGGCTCGCGTCCCGCCAAATGGAGCGCTTCGGCTCGCACCAACGACACGCGCCCGCTGAGTTCAACCAAGGACTCCAGGTCCGCACGCTCGACTTCCGTCAACAACCCCTCGTTGTTGCGATCCATCAAGTCCTGTAGCCGCCGGTCCGTTTTGGGCGGCAGCCGCAAGTCGCTCACGCTTTCGACCCATTCCTGGGGTGCATCAATTGTGCTGCTCACGATATTGCCTCCTCAACGCGCTGTACCACGACACTCACATGGCTCCCCACCTTTGGTTAACCACACAGGAAGCAACGATCGCCGAACCGGTCGAGACAAGCATCTCTTCCAACAGCGGCAGCCCAATGGTCGCCGTCCCCAGCCCCTTGAGCACCGTGCGGCGGTCGATCGATCGCGGGTTCATGGATTTTCTCCTTACCGGCGATTATATCAGACGGCGCATGGCGATGGCTATACCTTATATTCGGCCGTTTGATTACGCTCGCCGCGCCATCCGGCCGTCGAACCAGATGACGCCGATGACCAGCAGCGCGAGGGCCACCAGACGCAGCGGCCACGATTGCAACGGGGCCAGCCAATCAGACGAACCCCCATACGCGCCGCCGGTGGTCGAGGTGAGCGTCACGGTCGGCCCGCGGTGAACTTGCGAAATCTGCTCCAGCGGAACCGGCTCGCCGGCCAGTTCCTTGGCGATCAGGCGGACCATCAGACGGTCGAGCCGGTCGACGTTGTAGCCGGGCACATGCGGCTCGGCGTGCGGATTGCCGATGCCCGAGTCGTCGGTCAGAAACAGATACTGACCGGAAGTCAGGAACGCGGTGGCCCGCATGATGTATTCGGCGCGGTCTTTGGTTCCGCTGGCGGCGACCGGAAAGATGGTGACGTTTTTCTGGCGCAGCCGCTGGACGGCCGCCAATGTGGCCGGCGCGTCGGCGTCGTGCGGCGGAGCATCGGCGAACAGGAACATCACGCGGGCCGTGTCGCGATCGCGCCAGGCGAGGTCACCGGCTGCTTCCAGCGCCTTGTGCATCGCTTCGGGATAATCGCCGCCGCCGGCCGCGTGCTGATCGGACAGCGTGCGGCGAAACTCGGCCAGCGACCCGGTGAAGTCGAACTTCCGCACGACGTACTCGTCGCCCTTGTCGCGATAGACGATGAGCGAAAACCGCTGATCGACGTTGGGAAACCGCCGCTTCACAGCCGCCGCGATGCTATCGATTTCGACCTTCAGGTATTCCAATTCGTCCGACATGCTGCCGGTGGCGTCGATCACCAGCGATAGGTCGAGCTTCCGCGGCAGCCGGCGATGAGCCTGGGCAAGTTGAATCTGCCAGGGAGCCTGCCCGAGCGACATGGTTTGCACCTGCGGCAGTGATTGGCCCGGCGCGTAGACCGACACCAACAATTCGCCGCCGCGGCCTGCCCCGTCGAGCTGACTGAGCAAGAATGTTCGTCCGTCGCTGCCGGTCGTGGTGTCGAGCAGCGTGCGAGGCGATTGCTGAGCTTTGGTTCGAACCACCACTCGAGCATCGCCCAACGGACGGCCGTTAGCGTCGCTGACTTCGATGATCACACGGCGGCCAAGTTGATATTGCGGCAGCAAGCTCTGGGCCGTCGCGGCGGCCGCGTCGAGATACGTTTGGTAATCCGCAAAATTCTCATGATCGTCGAAGCTGCCGGCGGTGAGCGTGCCGGGCTGATATCCGGGAACGCTGGATCGCGACGGCGCGGCGGGCGCCATCTCCGCGTCGGCATGCTTGGCCGAAAATCGATCGGCGGTCGGAGCTTCCGCCGTCACGACGGTGCCCGGGTCTGCGGACTTGTCGGTGTCCCGAGCATCCCCCTTGGCGTCCGACTTCAACGCATCGGAGCCAGGTTGGGCGGTCACGTTGGATTTCTCGTCGCCGCAGCCGACTAGCGTACCTGAAACGATAACCAGCATCACTGATAGCAAGCAAGCGCGCATCGCGATCCTCCAGGCATAGCCGTAATAGAAAAACAGAGCGAAAGCATCACGCCACCGACCGGGACCAAAGCCGGCAGCCACCACTACCGAGTTAGATGCCGTGGGGCGGGAAAAAATTCCCAAAAACTTTCACGGCGTTCAACCTTCGTCATCCACACCTGTCGAACCCTCGAACAACACGGCCCCGGGGCGCTCGTCGGGCGACAGCAGCGGGCCGGCGATGCGGGCGGCGTGTTGACGGCCGGCCTGCTCGGCGTCGGTGATTTCGGGCGGCGCTTCCCGAGGCGATTCATTGAACATGTGGAGCGTGCGCGTGGGGAAGGCAAAGCTTACGCCGAGCGTTTCGGCTAGTCGGACAATGTCGACGTACAGCCGGTGTTTCTCGCGCAGCTCGACGCTCCAGTCGGGGCATTCGACGAAACAATACAGCAAAACGTCGAGCGAGCTGCCGGAAAAGGCGTTGAGGTAGACGTGGTAATAATCCTTGCGGGTGTAGGGATGCCGGCGGATCAGCTCGCGGATGCCCTCGCAGAAGGCGTCGATCTGTTCGGGCCGCGTGTCGTATTGCAGACTCAGCATCGTCTTGATTCGCCGGTAGCGGCGGCGGCCCATGTTGTCGACCGTGGCGGTGGTCAGCAGGCTGTTGGGCAGGGTGATCTGCGAGTTGTAAAAAGTGCGAATCCGCGTGCTGCGAAAGCCGACCGACTCGACGGTGCCCTCGACGCCGCCGGTGACGATCCAATCGCCCACCTCGAACGGCCGATCGACCAACACCGTGACCGAGCCAAACAGGTTGGCTACCGCGTCCTTCGAGGCCAAGGCCAGGGCCATGCCGCCCAGGCCCAAACCGCCGATCAGCCCGGTCATCGGCAGATTGAAGGCCTCGGCACACATCAAGATGCCGATGCAGACCGACAGCGTCTTGAGCGTCCGCGAGACCAGCGGGATCAGCAGGTCGTCGAACTTCGTGGCGGTCTTTTCGGCCTGCTTGGCCATGTAGCCGGCCAGCAGGTTGATCAGCAGAAAGGCCGTCCAGATCGCCGAAACGACCGCGAACAGTTTGAGCGCCACCAGCAAGATCATGAGTGCGAAGTCCGGCAGACCAATCTTGGTGGTGCCGACGTACCAGACCAAGGCCTGGGCCAGCAGCCCGACCGGCCGCCAGACCTTGCGGCCGGTGGGCAATTCTGTGTCGCCTTTGAAGTAGCGGAACCACGCCCGGGTGAGATAGTTGAGCAGGCCGCGGGTCAGCAGATCGGCCAGCAGCCCGATGAAGATCAGCGACGCCAGACAAATCCACTGCCAATCCTCCAGCAGGAAATGTACCTGGTAAAACTGCTCCGAGAATTGATCCTTGAGCCATTCGGGCAGCGGCTGATCGGCCTCGATGACGCCTTCGAGCGCAGGGCCGTGTCCCCATCGTTCCGAAAGACCGCCGATCGCGTCGATGGTTTCGGCCGTGAACTGCCAAGAGCCGTCTAGCTGTTGGGCGATGACAATTTTCTCCGCGTCGACCAGTTCCTTCTCGGTTAGACCCGCGCCATGCCGCTCGGCGACCCAGCGAAAATCGACGCTTCCTTCGTGATCCCGGTCCTGGGGAATATTGTCGTGGTCGACCAACACCATGCGGTCGATGATACGCTTGAGACGAGAGGCGTACCGTTCGCCGTTGGCTTTGGTAATCTGCGTTAGATGCAGACATTTGATCTGCGCCGCTGTATCGTCCGAATCGAACGCCTGCAGGAAGGTCCGCAGCGTCGCCCGTGGCGATTCCAAATCGGGATCGTTCGACTTGGGCGGTTCGGTTTTTTCCGTCTTGGTGTCGCCGGGGATTTGAGCCGACACCGGCGAAGGTTCGCCCAGCCAACACACGGCGATCATCAACATCGCCGCCGCGACGGCACTCGTGCGACGCAGCGGTCGCTTCGACATAGTTGTTTCTCCAAGGAGGGCTTCGTGGCACGGGCGTCTCGCCCGTGGAACACCGGCGAGACGCCGGTGCCACGACTTTGCGCAGAGTGTCCCACAACCGCCCGATTTGGAAAAGACGAATCGATATCTCGTGCGACTCAAACCGACGCGGAACAGGCCTATCGCGATCTGTTCTTCTATCGCATCAGCGTCTCGCTCGAAGACGATGGTTGGCGGTCGAACCCTGATGGCCAAAATCGCCCAAGGACGCGGCCAAGCGGCGGGTGATCCGGGCACTCGAACGATTGGGATTCAGGGTCTCCTATCGGAGCAGTTGATCGCCGTCGGAGACGCCTCCTACAGTGTTTCCCGGAAACACTCGCGCCCAACAACACACTTGGCCCGGTCGACGTCTACGCGGTCGGGGCCGATGGTGTGTTGGGTGCAGTTGCACCAGCAGTAGTGGCTGCCGGCTTCGTCGGGGTGGCTGGGGTCGAGTTGGCCGGTGACGTACATGGCCTTGCTGCGGAGGTGGACGCAGGCGGGCTTGCTGTAGATTTCCGGATCGTCGTAGGTTTTTTCAAAGGCCATGATATTAAAAGCCTCCTGTTTCTAGGCCGCCGGCGGTGAGGATCGCCCGTTTCACGGCGACCCGGGCCAGTTGCACTTTATATTCGTTCTGCGAAAGCGGAGCCGCCTTGGCCACCGCGGCCCGTCCGGCGGCTTCGGCCGTCTCGGGCGTAACCCGTTGGCCGACAATCGCCCCGGCGGCT
>JADFKK010000039.1 GCA_022564995.1 Planctomycetota bacterium | reverse complement strand
GGCGATGGTGGAGGGGACTCCGTGGGCGATGTTGGAGGCGGCTCCGTCGGCGATGTTGGAGGCGACTCCGTCGGCGATGTTGGAGGCGACTCCGTCGGCGATGTTCGCGATATCGGTGGTTCGGTCGCCGTCGGAGACGCCTCCTACAGGCGAAGCAACGGGTCGGCGACAGGAGTCGCCTCCTACAGACGAGGTGATAAGCCGCTACGGCGGCTTCAGGCTACGGCGGTTGACCGAGCGATGGCGGAGCACACCGGACCAGACCGGGAGATCATCGTGTGGCGATGGACACAAAGAGGCGAGCGTCGATAGAACCTAGGAACCTCACTTATTGTAGGGAGTCTGACCATGTTTCGTCGCGTCATATCAAACCCTCTGCGCCGCGCGTCCTTGCCGCCGAAAGCGAATCGGACCCATCTGGCCGTTGAACCCCTAGAGGATCGACGGCTTTTGGCAGTCGACTTCGGCGATGCGCCCGATCCGTATCCAACCACCCTGGCCGACGACGGCGCGCGTCACGAGGCGATCGGCCCAACGCTCGGAGCTACGCGGGATGCGGATGACGACGGGCAGCCATCGACCGGAGCCAACGGGGACGGAGCGGACGACGATGGCGTGAAGTTCGGCGCGATTCGCGTGGGCCAGCTCGACGCCGGCGTGACCGTCAACATTCAAAACGCGCCCGCGGGTGCTAAACTCGACGCCTGGATCGACTTCAACGGCGACGGGAATTGGGGTGGACCAGGAGAACGAATTGCCGCCAGTGTGAGCGTCCTCAATGGTGATAACCAAGTCGAGTTCGACGTACCAAGCCATACAGCAAGCGGGGAGACCTTTGCCCGCTTCCGTCTCAGCACGGCGGGCGGTCTCGGACTTGTCGGCTCGGCGGCCGACGGCGAGGTGGAGGACTATCGCATCACGATCGACCCACCGGCGGCGGCGGCCATTGCGTTTCGAGCCAGGTACATCACGACCGACGCGGGCTCGCCGTGGAGCGTTGCCGCGGCCGACGTGGACGGCGACGGCGACATGGACGTGCTGAGTGCGGCGCGGGGCGGGTTTGCCTGGCATGAAAACAGGGGTGAAGGGGCTTTCGTCGAGCACGCCATTTCCGGAGATGCTTCTGGGTCGTTCATCACGGCTGACCTGGACGGCGACGGCGACGTTGATGTGATTGGTCAATCGCAAAGCGGCGGGCTTGCCTGGTATGAAAACGACGGCCAGGGGATGTTCGTGGTGCGCGGGATCGCAGATGCCAAGGGGCAAGGTAGTGCGCCAATTGCGGTCGACCTCGACGGCGACGGGGACATCGACATAATTGTCCGGGATGAGATAAATGACAATGTGTCGTGGTACGAGAACGACGGCCAGCAGGGATTCACCAGTCACATCATTGGTCCAGTCACTGACGCGAATCGTGGTTTGCCGCATTCGATTGCCGCGGTCGACATCGATGGCGATGGTGACCTGGACGTGATTAGCTCAGGTTACTCGCTTGACTGGCACGAAAACGATGGGCAGCAGAACTTTTCCAAGCGTTTGATCGGTGGTCACCCATTCGGTTTTGGTGGTCCGTTCTGGTCCGTAGCGGCGGCGGATTTCGACGGAGACGGCGACATCGACGTGATCGCCGGAGTTGACTTTCGCCCCATCGGCCACAGCGACGATTTCGACCACCTTGTGTTTTTTGAAAACGACGGCAATCAAACCTTCACCGGAGACGTGATCGAAACGAAAGCGGCGGGGCCTCTTTCGGCCCATGTGGCCGACATCGACGGCGATGGCGACCTAGATCTGATCAACTCGTCGTATTACGGTTTCGATGAGGGCCTGACTTGGCATGAAAACGTCGGACAAGGGACTTTTGCGAAACGTTCCGTCAGCAATTCGGCAAATCGGACGACCTCGGTCTTCGTGGCCGACGTCGACGGCGACGGCGATTTGGACGTACTCAGCACGTCGTATCGCTCCGGCGCCATCGTCTGGTACGAAAACCTGGCACAACTCCAAACCGCCGACCTGACCGGCGACGGGTTTGTGGACTTCGTCGATTTGACTTGGCTGCTGGCGCATTGGAATCAAAACGTGTCGGCCCTGGAGGGGAATCTGGTCGACCCGGATAGCACGCCGGTGAATTTTGAGGATCTGACCGTGCTGTTGGCGGCCTGGACGGGGCCGGGGCCGGCGGGGGCGCCCGTAGGCCGCCGGCTTGCCGCGGCGGTAGGAGGCGACTGGGTCGGCGATGTTGGTGGCAGCGGTGAATCGGTCGCCGTCGGAGACGCCTCCTACAGGCGGGGTGATGAGGCGCCGCGGCAAGCCGCGGCCTACGCGCCGCTGCGCCGTCTTCAAGCCGCGGCCGTTGACCGCGCGCTGGCCGACGATTCACCGCGTCGAGACACGCGCTTCGCACGGCGCTCCCGGCGCGGACGTTGAGCGGCGTTGGTTGTGCCGAAGCATAACATGCACGGGTGATTGGACTTCGGGCGGGTCACGCGATGGGGTCAGCGTCGAATCGCGTGGGCCGGTCGGTGTATTTTCAACCCGGTTATGGCTGGGCCGAAAAACGCATTCTTGAGTTTTCCGCGAGTTTGGTTGCGTGCCCCTTTTCAGCGCGGTACAATGTCAACCTGAAAGCCGGTCCGTCCAAGGAGATTTTCCCGCCGTTGCGGCCGGCAAGTGATGTATGCCTGGCGGCAGAACCGCCGCTGCTGCGATGAGTTTCTCTGTCGAAAGGACCGTTATGCCTCCGTTGAATTTGCTGCGAACGTCGAGACGCCTCCTTTCATCTTGCAATAAGCGTTTGCGGCCTCGCTTGGCCATTGAGCCACTGGAAGATCGCCGGCTGCTTTCCGTCGCGGTTAATCTGACCATCTCGACCGATCCCTGGGAGGACTTCGGCCTGATCGAGAGGAGCATCGAACGGGCCGCCGATCTCAGCCGATATTCCGACGAGCAACTCGACGCCACGACCGACTGGGCCGTTACCTTGGTGGCGGGGGCGCAGTCGCCAGATTCGGCCGGCTACACGTCGAGTGACCAAAACCCTTGGCTTTTCGATTCGGCGGGCAGTGTGCTCAGCGACGGGCTGCCAAGCCACGATTCGTCAAATTTCGGGCGGGTAAGTTTCGCGGCCGACGTCTCGTGGCAGAGTGCTGTGGCGCAGCTTGAATCTCGCGACGACATCGAGTATTTCTTTCCGCTCGTCAGGTTGCAGAGGTCGACGCGATTCATTCCGAACGACCCGTATTTTGGCGATCAATGGCATCTGCGCAACACGGGGCAGACCGGAGGCACGCCCGGCGCCGACGCCAATGTCGTGCCGGCCTGGGACACGGCGCAGGGCCGAGGCGTGGTGATCGGCATCGTCGACGACGGGATACAGTTTACCCATCCGGACCTTAGCGCGCGGTATCGCGCCGACCTCAGCTTTGATTTCCTCGACAACGACGCCGACCCCTCGCCCGTCATCGCAAACGACGACTTTCACGGCACCAGCGTGGCCGGGGTCGCGGCGGCTGCGGGGAATAATGGGACGGGTGTCAGCGGATCGGCCCCGCAAGCGGAGCTAGCCGCGCTGCGCTTGATTTCGTTCCCCGGACCGACCGATGCGCAGGAGGCCGCCGCCCTTTCGCACGAGCGTGAGCAGATCGACATCTACAATAACAGTTGGGGGCCGGCGTTAACCGGAGTTGCGGTGGAGCCGGGCCCTCTGGTTAAGCAGGCGTTTTTGGACGGCGTCAATCTTGGCCGCGGCGGACTCGGAAGCATCTATGTGTGGGCGGCCGGAAACGGCCTGCGCGATAACGAAAATGTGAATTACGACGGATTCGCCAATTCCCGCTTCACGATCGCCGTTACCGCGATCGATGAACGAGGCCGCCAATCGTTCTATGCCGAACCGGGCGCGTCGATTCTCATCGCCGCTCCTTCCCTTGGCGACGGCGCAGGTATTGTGACCACCGACTTGGTCGGCGCAGACGGCTACAATTTCGTGCCAGGAAACGGCGACGACGATCCATTCCCGGATCTCGACTATACGGGCGAATTCAGCGGTACATCTTCCTCGGCGCCGTTGGTTTCCGGCGTCATTGCCCTGATGCTCGAGACGAATCCCAATCTCGGTTGGCGTGAAGTCCAGCAGATCCTCGTCGAGACCGCCTCGCAAAACGATCCGGGCGATAACGACTGGCGCACCAACGGCGCTGGTCGGCTGGTGAACCACAAGTACGGCTTCGGCGCGATCGACGCGGCGGCCGCCGTGGCTGCTGCCGTAAGCTGGCCCACCGCGATTCCCATTACCGCCGCCACGACCGGTCGGCTGACGGTGGGAGCGGCGATTCCCGACAACAACACCAACGGTGTGAGCGACACGGTCGATGTACAGGATGATCTGATCAACATCGAGTGGGTCGAGGTGGTCTTCGACGTCAACCATTCCTATGCAGGTGACCTCCGCGTCGTACTCACTTCGCCCGCCGGAACTCGGTCGGTGCTGGCCGAACAACACTTCTCATTGATCCCTCAGCCGGGATACAACAACTGGACCTTCACCACGGCACGTCACTGGGGTGAGTCAACACTGGGCGACTGGACGCTGAGCGTTTCCGACGAGGAGGCCGTAGACGTGGGCACCTGGAATTCATGGCAATTGAATTTCTACACGACCGATCAAGAGTTGCTCATCGCGGTCGATGATTTCGCCGTCACTCGGCCCGGCAGCAGCATCGATATCCCGATTCTGCAAAATGACGTCGGCAACGTCATCCCCAATACGGTCATGATAATCACTCCCCCGGCCAACGGCAGCGCGATCGTCAATCCGGCGACGGGCATCGTGCTTTACACACCCAACCCCGGATTCTTCGGAATCGATACGTTTATTTACACCGTCGGTGACGGCGCCACAACCAGCAACGAGGCCACGGTAACGATCAACGTCAAGAACGATCCGCCGGTCGCGCTCGCCGACAGTTACACCATCATCGAAGGCAGCTCGATTTCGATCGGCGCGACCGCGGGGCTGCTGGCTAACGACTTTGATCCGGAAGACGATCCCCTCACCGCGATGTTGGTCGTCGCGCCGACCAACGGATCGCTCTCACTCGGCGCCGATGGCTCGTTCAGCTACCTGGCCGATCCGGGCTTCTTCGGCACCGACCAATTCACCTACGTGGCCAACGACGGGCTGTTGGATTCGCAGCCGGCAACCGTGAGCATTCGTATCAACGCCCCGCCACAGGCCAACCCCGACGTGGCGGAAACCGACGAAGACGTGGCCGTAGCGATCGACATTCTGGACAACGACGTCGACCCGGACGGGTTCATCGACCCGGCGTCGGTCACGATCATCGACGGTCCGACCAATGGCCAAATCATCGACATCAATCCGGCGACGGGCGTCATTACTTATCTTTCGAGTCCCGAATTCTTCGGATCCGACACGATCTCTTACACGATCCGCGACAATGACGGAGCCACCTCGGGCGTGGCCACGATCGACATTACGATCCATTTCGTCAACGATCCGACGGTCGTCGTCGACGACATTGGGGTAACCGACATCGATCATTCTGTCGTCATCCGGGTGCTGGAAAACGACAGCGACATCGACACGGAGATACTGTTAGACAGCATCACCATCGTCGACGGACCGCAGCGCGGAGTTGCGGTTGCAAACTCGGACGGCACGGTGACGTACACGCCCAATTCGGGATTTGCCGGCGGCGACGTGTTCACTTATCAGGTCGAGGATTCGCTTGGCGTCACGTCGGAAACCGCCACGGTGACGATCCGCGTCGGCGATCCGGTGACCATTTCCGGGTTCGTTTATATCGACTTCGACAACGACCTGGTGCGCGAGCTTGACGACGGCGATCTGCCGTTCGAGGGCGTTACGATTCGGATCGAAAAAATCGATGACCCGCTACGTTTCAGCGTGACGCTCCTCACCGACGCCGCCGGTTTCTATCAACTCGTCGAGACACCGGGCGTCGATGTTGTTCCCGCCGGAGTGTACGAGATCACGCAGGTCCAACCCGCCTTCTTGATCGACGGCGGTGACTCCGCCGGCAGCGGCCAGAGCAATCCGCCGGATAACCCGGTGCTTGTTACCAACGACAAGATCAGCAACGTGATGATCGGGCCGGGCGGCGCCGCGACCGAATTCAACTTTGCCGAATTGGGCCTACAAGCCGAATTCGTTGTTCAGTTCCTGTCGGGGCGGGTGTTTCTCGCTTCGTCGGGCGACGGAGGAGTTTTCGCGAGCGGCACCCTGTCGCTGCCGCCAATCGATCTGAGCAAGGGCCCCGCGTTGATCTCCTTCGACGAGGGCCTCGATGGGATCATCCGCGCCAGCGGAAAACTGGCGTCCGCGCCGGGGGCAGTGCCGGGAATCGTCACATTTGAATGGCTGGACGAAAACGCGAGTCTGATTTCTTCCAGCACGTCCAGCGGAGACACGCTGACGCTCGCCGCATCGGCGGCGCCCGGCGAGCCGCGTTTCCTGCGCGTGAGCGGAACAGACACCAACCTGTCGCTGAGTTTTGTGGGCGGAGTTGTTGATGACGAACTGCCGCAGGCCGCGCTGGCTCACGTATCGCACATCACCCAGCGAAGTGACACGCAGCAACTCATCTCCGTCAGCTTTTCAGATAACGTGGCGATTGATCCCGCGTCGATCGATCTGGCCGACATTCGGGTGACGGGCCCCAACGGATTCGAGGTGCTGGCTGTGGCCGTGGCGCCCACGGGCGTCGTCCCGGGAAGTTCCCTGCAGGTCGATTACACGATTGCCGCTCCGGGCGGAACGTGGGATTTTCCGGACTCAGGCAATTACTCGATCTGGCTTGAGCCGGGACAAGTCAGCGACATCAGCGGCAATTCCGTGGCGGCGATCTATCTTGGCGAATTCGGCGTGAGCATCAAGCGCGCGGCGCCGCTGGCGCGCGACGATCGTTTCGAGGTCGGCGAAGACGGCTCGATCAGCCGCAGCGCCGCGGCGGGCATGTTGGCCAACGACACGGCCGGCGACTTCGGCCCGATCGACGAGCTGTCAATCATCGTTCCGCCGGCGCATGGTTCGCTCAGCTATCAACTCGACGGTTCGTTCACCTATCGTCCGCACCCCGATTTCTACGGCGTCGATTCGTTCGTCTACCAGGCCCACGTCGGGTCGTTGGCGGTCAACCCCGCGACGGTGACGATCGACGTGCAGGCCATCGACGACGCGCCCCGCGCCGTCGGCGAAATGTTGTTTGTCGACGAGGATGGCCGCCTCGAATTCGGCTCGGACGTGTTGCTCGAATCGGGCGCCGACTGGAAGTATCTGGCCGATGGTAGCGATCAGGGCGACGCTTGGCGCCAGCCGTTGTTCGACGACGCCCTCTGGAACGTAGGAGCCAGTGAGTTAGGTTACGGCGACGGAGACGAAGCGACCGTGGTTGGTTTTGATGGCGATAACAAGCCCCTTACCACGTATTACCGCCGCAGTTTCGCCGTCCGCGACGTCGCGTCGATCGACCAACTCACGCTGCACGTCTTGCGAGATGACGGGGCGGTCGTTTTTCTCAATGGCGTAGAAATCGTCCGCGACAATGTGCCCTTCGATGCCGATTTCGACACGCCGGCCAGTGCGGACACCACCGGCGACGACGAACGTGTGTTCCACATCTTCGCGATCAATCCGGACCTGCTGGTCGAAGGCAAGAACCTGCTGGCCATCGAAATTCATCAATTTTCGGCCGACAGCCCCGATCTCAGCATGGACGCTCGCCTGACGGCCGTCCGGCTCGGCCCGTCGGGCGTGCTTTCTAACGACGTCGACGTCGACGGCGATTCGCTCATCGTCATCCTCACCACGCCGCCCCGTCGTGGGACGCTCACGTTGCAGCCGGGTGGCTCAATCGTTTACGTGCCAGAGCCGGATTTCGCCGGCAGCGATCGCTTCCGCTACCGAGTTAGCGACGGTAATCAACAAAGCAACATCGTGACCGCGACCATCGTGGTTCGTCCTGTCAACGACCCGCCGGTCGCCGAAGACGATTTTTTCTCGACCGAGGCCGGCCGACCGCTCACCGTTGACATTTCCACGTTTTCCGCTGCTCAAGACTCGCAGCAGGTGTTGATCGCCGCCGGCGAAATGTGGGCCTTCCTCGACGACGGCACCGATCAACAAACGGAATGGATATTCTCGGACTTTGACGATTCGTCGTGGAGCGTGGGCCGAGGTGAGTTCGGCTACGGCGATGGCGACGAGACGACGCTCATCGACTACGGCGGCGATCCGAACAACAAATATACGACCACCTATTTTAGACACACTTTCTTCGTCGACGCCGCCGCAATCGGCGCAACCGGTTCGCTCGAAATGCGTCTTCTTCGTGACGACGGGGCGGCCGTATATCTGAACGGCACGGAAATCGTACGCCACCGTCTCGCCGAAAACGCCACCTACGATACGTTCGCCGTTCCGAAATCGCGCGGTGAAGAAGAGCGAACCTTCCACGTTGTATCGGTTGATCACAGCCTGCTGGTCGCCGGCGAGAACACGATCGCCGTCGAAATTCATCAACACGACCTCGATACTTCCGACATGAGCTTCGATCTGATGCTGAGTCGAAGCTTCATCGGGCTGCTCGGCAACGACCGCGATGCGGAGAACGACCCGCTTGCGGCGTACCTCGTCGACCAGCCGACCGGCGGCACGGTCGATCTTTTCCCGGACGGAACATTCACTTACATTCCCAACCCGGGTTTCGCCGGCGTCGACACGTTCACCTACGTCGCCAACGACGGCACCAGCGACAGCAACGTAGCCACGGTGACCATCACGGTGTTGGGGCTGGCAAGCTCCGCCGATCTTACGGGCAACGGGTTTGTGGACTTTGAGGATCTGACGGTGTTGCTGGCCCACTGGAATCAGAATGTTTCGTCCTCCTCGGGCAACCTCGTCGACCCGCTCGGCACGCCGGTCGACTTCGAGGACTTGACCGTGTTGTTGGCTGCCTGGACCGGGCCGGGGCCGGCCGGGGCGCCCGTAGGCCGCCGGCTTGCCGCGGCGGTAGGAGGCGACGGGGTTGGCGATATCGGAGAATCGGTCGCCGTCGGAGACGCCTCCTACAAACAGGCGCCGCAGCAATCCGCGGTCGACCATAACGACACAGGCGCAACGGACAGCGCGTTCGATCAACTCGGCCGAGAGGCGTCGTCGCGTCGCGCCCGGAGACCGCAAACGTCGACCGCATTGAACAGTCGGCCTCCCCTGCGGCGGCTACAAGCGACCGCGGTAGATCGGGCATTTGTGGGTGAGGAAAGAGAAGCGTCCTTTGGGACGCGGCGTCTGCGAACTGCACGCCGTAGGTAACGACCGCACTCGGCAGCGCAGGCGGGCGGTGGGATGGAGGCTCGCTACAAGTCATCGAAGGGCCTGCTTCCGCGTCTCTCTGTCAGACGCTGCGAACGAGCGTGTTTCGGCCTACTTTCTGCCATCAGTAAAGTCAGTAGGTGTTGTTATGCTGAGGCATAACCTACGGACCGTTGGCAATCATAGCACGCCAACGCCTCTCGTCGCGCGGGCCTTGCGAATCGATTTGAGCACCGACTCCACGACGAGAAAGCCGACGAACAGCACGGTTACGATCAGCCCAAGCGGCGCCAGATAGCGATCGATCGGAATGCGAGCCTTCTCGACCGGCCGGACGCGGGCGGCGAACGATTCGCCCTGTCCGGGGAACGGCAGCGATTCGGTGACTTGTCCACTCGGCGTGACGATTTGCGAGATGCCGGAGCTACAGACGCGGACGATGGGCAGGCCGTATTCGGCAGCCCGCGTGGGGGCGATCTTGGCGTGCAGCCGGTGTTCGTGCTGGCCCCAGCCGGTGACGTCCATCGTCGGCACGATAAGCAGTTGGGCGCCCTGACGGACCAACTCGTCAACCACGCGCGTGTAGCTCAGGTCGTAACAAATGCAGATGCCGATCTTACCCCAGGGCGAATCCCACAGCCGCTGCTCCTCGGCCGGCAGCCCGTCGGCGAAGAACTGAATCGGCACGCTCTTGGCCTGCTTGAAGACAACTTCGCCGTCCGGCGAGATGACGAAGGCCGTGTTGCGAAAATCATCGGGGCGGTCTTCCACCGAATCCTTGCCGCCGACGATGAGGTAGCGCCCGTTTTGTCGGCACCAATCGAGAACGGCCAGCGGGGGCGTGCGTTCAAATGTGTATTCGCTGAGCACCAGCAAATCAAAATCCGGATGTTGCGAGACCGCCTTATCGAGCGCTGCGACGATTCGTATTGTGCTGGGGAACTCCATTTGGATGCCGACGACGAGCGGGCCATCGGTGTCGGCTTTCTCGGGCGCTGTTTTGGTGGGCGATGCCCACCCTACGTTGGCGACGACGCCGAGCGCGATTAGCAATGATGCGCCGACGCCGAACGCAATGCGCGCCCGCACGTGGGTCAACCCCGCCGCTACCAGTGTTAACAAGAATCCGACGCCGTACACGCCCACATGCGGAACAAGCAGCGGCTGGCCGTGGCCGGCGAACGTGTAGCCCGGGGCGAGCCAACTGAACTTGAGCGGATACAGTTCGCTGCGAAAATACTCCAGCCCGATAAACAACATCGGCAGCAGCCCCACGGCCCAGCGAGTTCCGAACCGCTCAATCGCCCCGTGTCCGAGCACCACAAACAACCCGATCCAAAACGACCCGATCAGCCACAGCACGACGCCAAACTCGCCAAACACGCCGAACATGAACGCCAGTTGCGGCCCAAACACAAGCAGCCCCGTCAGCCAGCCAGCAAGAAACGCCCGCACCGGCGTAGCGGCCCGGGACAATTGGACCAGCGCGAAGACATACAGCCCGATCAAACAGCTCAGCGCCGCCAGCTCATACGCCAGATGAAAAGCCACCACCGCCACGATCGCCCAAACGGCCGTGCCAAGCAGCGAAAGCGGGTGACGAAGCTGAGACGTGCTGGAAGTCATTAGGACGGTCGCCGCTAAAACCTGCCATCAATGCCCGCTGAAATCACCACATCAACATAGACGAAGATCACGTTCGCTTACGACCCTAAGAATGTTTTGACCAGACGCGACAATTCCGGCGTGCGCAAATAACCGTAAGACTTGTGGTGATTGTTCTTGCGTTCCTCTTCCGGAGGCTTACCTTTCTCGACCTGCTTCTTCACCATCGTGTGATAGTCGTTGGCCACCAGATCGTCCTCCACCCGAATGCCGTGCTTGTTCGGTCCAAAATCGTCGCGCAGGTGCATGTCGAGCGCCACCGGATCCTTGCGATCGGCATAGTTCGTCCACTGCCCGCGAACAATCGACGGGGTCCGCACGGTGTGCCCCTCGGCCGCCGCGTACTGCCGCTCTGAGTCGATGTGCCCCTTGACCAGGGGCAGCCCGAGCGGCGAGCCAATCGTGACAAAGTGTTGTACCTCGACGGTGTTGCCTTTCTCGCGTCCGATGTCGCGTAGTGCATCGTAAGCGATGATCGATCCCATCGAGTGTGCGATCAGCAGAATTTGCTTGCCGAGAGCGTGCTGCTGTTTGATCTCAGTTTTCAATTCATCGAGCAGCACGTCACGCGCCCGGCGACGCACCGGCGGATCGGAACGATCACCGATGAGTTGCTGCTCGTCATAATAGAAGGCCAGATCGCGAACGAGCTTTCCCAGGAACCAGTCCGAAATGCTATCGACGCCAAAGTGCCGCCGAAGCGAATCGATCGACGACCCCAACACGTCCTGCACCGCGCCGCGGGCGACATCCAGCCACGAATCCTCGTACTCCTTGAGTTCGCCCTGTTTCGCTGCATGGTACGGTTCAGAGTTGTACAGCGAATCGAAAGAGAAATTCTCACACTGGTGTTGCGGATTGGCGTAAAGCAAATCGGCCCAAAATACCATGCGGAATTCAAATTGTGGATCGCCGACCTTGACGTTCCGCAAACCCTCGACTAACGAGCGGTTCCACCACTCGGCAAGCAGATCCCTCCGGGGTTTGTTGGCCAGACCGTGAATACCGATGACAACCTTCGGCGGAAGCGGATCGGACGTCGCCATGGATGAACTCCTTTTGTTGGGGTTGATTGTATCTGACTGAGGAGTCGACTGGAAGTTAGTAGGGTGCATCCTGCGTCCGTCAGGCTAAGGCGCATCAGGATGCGCTCCACGGAACGTCGATGGCGGGCGAAAACCCAGCGCCCGAATCACGACGGCGGACCATCGCAGTCGGCGTAAGTCGTTTACAGTCAGTCAGTTGAGAAGATTTTCCAACGCAAGCACACAATCCGCCGAGCCACCCATCGCGCAAGCCGTCGCTCATCTGTTCCGGAGCCTCGCAACGCCCACGAACGTCTGATGCACCGCAAGTGTGCTGCCGCCAGAACCTCTGTTGATCGAAACGGCACACCTCTGTATCCTAAGCCCGACTTATTGAGGGACGGTGCTGCGCGGCACCGACGGGGTTCCTCATCTCATCGCTACCTTTTTCGACTCGATCGAGGTTCTCATGCGAATCGGTTCCGCATGGACGCGGATGTCGCCGTGGCTGTCACGCGCGATAACGGTCTTCTGTCTTCTCGTTTTCTCCGGCGCGACGCGCGCCGAGGTGCCGCAGTGGATTTGGTCCGGCGCGCACAAACACCGGGAGGTGCCGGTCGCGACCTGTTACTTCCGCAAGGTGTTCGAGATGGGCACCCCGGAGGCCGGGCAGATCGAAATCACCGGCGACGACGGATATGAGCTGTATGTCAACGGTCATGCAATCGGTTCGGGCAGCAACTGGAAGCAGCTAGATTCCTACGACATCACCAAATATCTGCAACCCGGCGAAAACGTCGTCGCGGCCAAGGTGCCCAACGCCGAGATCGGCGCGGCGGCATTGGTGGGAATTCTAACGATCAAAGAGCAGGGGCACACCTTTGTGTCTCATTCGACCGACGGCACCTGGAAGACGAGCCTCAAAGAATCGGCCCACTGGCAGAAGATGGGTTTCGACGACTCGGCGTGGCTGGCGGCCCAGACGCTCGGAGCGTTCAACGCCACGGCGCCGTGGGGTAACGAAGTCAAGCTGGCCGGCACACACGGCGGGCGATTCAAGGTGCCGCCCGATTTTCGCGTCGAGTGGGTCATCGATCCCAAACAGACCGGCTCGCTGGTGGCGATGACGTTCAACGAATTCGGCCAGATTCTCGCTTCCCGCGAAAACGGCCCGCTGCTGCTGATCTACGACAAAGACAAAAACGGCATTGTCGATACGGTGCTGACCTATTGCGACAAAGTGAAAAACTGCCAGGGTATCTTGGCCCTCAACGGCGAAGTGCTGGTGACTGGCGACGGTCCTGACGGCGCGGCTCTGTATCGACTAACCGACAAAGATCACGACGGCAAGGCCGACGAAGTGACCACGCTGCTGAAATTCACCGGCGGGATCGGCGAGCACGGGGCGCATAAGGTAACCCTGGGGCCGGACGGGGCGATTTACGTCATCCTTGGCAATCACGCTTTTGTGGAAAAGACGCCCGAAAAAAACAGCCCGCACCACAACTATTACGAAGGCGATCTGCTCAAACCCAAATTCGATGACCCCGGCGGTCACGCGCTCGGCAAGAAAGCGCCCGGCGGCACGATCATTCGCACCGACGCCAAAGGCAGCTTTGTCGAGGTGTTTGCCGGCGGACTTCGTAACGCCTACGCTATGGCCTTCAGCCGCAACGGCGATCTGTTGACCGTCGACTCCGACATGGAATGGGACATCGGCCTGCCGTGGTATCGGCCCACCCGCGTCAATCACGTCATCCCCGGTGCCGAATTCGGTTGGCGCAGCGGCTGGGCCAAGTGGCCTGCGTATTACCACGACAGCCTGCCGGCGACGCTGCCCCTCGGCCAAGGCTCTCCGACCGGCGTGGCGATTTACAACCACGTCATGTATCCCGCGCGTTTTCACAACGCGCTGTTCGTTTGCGATTGGTCGATGGGCCGAATCCACGCCGTTTCGTTCAAGCCGGAGCAAGGCACCTTTGTGGCCCAAAGCAGCGTGTTCGTCGAAGGACGGCCGATGAACGTCTCGGACATTGCCGTGGCGCCCGATGGCTGGCTCTATTTCTGCACCGGCGGACGCGACACCGAGGGCGGCATCTATCGCATCGTTTGGTCAGGCAAAGTGCCGCCGGCGATCACCGACATCGGGCAAGGTCTGACCGCCGCGATTCGACAGCCGCAACTGTATAGCGCCTGGTCGCGCCAAAAAATCGCCAATATCAAACAAAAACTCGGCGACGATTGGAGCCCCGGCCTGCTAAGGGTGGCTTCCGACACACGCAACCGCCCGGACTACCGAGTGCGAGCTCTCGACTTGATGCAGATTTTCGGGCCGTTCCCCAAGATGGATTTGCTGGTGAAACTCTCCGTCGACCGCAATCCGCTGGTCCGTGGCAAGTGCGCCTATCTGATGGGCATCCATGCCGACGAAGTGACCGGCACACGGCTGGTCGCGATGCTCGACGACCCCAGCCCGACGGTGCGCCGCAAAGCCTGCGAGGCGCTGGCAAACTGTGGCTATCAACCGCCGGCAGACAAACTGATCGAACTGCTCGGGTCGTCCGAGCGGTATGTCGCCTGGGCCGCACGCCGCAAGCTCGAACAGCTTCCACGCGACCAATGGCAGGAAAAGGTGCTGAGTTCAAAAAATCATCGCGAGTTCATCCTCGGCGCGACGGCCTTGCTGGTGGTCCATCCCGAGAAGGAAACGTCGCTGGCGATTCTCGACCGATGCGGACAATTGCTCAGCGGATTCATCAACGATCCCGACTTCATCGATTTGCTGCGGCTGGTGGAAATCTCCTTGGAACGCGGAAAGGTCAGCGGCGACGATGTGCCGGCCCTGCGCCGCCAACTGGCCGGGGAGTATCCCTCGACGAATGAGAAGATGAATCGCGAATTGGTGCGATTGTTGGTCTACATGCAGGAGCCGTCGGTAACCGGCCGCATGGTCGCGGTTCTCACCGGCGATGCGAGCGAGATGGAAAAACTGCATCTTGCCGTGAACATTCCGTTCCTCAAGACAGGCTGGACCACCGACCAAAAGCTCGCCGTGCTCGATTTCTACGAACAGGCTCGACTGAAAAAAGGCGGCCTCGGCCTGCCCCGTTACATCGCCAACGTGTCAAGGGCCTTCTTCGCCAACCTGAACGACGCCGAACGACAGCTCGTCTTGGCCGACGGCGCGAAGCGCCCCAGCTCGGCCCTGGCTGTATTGGCCACGCTGCCGGCCAACCCGGGCGAGGCTATTCTAAAGCAACTCGAACAGCTTGACGGGCAATTGGCATCGCTCGAGGATCCGGCGGCCAAGAAGCTACAAATCGGCATCGTCGCGGTGATGGGCCGAGCCAGCACGCCGCAGTCGATGGCGTATCTGCGCGACGTCTTCGAGAATCAGCCGCAGCGTCGCGTCTCGGTGGCCATCGGTTTGGCCCAAGATCCGACCGGCAAAAACTGGCCCGTCTTGATCCGCTCGCTTGCGGTCGTCGAAGGTGTCGCCGCTCAGATTGTCATGCAGCGATTGGCCACCGAAGAGCGAAAACCGACGAAACCGCAGGCGCTGCGAGAGGTGATTCTGTGTGGGCTGAAACTCCAAGGCAGCGGCGGTCAACACGCTATCGCGCTGCTGGAACACTGGGTCGGCAGCACTGTGGGCGAACCGGACGCGCCGGTCGTCGACACGCTGGCCGCGTGGCAGAAGTGGTTCGCCGAGACGTATCCGGATCAGCCCGACGCGAAGCTGCCGGTCGACTCGCGGGAAAACAAATGGACGCAGCGTGAATTGCTCAGCTATCTCGCCAAAGAGGGCGCCCACGGCAACGCCTTGCGGGGCAAGCTGGTCTTCACCAAGGCCCAGTGTATCAAGTGTCATCGCTTCGGCGACGAAGGCCAGAGCGTCGGACCCGATCTAACGAACGTCGCTCGCCGCTTCCAGAAGCGCGAGACCTTGCAGTCGATTCTGTTTCCCTCACACGTAATATCCGATCAGTACGCCAGTAAAAAGATCATCACCAAAGACGGCCGGATCTACACCGGCATCGTCGCTCCGGCCGGGGCCGACGCCATCGTCATCGTGCAGAGCGATGCCAGCCGAGTGACGCTCGACGACGACGAAATCGAGGCCATCGTGCCCAGCAAGCTCTCCGCAATGCCCGCCGGCCTGCTCAACAACTTAACCCTCTCAGAAATCGCCGATCTGTTCGCCTACATGAACGATCCCCGCCGCATCAGCATCACGCAAAAGCGGGGCGAGACGCCAAAGTAGGGTTTGGTTGATACATTACGTCCGGGGGCGATTCCCCGAGTTTCCTCGTCCGCATTGCGGCATTCCAAATCTCCTCGTCGATTGCCGAACGAGGCCGAGCGGAGTAGAATTCAGGTATGAGTAGCATACCCGAAATCGAGGCCGCAATTCGCCAACTGGCGCCAGATGAACTGGCGGCCTTTCGCTGCTGGTTTACCGAGTTCGACGCCGCGCAGTGGGACCGACAAGTCGAACAAGACGTCGCCGCGGGCCGCTTAGACGCGCTCGCCGATGAGGCCCTCTCGGACCAGCAAGCAGGCCGCACCAGGCAGTTGTGAATCACCTCGCCACCCCACGTTTCTGGCGTAGTTACCCGAGAACATCAGGCGGCTGGCAGACAAGTGCTACACCCTCTTGCGTCAAGACCCGCGACACCCCTCGCTACATTTCAAGCAGATCGGTCGTTTCCGCTCTGTCCGCGTCGGCCTACACTACCGGGCTCTCGTCGTGCAGCAAGAGTCGAATATCCTCTGGTTCTGGGTCGGTTCCCACGCTGACTACGACAAGCTGCCGGGGCGTGAATAGGACGGCCCCGCCGCGGCCTTCGACCTCAGTGTTTTTCCGCTCCGCTTTCCGTTCCCCGCTCGAATTGCCACGCAATTCCACAACCCGGTCTTGGGTATCTTCCAACCCCTTGCCATCCTCCCCAAATCCGCGACAATTCCGTCTTGTATCCTGCCACCCGAAAAATCATCCACTCAGGCCCCATAACATGGTAGGAATCAAATCCGATCGCCTGGAGTCCTTCGTCGCCTGGGTCGCCGACCACATCACGGGCGACGAAAAGGGCGAGGCGCAAATCTTCCTAGACCGCCTCTTCCAAGCCTTCGGCCAACCCGGCTGTCTCGACGTCGGCGGCACGCCCGAGCTGCGCATCCGCAAATCCCGCGAGGACGGCGGCGGCATCGCCTTTGCCGACTACGTCTGGAAGCCGGTCGTGCTGATCGAAATGAAGCGGCGCGGCGAGGATCTCTCGCGCCACTTCCGCCAGGCCTTCGACTACTGGGTCCGCCTCGCCCCCGTTACGTCGTCCTGCGCAATTTCGACGAATTCTGGGTCTACGGCCCCATTCTGCCAAGACGGCTACGGTGCGATTCATGCGATTCCTCGTTCCTGATACACTGATCCCGGCGGAGCGAAAGTACAGGCCGTTTTTTCAAGTGACCACATCGTGAATATTGCCCACGAATTGCGACAATACGGGATCAGCGAACACGTAATTCGCCGTTTCACGGACGATCACCGTCCCGAGTTAGTCAACTACCTCGATCTGCTGCCGAATGAACGGGCGAGCGAGGAGGGATTTCTTCCGGATGGCGCAGTCGAAAACGATCGTCGCCCGGTTTTGTACTACGTGAACGCCAGTCGGCTTTCATCTTCGCCCAACGATCAACTTATCAAGCTGAACAAGAGCATCGCCTGTCGCGGCGAGCGGGCACATCTGGCGGTCATCAAACCGGGGATTCTTGAAGTTGCTCCCGTAAAGCTGGGGGAAGTTGAACCGGAATGGAAAGTGTTCTCGGCGGGCACGAGCGAAGCCATCAACTTCTACACGAACTTGGTTCACGCCAACGTCGACGGTCAGCGAGCGGACGAGTCCGATCTGGTTTTCGACGAAATGCACAAGCTCCTTTTGACGGGAATAGACCGGATCGCTCGCCAGATCGGCGCGGACAATGTACTCTCTTTGGTCGGCCGAGCGTTGTTCTTTCGTTTTCTGTGCGATCGAGACATTATCACGCCTGCGGACACGCACAAGATCTGTTCGCGAGCATCGGAACTGCACGCCTGCTTCGATAACGCCGAAAATGCGTACCAGACCAGTCGATGGCTTGACCAGACGTTCAACGGCGATTTCTTGCCGCTACGCGAACGCGGAACTCGTCAATTCTTTGAAGGCCTGAACCGCTCAAAGATCGTCTTTAAGAATCTAAGTGCCATCGTTCGCGGAAACATACCGATCGGCGACGACGACTACCAAGGCCAATTCTCCTGGGCAATGTTCGACTTTGCTCACGTGCCTGTCGGTCTGCTGAGCCAAGTCTACGAAGCATTCTGCTGGAAGTGGGACGAAGCCGAATCGAGCGAGACCAGCGTTCATTACACACCTCGTAACATTGCGATGACGCTCGTCGATGAGGCGTTCGATGGTCTGGAGAACGCAGCACAGGCAAAAGTGCTTGATCCGGCTTGCGGCGCTGGGGTCTTCTTGGTCCTCGCTTTTCGCCGACTCTATCTGGAGCATTGGCGAGCTTCGGGTATACGGCCGGATACCAAGGTAATTCGGCGAATTCTGGAACGGCAGTTGTGTGGGTTCGACATCAGCAAATCGGCGCTACGGCTTTCTGCGCTGAGTCTTTACTTGACCGCGATTGAACTCGATCCGCAGCCGATCCCACCCGAAAAATTGAAGTTCCACGCTCTCGACGACTCAGTGCTATTCAATCATCGCACCACGGATCGCCAGACGGGATCGGTTATCGGGAGTTTGGGATCGCACGTCGGGGATAAGTTCGACAAACGGTTCGATCTGGTTCTTTGTAATCCGCCTTGGTCCAGAATTCGCGAGAACGAAGAGCTTTCATTGCAGCTAAATTCGGTCAGCAAAGAGATCATCTCGCGAAAAGATGAGGCGACGGGAAAGGTCTATCAGAATCCTGACCATGTGCCCGACCTACCTTTTCTCTGGAAAGCGACCGAATGGTGTCGACCGAAAGGTCGAATTGCGATGGCACTCCCCGCGCGCACGCTTTTCAAACAAGGCGATGTGTCACGGCAAGCTCGCAGTGCGCTATTTCAGTTGATCCGCTTCACTGGAATCGTGAATTGCTCAAATGTGCGGAAGACAAATGTCTGGCCAGATATGGATCAACCTTTCATGCTGGTCTTCGCTCGGAACGAGATTCCCCAAAGCGATAGTGCGTTCTGGTTCGTCAGTCCGCAAGCCGACACTGCGCTCAACAGAGTCGGAGAGCTTCGGATTGACGCCCACGCGGCGCATGTGTTGGAAATCGGCGATGTACTGAAAGAGGACTGGCTCCTTAAGACGCTCGCCATCGGGACGAGGCTCGATGTCGATGTGGTTCGTAAGATCCGGTTGGCAAGTCGCCACGAGTTGGGCGAATACTGGTCGAATCATCTGACTCTCACGAGTCGTCAGGGCTACACCGTAAAGGGCAGCCCACAAAAAGACGCTTCATTGATGAAGGATCTCCTTGATGCTGGTAGTTCGGCTGAAACGTCTTCCGAGTTCACCATTGTGCCGCAACGCTGTCGTAGATTTAGGCACGATACGCTCAAAAGGTCTCTACTCCTGAAACACTCAGCTGATCCACTTCGCGTATATAGAGGGCCGCTCCTGCTGTTGAGACAGTCTTTGCCTCGGGATCGCCACAAAGGAACGTCGCTTTCATGTTATGTTGACATCGCGTTCAACAAAAGCTTTTACGGTTACTCCGCCAAGGGGCATCCTGATGCGAGATTACTCATCCAGTATCTTCATCTATTCGCCCATAGCAATCTTTGGTTCTATTTCGCGCTCTGTACGAGCGCGAAACTGGGCGTCGAGCGAACGTACTTTTACAAGGAAGACTTCGATTCCTGCCCAATCATTCCACTGGAGGACTTGACCAACAAACAGCGTCTCCAAATCTCGGCGCTAGCAACACGCTTGGAATCCAAAGACGAAACCGTGTTTGAAGAGATTGACGAGTTCTTTGGTCGCCTATACGGACTTAGTAATCGTGATTGTCAGGTCATTAACGATACACTCACCGTCCGCAGTCCACATGATGAATTAGGGAAACGCGCGAGTAATCCGCCGACGAATGGACAAGCGAGGCAATTCCGCAACACGCTTCAGACTTCTCTCAACCCATTTGCGAAGAAGCTTGGCAAGAGCATCGTCGTTGAAACGCTCGGTGATGCCCAGCAAGACGTTTCGTTCCGTTTCCTGTCCGTGCGAACAACCGATCAGCGCGTTGAGTCATCTGACTGGCTGCAAGCAATGATTCTGGAGCTTGCCGAAAAAACCGGAGCCAGCATCATCATTCAAGCGAACGAGGAATCGCTGCGGGTCGGACTACTGAATCAATACCGCTACTGGACTCGCAGCCGCGCCCGGCTACTTGCGGCGGACATCTTGCGTGACTATTTCTCTGTCTTCGAGGGAAACAAATAGTCATGGGGATCTTCGCAACTCCTCCATCTCGATTCCGGCCGCCGCATCCACCGCTGTCGCTATCGGTGTTCCTGATTGTCGAAGAAGCGATTCGGCTCGCATGGGTGCGAATCCGTCAGATGGACGTTGCTGAATTTGACTTGGCCAATGCCCACGAAGACACGATTACTCAGAGGCTCCACGAGATTCTGTTCGATGAGATATACGACTCGGGGCGTGTTGAGGGCTTCGATGATAATCTGATGGAAACAGGAACACGTGAAACAAAATATCGGAATTTCAATGGGACAATTCTCGATAAGATGCCAGATTTGCACATCGGAATCAGAGGACGAAAAAACATCCGTCCCAGCCAGGATGGTGTCTTTATCGAGTGCAAACCGGTCGATCAGAAGCACACGGCCGGTGCGCATTATTGCACGCTGGGTATTGCCCGATTCGTGCGCGGCGACTACGCATGGGCGATGACCAACGCAATGATGGTCGGCTACGCCGCAGAGAAATATACGGTCGAACCCAAACTGTTGGATGCCCTGGATAAATCGGAGATAATCGTGACAACGTCGACGCCGACAGCCTGTGATTCGTCACAAACAATCCTTTTCTCTGACCAGACCTACTCGTCTCGCCACAAACGAGATTTCCGCTATGTCGAGACGGGCAAGGATGCCCCTGATATTGTTTTGCGCCACCTATGGCTACGTCGCTAGCTGAGAGAAAGGCGATCGCGACACACGGTGCGCTGCACATCAGGACGGCTTTGGAGAAGATCAAAGGCGGGCTGCGGGCCGTGTATCGCACGCTGGAACTGCCGGGCAAGAACCCGCTTAAAGACGCCCACGCCGCCCTCGACGCCGCCGTGCTGGCCGCCTACGGCTTCTCGCCCAAGGGTTCCCTCGCCCAACTCCTAGCACTAAACCTCGCCGTCGCCGCCCGCATCGACAACAACCAACCAGTCACCGCCCCCGGCCTCCCGCCAACCTTCCCCGACCCAAAGCGCCTCATCACCGACGACTGCATCCGACCACAAGAATTCCGGCCATTTACCGACCTTTCTGTTGACGTGATTTGAAGAGAAACGCGAATTCGCAATGAATGAGACCGGCTCTGAACAGCCTCGCACGTGCCACTACTTCGTTGACGAGGCGGGGGACGGCACGCTCTTCAACAAGAAGAAGCGAGTCGTCGTGGGACAGGAAGGCTGTTCGAGTTACTTCATACTCGGCGTGCTCGAGACGGACGACTCCGTGGGACTCGACGCGGAACTGGCAGCGTTGCGAATCGCGCTGCTCGCCGACCCGTATTTGGCGAAGGTGCCGTCGATGCAGCCCGAGCGGCGGAAGACGGCTGAGGCATTTCACGCCAAGGACGACTGCGCGGAAGTGCGACGCGAGGTGTATCGTCTCCTCATGCAGCACGAGTTGCGGTTCTTCGCCGTGGTGCGGAACAAGCAGACCATCGTCGCGAAAGTTCAGGAACACAACAAGAAACATCCGGGATATCGCTATCATCCCAATCATCTGTACGACCGCTGTGTGAGCCGAATTTTCAAGGAGCGGCTGCACAAGGAAGACAGCTACGTGATTCGGTTCTCTCGTCGCGGCAATCGAAGCCGCACCGCGGCGCTGCGCAGTTCCATTGAACAGGCGCGGAACAATTTGCGTGCCTCGTGGGGGATCGAAGCGACCTCTCCAATCGAGATCATGGCAGCCAATCCGGCGGAGGCCGGAGGGCTGCAAGCGGTCGACTATTTCCTCTGGGCCCTGCAACGGTTATACGAGCGAGGCGAAGAGCGGTATTGGGAGTACGTGGCCGCGAATGTCAGCCTCGTGCATGACGTGGACGACACGCGAGAGAACGGGTACGGTGCGTATTACACCAAGAAAAACCCGTTGAAGGCGGAGAGCCTAGAAAAATAGAGCCGGGAATATGAGGGCTCGCGAGCGAGTCACACGGCATGGAGCCGAATTTCGTTCCCGACTCTAACTTGAAGCATACATCGGAACGACGGAAGTGGCAATCGACGAGAACCGGCGAAATTTGGCCATTCTTTCGGCCGACCTGGATGGTTGTGTGCGACGAAAGCCCTTCTGTCGGACACAAGCTGTGTTGTGGTTATTCTGCCGGACACAAAACACAAGGCCAACCGCAGCAAGGACTTATCGCGTGAAGAGTCGCTTCGACCGCAGCCAAAACACCAACTCGACGCCGCGTTACCGGAGCGGCCCTGCTTGCTTGGTAACTCCGCGGAATGAAGGGAAATTGCAAATGTCTGTACGTCTTTCGACAATATACCGCCCGCCGGGTGCCACTGCTGGCTTGTCCAGCAGTGCTGTGGCTTCGGTGGGAAATGGCGGGCGGAGCGGCGGGGGTGCAATCCCGTTGGGATTGACGACGACGTTCGTAGTGACCGCATTCATGCGGTTTTTGACCGGATGAATCCGGTTACTACGAACGGGGCCGACGACGCGGTGTCGTCGGCCGTGGTCCCAGGCATAAATGCCTGGGCTGGTTAAAACGGGTTCGATTACCGGTGGTCCATGTCCAACCACTCCCCGTGCAAGCGGTCGATCCTTGGCAATGCGGAATTGGGGCAAAGTTGCATCTCGATAGGATCGAGCACTGGACCATCGCCCGACGACAGATCGGCGAGAGCGCCCAGGACGGACGGGATTGTCGTGAAAACCGGGGGCTAGCGCCCCGCGGCTGATGAATAGTCCGGCCTAGCGCGCTTCGGACGCCTTGGCGGTGATCTTCGGCTCGATCACTTTCGCTCGGAGTTCGACTTCAGGGGCGATGGTTTTGCCGCGGTCGGTGTGGAAGCAGAGTTTGTGGATCACTTCGCCCATCGATTCGTCGGCGGTGAAGGTGACCGGCACGACGTGCAATGTCTTGGACGTTTCGGGCAGTTTGAACGCAAAGCGCTTGTCTTCGCAGTCGACGCTGGTGATCTTGAAAGGCGTTTTGCTGCGCACGATCAATTGCTTGGTGACGCTCTGGCCGGGAGTTAGCGATCCCAAGAAAAGCGGCGAGGGGCTGATCGTCACGGCCGCCAAGACGTTGCCCTCGACGTACAAGGGAATCCGCGGCACGTTGGGGTCGTTGGTGATCAGCACCAGTTGGTCGCGCAGGCTGCCGATGGGCGCGTCGTCTTTCAGATGCACGACGATTTCGTAATCGACCCTGCCGCCGGAACGCCGCGTGGGCGATATTTCAACCTCGAGGTGCGGATTGGCACTACGCACGTCGACGATCTTCCAATCGCCACGGCCGGCATAGGCCACTTTGATCGTCTTGGTGGTCTTCGATCCAACTTGCACTTCGCCAAACTGCACGCCGGCGGGCGAGAACACAACGTCGGTGCGGATCGTGCCTTTGACCCGCATCTGCACCTCGGCGTAATACGGCTTGTCGATCGTGACCGTAATCGTCGCGCTGCGGCTGCCGGTGAAGGAGCTGGTATTGAACTTGGCGACGATCTCGGCCGTCTCGTGGGTCTTGAGCGTGCGCTTGGTGATCGACGGCGTCGTACAGCCGCACGAGGTGGTCACGCCGGTGATGTGGACGGTCTCTTTGTAGAGATTCTTCAGCGTGAAGCGATGTTCGACCTTCGATGCCCGGGCGACCGTGCCAAAATCGTGGCTGAGCGGCCCCTGGAACATTTTCTCTGCCCACTGCTGGGCCGAGGCCGAGGTGAGCAGCAGCAACGAAAGCGACAAACCGAGTAGCGATTTTGCTAGCACGAAATTAACCCCTATGATTCTAAGGACCGCCAAGGCAACCAGGCGGCCCGGTTCCTCCCACTCCATGCTGTTGATGTCAGCGTCCCGCAGCGCTCCGCCCACGGGCGAAACCTCTCCCGTGCCAGATGGCCGGCTGCGAAACCTTACGTTTGTAGGCGCAGGGCGTCAACTTCAGGTATGTCCGATCGGGCGCAGGCCGTTCGTTCATCATGTGATGTGGGGCGGGGATCATACCCGAGCGGACAACAACCTCCAATGTGGAAAAATGCAAACAGCTTCCATTCCTCTCGCCAAAAACCAACATTAACTCCGTCGAACGGACGTTTTACGGTATTTCCTTGATGTACAAGGCTGATGACAAATGGCATCAAAGTCGTTAATTCGAGCAATTCGTGGCTTGGGTTTTCGCCACTGACAGATTTCCGGTAGGATGGATACTCCGGGGGCAGATTGTCTGCCCACCAAGGCACAGCCCAGCAACACGCCGCCGCCAAAGCACCCCCAGACGGCGATATCTTGTGAAGGAATTTCGATGACTCGCATCACGCCTATTTTTCACCGGGCTACGGCCTGTGGGTTGGTCATCTTGTTGGCCAGTTTGCTAGCACTCCCAAGTTGCAATCCGGGTGCCGTGACGGAAGAATCTATCGCGCTGGCCAGGCAGCCTTCCGATCAGTCCTCCCCCAAGAAGGCCGAGAAAGATTCGCCGCCGCCGAGCGATTCCGACACAGACCAAGAGCAGCCCGAGAAGGCCGATCCGCAGCCTGCCAAAACCGAGCCTGCCGAAGCCAAGCCAACCGAAGCCAAGGCGGACAAGCCTCGCGACGAGGGACCGCCCTTTCGCCGCGTTCCCGCGCCGCCGCTCACCGGTGGGATTTCTTGGATCAACACGGCTGCCCCGCTCGAACTGCGGCAGCTTCGCGGAAAATTCGTGTTGTTGGATTTCTGGACTTATTGCTGCATCAACTGCATGCACGTGCTGCCGGAACTGAAAAAACTCGAAAAAGCGTATCCGAATGAATTGGTCGTCATCGGAGTTCACTCGGCCAAATTCGCTGGAGAGAAGGACTCCAAAAACATCACCGACGCCGTGATGCGTTACGAAATCGAACACCCCGTGGTGAACGACGCCGAGCACGCCATTTGGAATCGCTACGGCGTGAGAAGCTGGCCGTCGATGGCGATGATCGACCCCGAGGGCCAAGTGTTTTGGATGGATTCCGGAGAGCACAAGTTTGAGTATCTCGATCAGCTTCTGAAACGCGTGATGCCCTATTACGAGAAGAAGGGCCTCATTGATCGTCAGCCGCTGCGCTTCGATCTGGCCGCCCGAAAGGCCAAGACCACGCCCTTGCGTTATCCCGGCAAGGTGCTGGCCGACGAGGCAAGCGATCGGCTGTTCATCAGCGACAGTAACCACAACCGCATCGTCATCACCAAGCTCGACGGCACGCTGATCGAAATCATCGGCACGGGCCAGATCGGCAAGACCGACGGCGACTATGCCACGGCCCAGTTCAATCGCCCTCAGGGAACGGCGCTGGTGGGCCAGACGCTTTATGTGGCCGATACGGAAAACCACATGCTGCGCAAGATCGACCTGCTGAAGAAAACCGTGACGACCATCTCCGGCAGCGGCAAGCAAGGCCGCAGCGCCTGGCCGGGGCTCGACGCGCGGGCCTTTCGTATCGGCGAAGCCAAGCCGCCGAAGCGATTCGTCGGCACGCCGAGCAAGACCGAACTAAACAGTCCCTGGGCATTGTGGGTGCATAAAAAGGATCTCTACATCGCGATGGCCGGCCCGCATCAGATTTGGAAAATGACGCTCGACGAAAAGGAAATCGGACCCTACGCGGGTAACGGGCGAGAGGACATCGTCGACGGGCCGCTGTTGCCGCCGGAACCGTATCGGACCGGTTTTTCTTCGTTCGCCCAGCCGAGCGGCCTGGCCTCCGACGGCACCTGGCTGTATGTGGCCGATAGCGAAGGCAGCTCGATCCGCGCGGTGCCGTTCGATCCCAAGGAAAACGTGAAAACGGTCATCGGCACTTCCCAACTGTCGAGCGCTAGGCTGTTCGTCTTTGGCGACCGAGACGGAAAGGGTCTGCTGCGAAAAAAAGAGGGCGCGTTGTTCTTCAATGGCGACGCCAAGCAAACCGACGGGCCGCTGCTGCAACATTGCCTGGGCGTGGTTTACCATCGTGGTAAGCTCTACTTGACCGACACGTACAACAACAAGATCAAGCGGCTCGATCCCAAGACGGCCCGCTGCGACACGATCGCCGGCAGCGGAAAGCCGGGCGCGGACGATGCCCAAGTGGGAGCCAGCGCCACGTTCGACGAACCGGAAGGCATTTCGGCCGCGGCCGGCAAACTGTACGTCACCGACACGAACAATCACGCGATTCGCGTCGTTGATTTGGACGCCGGAAACAAGGTTTCGACGCTCACCATCAAAGGGCTTAAACCGCCCAAACCGCCGGTCACGTCGCCCCGTGTGAAGCCGGCGTTCCTGTTCGCCAAGACCGTTTTGTTAAAGGCGGTGAAAGTTAAGCCGGTCGGCAAGGAACTGCGGCTGGCGGCCAAGATCACGCTGCCTGAGGGCTATAAACTCAATACGCTAGCGCCGATGTATTACTACGTCGAGGCGGCTGACGCCAAAGGCCCGGTGGATCGCGCCGCGCTGCGTCGCACCATAAGACTGACGAAACCCGAGGTGCGATTCGACGTGATGCTGCCCTTGGCCAAAACGACCGGCAGCGATACGCTCACCGTCTCGCTCGTCTATCACTACTGCCGCGAGGGCGCCGAGGGCATCTGCAAAGTCGGCAGCGTGATCTGGAAGGTGCCGGTAACGCTGTCGGCCGATGCCAAAGCCGGCAATGTGTCGCTGCCGCATACGGTCTCCGAGGGCAGTGCCGCGGCTAAGTTTCTGCTGCCCAAGCCGTGATCATATCGTTTAACGGCAAGCCGCAGGCGACTGCGTTTCGGATGGGACGTCTGAAATAAAAACGCAGGCGCCTGCGGCTTGCCGTTAGACGAAAGAACGTGCGATTGTTTGTCCCCTACCGCGTGCGCCAAAAACTCGGCATGAACAACACGAGAATTACAAATATCTCGAGTCGGCCGAGCATCATCAGCCAGGTGAACAGCAGCTTCGAGGCGAAGGTGAAGTGGGCGTAGTTTTCCGTCGCCCCGACAATGCCCAGCCCGGGGCCGATGTTGTTGAGCGTGGCCGCGACGCCCGATGCGCAGTCGATGAGCTTGTTCGAGGCTGGCTGTCCGCTGCGGCTCCAGGTGCTGTCCGGCTCGATGGTCACCAGGGCCATCCAGCTAAAAACGAAGATCACCAGAATCAGACCGAAGTAGACCATGATGTTACGCCGCAGGTCTTTATCGTCTATCGCTTTGCCGCCGAGCCGCAGTGGCCGGACGACGTTCGGGTGAAATGCCTGTTCGACCTCCAGACGCAGGATCTTTAAGAACAAGATGTGGCGGATCACCTTCATGCCGCCGCCCGTGCTGCCGGCGCAGCCGCCGACGAACATCAGCAAAAAGAGCACGCCGCGGCCGAAGCTGTTCCAGCCGTCGAAGTCGTGCGTGCCGTAGCCGGTGGTGGTGAGGATCGACACGACTTGAAACAGGCCGTAGCGAATGGCGCTGGGCAGATCGCCAAAGTCGTTACTCATCAGCAGCCCAAACAGGCAGACCATCGCGGTCACGCCGAGAATGATCGCTATGTACACGCGAAATTCGACGTCGCCGAAGAAGCGATAGAACTTCTCCTTCAGGCCCAGCTTCGGCAGCACCATGACATACAGCAGCGCGAAGTTGGTTCCGGCCAGAATCATGAACACGACGATCGTCATCTCGATCAGCGGGCCGTTATATCCGTGCGTGCCGAAATAACCGAGGCTCTCGTTGTGCGTGCTGAAACCGCCGGTGGCCATCGTGCCGAACGCGTGGCACAGCGCATCCAGGGGGCCCATGCCTTCGATCATCAGCACCACCGTCAACACCGCGTTGAGCCCAAAATAAATTGAGGCGAACACCCAGGCCGTGTGCTGCATCCGGGCTTGTGAATTGTCGGCCGTCGGGCCCGGCATCTCGGCCCGCATCAACGCCTTACCGGCCGATCCCTGTCCCAAGATCGCTACGAATAATACGATGATTCCCAAGCCGCCGAGAAAGTGCGTGCTGCTTCGCCAGAAGAGAATCGAATCGGGCACCCGGCGCAGGTCGGTGATGACCGTGGCGCCGGTCGTGCTGAAGCCCGACTGCGATTCGAAAAGTGCATCGGCGATGTCCATCGGCACTCGCTCATCCTTCTGAGTTTGCGGATTCCAGGCACGCTCCCGCGCCGTGCCGCTCAGATAAAATGGCAGCGCGCCGAGCACCGTGGCCAGAATCCAACTCAAACCGACCACCGCCATCGCTTCCTTGCGATAGAGCTGTCCCTGGGCGTTGCGTCCGATCCTCAGCAACACCGCCGCGACGGCCAACGAGACGATCATCGAAGTCGTCAGGCCGAAGAAGCCAAGCTTCTCGAACCCGTGCCCGCTCACCGCCGGCAGCGCCCAAGGCAGGCTAAATGCCATCATCGTGCCGATCAACACGGCGACGACGCTGAGCAGCTTGCTGATTAAGGGAAGGTTCATTTTGGCCGGAATGTGGGGCGAGGCGGGAGGCTTGCCCGAGGTTTGATGAGCACAGTTCCTCTAAGTGCAACGTGAAATCTTCGGCTTATCCCACGTCGCACCATTGATCATTTGTTATTTTTCATTCGTCATTAGTCATTAAAAACCGACGAAAGAACTTGCCCCGCAAGGCGGTGAGTCCTTCCACCAAGCTCGTCAATGACCAATGACGGATGACAAATAATGAATGATAAATCAGTCACCAAGGTGCGGCGAAAACCGACTTGCCGATTTCAAACCGCGAGGCAGTGAACAACGATGCCCCAAGCTACCGCATCACTGGCCATTAACACTAAACACCTTCAGCATCTCGTCCACCGCCGACTCCTCCACCAAAGCAATCACCGTGTCGCCTTCGCGCAAGTGATCGTCGGCACCCGGCACGCGAACGTAATCGTCCCTCATCACGGCGGCGATCAGGCACTGTTGTGGCAGCTCCAGCCGAGCCAGCACGTGTTCGGTGGCCGGGGCATCGGGCAATACGTCGATCTCAAACAGCCCGATCTCGCCGCCGGCCAGCGACGTTCGCGAAACGACCGGGCCGCTGTGCAGAAAACCCATCACCTGTCGGGCCATTACCTGCCGAGGGCTGACGGCCAGATCAATGCCGACCTTGCTCATCACAGCCGCGTAGTCGGGCCGGCCGACGATCGACATCACTTTTCTGGCGCCGATGTCCTTGGCCTCGATGGCCGCCAAAATGTTATTCTCGTCGTCGCCCGTGCAAGATACAAACACATCGGCGCTGCCGACGCGTTCCTCTTCGAGCGTTTCGCGCCGCGTGCCATCGCAATGTACGACCGTCGTGTTGTCCAGATTGGCCGCTAGAAAATCGCAGCGGTCACGATCGGTTTCCAATAGCACGATTGAGTATCGTGGGCCTTGCAGCGTGCCTGCCAGATGAAAGCCGGTCTCGCCGCCGCCGGCGATGACGATGCCTTGCTTGGGCGGCGTCTCGGTTTGAAACCTATCTTTTACGTCGTCGATGTCGTCGCTCGTGCCGATCAGCGTGATCTGGTCGTTCACCGCCAGCCGATCTTCCGCCCCCGCGATCCACGTCTTGCCGTCGCGCAAGATCGAGCCGATGCGCACCTTCGGCGGCAGGCCCAAATCTCGCAAGGCCACACCGACCGCCTTGGTCTTCTTCGCGATGACGATCTCGTGAACCTCCAGGTTGCTACGGGCGAAATTTTCCACCGCCACCGAACCGGGCGAGCGAATGCCGCGGGCCAGCTCCAGCGCCGAGAGATGTTCCAGGCTCAATAGCCGGTCGATGTTGAAGTGTCGCTGATAGTCGAACGTGCTGGCGTCGCGAAACACCGGAGCGTACACCCGCGCAACGCTGCGGTGGGCGCCCATCGCCTTGGCCATGCTGGCGGCGATCATGTTCACCTCGTCGCTGCCGGTAACCGCCAAAGCCAAATCGGCCCCCAACACGTCGGCCTGAAACAACACACTCGATCGGGCCGCCGAGCCGGTCAGCGCCCGCACGTCGAGCTTTTCATTCAGCGCGCGGATGCGCTGGCGATCCTCGTCGATGACCGTCACGCTATGTTTGAACTGGCAGAGCATCTCGGCAATCGAAGTGCCGACCGTGCCTGCGCCCATGACGACGATTCTCATTTTGTCTGTCCCACCGCCGCTTCGCCTTCGCCGGCGGCTTGCGGTGGGCCTTTCCCTTTGGTGTTGAGCATTTCGCCCGCGATCAACAGATCGTCAAGCACGTGCCCGCCGATGATTGTCTCGTCGATGATTCGCTCGACGTCTTGCAGGCGAACGCCGCCATACCAAATCTGCTGTGGATAGATGACCACGGTCGGCCCCTGCTCACACTGGTCGAGACAGCCGGCCTTGTTGGCACGAACCGTCGGGCCGAGGTTGCGTCGTTGTAGCGCCATCTTGAACGCCATGCGCAGCGACTCGCTCGCATCAGGATCGCAACAGCCGCGCACGTTGCCCGGCTCGCGACGATTACAACAAACAAAAATATGATGAGTAAACGAAGGCATCCCAGCGGAATTCCAATTCAATTCAACTTAAGAGACAACCCGAGCCCTGGCCGGAAGGCCAGGGTCGTGAATCACGCAAAAAAACAACAGCCCGACGCCTGCAAAAAGACGCCGGGCTTTTTCCTATTCGGCCAAAGGCCATCCATAGTTTTCGGTCGATCCAGCCGCCAAAGCAGAGGACAAAATCGATGGTCGGCACGATGCCGACCGCAACGGAACATTGTATTGGGCACCGGCCCAGGTTCCAAGGATGGCTGCCGAGATATGTTGTATCTGATGGAAGTCATTCGAGATACGTCGATCCGTAAGGGCCGTAAGGAGCACGTCACGGTGCAAAACAAAGGCCCAAAAGCGTGTCATGCCCCGTTCGTGCCGGCTGTTCGCATCGCACCGTTCGTCACGCTTTCGCGTCAAGTAGGGAGTGACCGCCCGGCGAGCTATGGTTGTCATGTTGTCAATAAAGACGTTCGTGCTGGCTTCGCTTTCCTCCTCAAACCGCCCAATCGCCATGCCGCCTTGGATTCCCTCGTATCAAACTCTCGGCACCCGCTCCCTTTGGAAGCGGCAAAGTCACTCTGCGCTGCCGTTCCCGCTTTGCGCGGAGCGAACCCGACAGTATTACCTCGGACGCAACGCGCTCTATCACGGGGCCAAGGCGCTGGGCCTGGGCCAGGGCGACGAGATCGTTTTTCCCGCCTATCACAGCGGCACCGAGTCGGCGCCGCTATTGCACATGGGCTGTCGGCTGAAGTATTACGGTGTCCGCCGAGATCTGGAAATTGACTTAGGCGAAATCGAATCGCTGATCACGCCGGCCACCAAGGCGCTGTACGTGATTCACTTCTTCGGCTTCCCCGCGCCGATTGCCGAGCTGCGCAAAATGGCCGACCGGCACGGTATCTATCTGATCGAAGACGTTGCGCTGTCACTGCTGGGGCGCGCCGGCGATCGGCCGCTGGGCAGTTGGGGCGACGTGAGTATCTTCTGTTTGTACAAAAGCGTGCCGACCGCGGCCGGGGGCATTTTGGCCGTCAACCGCAACGACGTCGAACTGCCGCCGTTGCCGATCCGCAGCAGCTTTTATTCGGAGTTGAACCTAACGGTAAAGCACGCGCTGAATCACCTGGAACTGCACGGCGGGCGCGCGGGCCTCGCACTGCGTCGACTCATCGAATGGCCCTGCCGCGCTGTGGTGCGGCGATCGAAGCTGGCGGTCGATTGCCCCGATTCACTCGACTTCGATCCCTCGCTCATCGATTGGAACATGGGGCCGATCACCCGCTGGCTGATCCGGCGTTTCGACTATCGGCGGATCGCCCTGCGGCGCCGCGAAAACTATCAGTCGCTCGTGCGTCGGCTGGCCGACACCGACGTAGCCGTGCTCCGCGAAGAGCTGCCCGAGGGCGCCGTGCCGCTGTTTCTTCCGGTGCTGGTCAAAGACAAATTTCCCACGATCGAGCGTTTCCACGCCGCCGGCATCGACGCCATCGGGGTCTGGGGCATCCATCACCCGCACCTGCCCCGCGGCGAATTTCCCGACGTCGAGTTCCTGGTCGATCACTTGATCGAAATCCCGATCTATCAAGACCTCACCGAGCCGCATCTGGAGCGAATCGCAGCAGCGCTGGTCGATTTGGCGAGTTGGCCCGAATATAAACAAGTGCCCGAAGCGCGCACCGCGTCATGCACAGCATGACCTACGCCTTCTTTCGCAAAATCGAATTCTGCCAACTGTTCAGCTTCACGCTCGGGTCGTCGGAGACGTTGACCCACACATGCACGTGCGGGTCGCCGCGGAAATACCAGACGAAGGCCGGGCCTTCGATGCGCCAGTTATCCCACACGCTGTCGTTGCCCAGGTCGCTTTCCTTGTAGAACGCCATGTGGCATTTGTCCAAGCCGCCTTGCACGTCGAGACAGCGGACCACCTCGTCCTGGTCCGACTGGCGGAACGGCTCGAGCAGCAGCTTCATGATCTTTTGCAAGTGCTCTTTCTGGTCGCGGGAAAACTCGTTGACCGGCAGGCCGTCGAACTTGCCTTTGGCGCCGCGGAAGCCGACCTTCTCTTCGGTCGGCATGTTTTTGACCACCAGCGCCTGCTTCTGCTGTTTTCCGTCAAGCATTCCGAACAGCTTGTTGGCCTCGACCGCCTGATGCCAGAAGACGTTGTTCGGATGGCCCGGCTTCTCGAACAGCCCGTCGCCTTCGTGGGCATAGAGGATCGGTCCGCCGAAGGCCAGGTGCTCGGCGCTGTTGCCGTCGCAGCGAAGCGTCATGTGCCGGCTGGCCAGCACGAACTCAAACTTATCGCCGCCCGGCGTGCCGAAGATAGCGATGCTCTGCCGTCTGCCGAACCCGCCGACGTCGCCTTTGAGTTGCTCGTCCCACCGCGCGTGCCAATCGGGGTTGGTCATGCCCTCGAAGATCGCGCGAATCAAGCTCTGCTGCTCGGCCGTATAGAACGAACTCTTAATACTCGGCTTCGTGATCTTCCAGTTATTCTCCAACCGAGTCCGCAGCAGCCCTCGCTTCTTGTCGACGTGATCCCAATCAAAGCAAACCTCCTTCTTCTGCTTGTCGCTCATCGTCTTATACAACACCTCCACCAGCGACTCCGGCGTGCTCTTCTTCTCCTTCGCCGCCTTAGCCACCGCCGGCACAGCAGCCGTGGCCAGCGCGGCCACCCCGGTGGTCTTCAAAAAGTGACGACGGTCGAGGCTCGCTGAGATGATTTGTTTCGACATGACAATCTCCTGTGCTATTTGGATTCAACTTTTTCAGTCCCGGAGGGACGATAGTTAGCCCCAGGAATAATCGATAATAAAACCGAAAGCCCGGGAGGGGCGACACGCAATGCGGCATCACCCCGATGTCGCCCCTCCGGGGCTTGAAAACGTATTTGGAAAACTCTCTCCTGGGGCTCGCGCCCCAGGCTATTTGATGTCGCCGCTCCGCGGCTGATTTGCGCTTCCCACCAACGCGCGCGGCCCATTGCGCACTGCGGTTAAACGAACCGACCCTCCCGGCCGCCGCGCCGGCCATAAGTGTAAACGATCGGCCGCAGAATTGCACGCTACTTTACCGCTTGATGCGTCACGTTTTGAAAGAAGCCGCGGGGGATTTTCCGGAAAAGGTGCTACATGTAGCAATCGGGGTGTGGTAGCATGGCCGATCCGGACCCATCTACAACCTCGGAGGTGACGTGATGAAGGTGTTTTTGAGTTGGTCGGGTGATGCAAGCCTGAAAGTTGCGGAGGCACTTTACGATTGGTTGCCCGACATGTTCCCCACGGTGGAGCCGTTCATGTCTCGCGAGATCGCGAAGGGGGAAAGCGGTCGGTCGGTGATCGCGGAAAACTTGGAGAACACGCACGTCGGGATCATCTGCCTGACGGCGACCAATCTGACCGCACCGTGGATTCTGTTTGAGTCGGGGGCGCTCTCAAAATCGATCGATCAGCGCCAGGTGATGACTTACCTCTTCGACCTTGAACCTGGCCAGATAAGTCAACCACTCTCGGAGTTTCAGGCGACCATTGCAAAGAATGAACAGGACAACTATCGCCTCGCTCGGACGATCAACCGTGCCCTGGATTCAAACGACCGTCGATCTGATGAGCGACTCAAGAGGGCCTTTAACAAATGGTGGGATGACTTGGAGGGCAAGCTCAAGCAGATTCCCGACGCGATTCCCACTGGAGATCAGCCAAAAATATCAACCGAAGATGCGGTTGGAGAAATTTTGTCCGCGATTCGATCGATGTCCCGGCACGATTCAGTGTCGGAGCGAACTGACCAACGTCACATCGCAGAACTAAGAGTCCAACTCGAACGATATCGTTGTGATCTCAAGGATAATATAGACGCTCTAGAACAGGAGCAAAACGAACACCGCCGAACGATACTGAGTCAACACATAGAAAGGCTCGGTCTCAATATCTCAAACATCAATAGACAGATCATGGAATTAGGGAAACTCCCTGAAGACATGCTCGACAACTACGATCAGATCGGCAAATTGAGTCCGTTACTCCTTTGAACGCGTTACATGCTCAAACGTAACCCGCCGGTGGCCGCGAAGTTTCCCGCCGAGCTTGCCCAGCGATTGCAGGAATTGTTGGACAACCCGGAAGGTTGATGCCGATCCTACGTTCCCAACCCCAACAACTCCAACACCCGATCGCCGTAACCTTCCCCCAACTCAAACGACTGCTTGATTCGCAGGTCCATGTCTAACGGATTTCTCCGCTCGGGCGGGAACAGGCCGGTGCGGAGGAGATACGGCAGGCGGGCGGGCGGGAAGGGGTAGTCGCTGCCGTGCAGGATGCGGCTGCGGATGTCGGCGTCTTCGAGACTGAGACGCTTGAGCGAGCCCCAGCGAATCAGGCTGGCCATGATGGCCGTGTCGCCGTAGAGATTGTCGTGGCGCTGCATCATCCGCACGAAAGCGGGGTAATAATCCTCGGGGTCGAACAGCGCACAGGTGCCGCAGTGGGCCGCGATGATCACGCCGCCATGACCGAGCGGCCGGGCAAGCTGCCCCGGGTCGGTGTAACGCTGCGAGACGACCGTGCAGGAATGCTCGTAGCCGGTGTGAAACATCAGCACCATGTCCAACTCGCGGGCTCGCGCGTAGAACGGGTCGAACTCCTTGCGCTCGGGGTCGACGCCCTGAATGGCCGTGTGCAGTTTGATCAGCCGCGCCCCGGCCGCGTGGCAGCGTTCCAACTCGGAGAGCGCGTCCTTGCGCCAGGGATTGATCGAACAGCCGGGCAGCACCTTAGCCGAGCGCTTGGCCAGGTCGAGCACGTAATCGTTCGACACGTAGAAGTGCGTCGAGGCATCGTCCCGCGAACCGTCGTGCCGGTAGACCGCATCCTGGGCCAGTACCACCGCGTAATCGATCCGCGAAGCCTCCAGATGCCGCAACAGCCGGTGCCGCATCTTCTCGCTAAGCGTCTCGCCCTGCTCGCGGTCGATGCCGGTCAAGCGGATAATCAGCCGCGTGAGCCAAGACCGGCGGGTGCGCTCGGAGAGATAACCCTCGCGCGGATTTTCGCCCCAGAGGAAGATGTGCGTGTGGGCGTCGACGAGGGGAGTGCGGGTTTGAGCGGTCGGGTTGGTCACTTACGCGGCATCCTTCAGTTTTGCGCTCGCTGGCATGGATGACTGACTGCACGTTCGGGCGCGACCAGCGGTCGTGGCTTTATGGGGGCGCGACCACTGGTCGCGGCTTTACAAAACTCCAGACAGAGCGTGTCGTCGCCACTTTGCTCTTCCCCAGTCCCCAGTCCCCAGCCCCTTAATCCCACTGCATCATCTCTAAATACTCGCGCAATTGTCCGGCGGTTCGATATTTCTTCAGGATCAGCGACCGCTTTAGCCCGCAGCAGATGGTCTTGATTTGCTGCGGGTGCTTGGCGTAGCGCT
>JADFKK010000337.1 GCA_022564995.1 Planctomycetota bacterium | reverse complement strand
GTCGGAGCTGTGAAGCTCGGGAGTCTCGTAGGCGCTGGCCTACTGCTGGAGTCCGACGTGCTCGCCTCCCTCCTGGACGGCGCACGCGCCTGCGGGGTGTTGGACGATGACGGTGAGCGCGCCGCTCGAGCAACTATCGCGTCCGGATTAGCATTTGGGATGCGCAACCCGCGGGCGGTGCGATAATGACCGTGCCGATTGTGCCGCCCGCCCCGTCTCTACCGACCAGGACACGGGACGACGGGGAGACGACGTCGACCGAATCTTCAACGGAAGACGTCCTAACGAGTGCCCGCTGTACCGACGTCGGCAACGCTCGTCGCTTCATCGCCCAGCACGGGACCAAGGTTCGGTACTGCCACACGTGGCGGAAATGGCTCGAGTGGGATGGTACTCGCTGGGCGATCGACGAGACCGGCGCCATCACACGACGGGCCAAGGCAACGCTTGATGCGCTCTTTCACGCCCGCGCAGGGCCGCCATTTCCCGCTGCGCCATGTTCAGACTCTTCGCCAGTCCCTTGAGTCTCCGGTTTTCGGCCCGGGATTTTTCCAACTGGGCTGATAACTCGTGCACCCTCTCGCCTGCGGTGCCCTGGGACCTGGCTGCCCGCAGCTTTTTATTGAGGTCGTTGTTTTCCCTTTTCGCCTGGTCGAGTTGATTGCGCAGTGTCGTCAACTGCCGCTCTTGATCAGCGACTTGGTTCTTAAGCGCCGCCGCCTCGGTATTCGCTGCCGCGGCTCCTCCTCCAGCGTCCACGGTCGTAGGTCCTCCGTCATCCTGCGGAGTTCCTCCCTTGCAGCCTCCCGAGATCACCAGTGTCAGCGCGATCAGAAAGCCCCCGATGGCTCTTCCGTGAATGAACATGGCTTTCCCCTTTTTCAACTCTACGTCTTACTGCGCACGGCACCGCCGCTACCATGGCGGCACGAATCGTGCGCGAGCCGTACATCAATCTGTTTTTCGGGAGTCCCCATTCCGCTGTTGCGGAGAGGTTCTTATAGCATATGGGTCCAAGATTTCAAGTGTTTTTCGATGTTTTTTCATCCGGCCGTCCTCACCCAACCGGGCGGATTTCTCCTGCACTGATGCACAACGCGCCAGGCCTTCGCTGGCGCCCCCAGCGGACATTAGACGAAGTCATCGACGACATCATCGCCTACGAGCGCGAGCGTGATTACGTTCCCTCACCTTGCCGCTTCGTCGATGGCCTTGAGCCGCTTGAGCAATTCCGCCATGGTCACGGTCGCCTCGGGAATCGGCCGCTGCCCCTCGGGCTTCACCTCGCCGTTGTTGCGGATGTAGGCGTGTCCGGAGTGCATGCCGGTCATCAACACACATCGCGACGGCGCACAAACCGGCGCCCCGCTGTAATGCTGCGTAAACCGCATCCCCTCGGCCGCCAGCCGGTCGATGTGCGGCGTCTTGATCCACTTCTGCCCGTAACAGCCCAATTCGTTGTAACCCAGGTCATCGGCCAGCAGGTAAATGATATTCGGCTTTTCGGTGGCGGCGGGGGAAGATGAAGGCCACAAGGCAACAAGCAACGCGGCGGCGAGCAACAAGAGGGGCGTGGTGAATCTCATGGTTGAGTTCATCCTTGTCGGAAATGTCAATGAAAGGGATGCGTGCGGACACCAATCGCCTAAGAGAGGAAAAAGGTGATAAGTCCAATTTCGAGTCGATGAATCATCAACGAACTTCACGGCGTTTCACGGAAATTGGACTTATCCCCTTTTTCGACTCACTCGTCCCTTGACGGCACACCGAATATGGCCTGCCGTGTACGGTGCGATGATTTCATCATTGCGGGAAACAGGACAGCAAATGTGAGGAAGACCGCAGCAAGGATAGGCTGCGTCTCGCTCATCATGCACGCGCCTAAAGCGAACAAGAATACTCCTGCAATCATCGACACGCAATCCATCAGCCAAGCGAAGAGTACTTGTTTTGCGCCACCCTTCTTCTGGAGTTCGTCCCATGACGGCGCTCCGGGTAGGTGTTGGGCTGAAAGCCGCGATGCCATGAGGTTCATGTCGGGCAGCAATTTGAGTTGCCTCAGGGCCAACAGCACTGCCGAAACCGTGCCAAGAAAAACGGCAGTTAACGAGTAAAAGACGACTCGATCCACCATTCCAACAACGTCAGTCTCTTCATTCAAGCGCCACAGTTCGGACAGCATCATCGCAATCCCAACAAATGATAGTAAAAGAAGTATTCTCGATGTCACCAAAAGCCAATCGCGACTCGACGCGGACGGAGACCCAGTAGGCGATGGGTTACTAGGGGAATCCGGTGACTCATCTGGATTGGAAGTCATGGGTCTACTCCAAGATTGAGTGAGAGGCAAAAGGGGATAAGCTGCTCTTTAGAAAATTCGGCGTTACGCTAAAACGAACTAGAAAAGAACGATCGTCGGAACTAGGAGCACTCCGAGGAGTACCGAAAAACTACGAACGGTTGGTCGAAGTCGACTTGAGCCAAAAACGGCATAAAAGACACAAAGCATTACGAAGGTTAGGCCCACCAGCACCAGCGCCGTCCCCGGTAGTGCGGCAGGAAACATGCGTCCCAGAATTGTTTGAGTTCGGCCCCAACCATTTAATGACGGATTCACCATCAGGCCCATGCGTAGACGTAGATAATCGACAGCCCGCCCATCAAGTCCGATGCGAGGCCAAGCGGTGAGTAGGCGAGAAACACCAGACGGTCGTTGGACTTTGCCTGTGGTGTCATGGTCGATTTGTTCTCCCAATGTTTTCTGGCCGCCAACGTGCCGCGAAGCCTGGGAACTTCACTGATAGATTGTCCCACATCAGCCGGCCGGTCGCAACACGGACGTGATGTGGTGGTTTTAAGGCAAACGAGAGAGAAAAGGCGATAAGTCCGGCTTTGCGACAACTGCCGTGGCACCGGCGTCCCGCCGGTGAATCACAGGCGGGACGCCTGTGCCACGGTTCACAGGCGTGTGGGCCGGGGTGGCTCTGATCGCCCCCGCGATTTACCGTCGCCCCGACGAGATGGAAAAAATCAAGCATATTCCCGTGATCGTCGTCAAAGTCGCGTTTGACAACATCCCCAAGATTTTTGAATTCTTCGATACTAACCCTGCTCATCGCCGAGCACTTTCTCTAGTTCCTCGCGAAGCGTGGATTCGATCTTGCCGCGCATGATCATGGCAGCGAGCGGTAATTGGCAGGAGCATTCGACGCGCTCGGCGTGTGACTGGAGCGTGCCGGAGATCTTGAACCCCAGCGAGCGGAAGCGGAACTGCAGGGTGTGCTGCTGCCACTCTTGCTCGACGTCGGTGATCTGCTCGGCGTATTGCCGGCTGAGGCTGACCAGCACGGTCTTGATTCGCTCGGCGGCTACTTCTTGGCCCAGCTCGTGAGAAACTGATAGATTGATGGTTGGCATGGTCTTGCTCGGATTATTGGGTGGGCGGCACCACATCGATCGGATGCGATGTTGCCTGCGGCTCGCCGTTAAGCGATGATACCCTGGATCGAAACTGCGGCCTCCGCGACAAGGTATAATTCTATCTCAGCAGGCCGTGGCTTGTCGCCCCCACCCGCGACGAGAACGGTTGGCCGGTTGCTCGACGGGATATTTTCGTTAACCAGAACGATCGGAATCATGAAACGACATCGCGGCATATTAACGATCGTGGCCTTGGTCGCGCTGGGCGCGTTGTCGCTGGGCGTGGGGCTGGAACTCTATCGGCGGGATCGGCTGCCCGATCCCGAGGTGGCCGACGGCGACGCCTTGATGAAGTGGCTCGCCACGCGTGAGTTGAGCGAAGAGACGCCGGAGATTCGTCAGAAGCTGGTCCGGCGGTTAGGGCGGTTTCTCGACGAGCAAGATCCCCAGCAACCGTTCGATCTGCAAGAAGTGCTCGGACAACTCGACGACGATCAAACCGAGCAGTTTTGGAGCAATGTCTACCTGCTTGCCGAGCTGTGGTTTTTGGAACGCGTCGAGACGTACCATCAATTGGACGAAGACGATCGCCAAGAATTTCTCTCCGGGACGATCGATCGCGTAAAGACCTGGGGAGTGCTGGATTGGACTGCGACCGACACGCCGGCGGGTGCCGGTTTCGCCGCGCAGGCTGGCCTGATTGGCAAGCAGATGCAGCCCTGGATCGACGCGCGTGAAGACGACGAGCGGAAGAAAATCGAGCACTTCTTAAGCGGCCTGAGGGATTTTTTTTGGGCACAGGAAATTAAGCGTTTGATGAGCGGTTAAAATCGTAACCCGAAGCGTAAGCGAGGAATGCGGCGAAATCTAGCTTCGTCCTCGCTAACGCTTCGGGTTACGATGCGGCCAAATACCTTGACGCAGCCATAGTACCTCGGCGTGCTATTGCTGAGGCCCGCGACAAAATAATTCGCTTGCGGCTCCCGCCACGCCACGTTAAAATATCAACCGCCGGTGATGCGTTGCCTGCTCTTGGTATATCGACCACGCATAATTCGATGGCAACGTGCAGCCGGCTTCCTGCAAAAACCTGTTTTTGGCGAGGCCGCCGTCATGCCCATGCGTCGTGTTTTTCCGACCATCTGTGTCTTGCTGGCAGCGACCGGGGCGATTGCCGCCGAGCCGCTGCTGCACCGGCAGATCGATCGGGCGGTGGCCAAGAGAGCCGGCGGACCGCTGGCCGGGCCCGCCAGCGATGCGGAATTCATGCGGCGGGTTTATCTCGATCTGTCCGGCACGATTCCGACCTCGGCCGAAGCCCGCAGTTTTCTGGCCGACAAAAACTCGGCCAAGCGGCAGAAGCTGGTCGATCGACTGCTGGCCGGGCCAAATTATGCTCGGCGGATGCAAGAGGCCCTCAGCGTGATGTTGCTGGAGCGTCGGGTCGGCAAGAACGTATCGGCGAAATCGTGGGAGAAATATCTGCGAAACTCTTTCGCCAAGAACAAACCGTGGGATCGGCTGGCGGGTGAAATCCTCTCTGGCGAGGGACGCAGCGAGCCGTCGCAGCCGGCGATTAAGTTTTTCGTCGTCGGCGGACGCACCGATCAACATCAGATGACCCGCGACGTGGCCCGGCTGTTTTTGGGCATGGACGTGCAGTGTGCCCAATGTCACGATCATCCGTCGATCGACGAATACACGCAGGCCGACTATTTCGGGTTGCTGGCCTATCTGACTTCGAGCAAGGTGAAGAAGAACCCCAAGACGCAGCTCGCGTATTTCGTCGAGACACCGCTGGCGGGGCCGCTCGATTTTGCCTCGGTGTTTTCACCGGAGGACAAACGAAAAACGGGTCCGCGATTGCCGGGGAAAAAGGAGATCGCGGTTCCGACGTTCGAGAAGGGCAAGGAAATCGACCAGCCAGCCAAGGACGGTGTGCCGGCCGTGCCGAAGTTTCGGCCGCGGACGCTGCTTTCCGAGCAACTCACCTCGGCCGGTAACGAGCGGTTCAAGCGGAACAGCGTCAATCGGTTTTGGTATCTGATGATGGGTCGCGGGCTGGTCCATCCGCTCGATCTGATGCACAAGGGCAATCCGCCATCGCACCCAAAGCTGCTGGGGCAATTGGCCGATCGCTTCGCCAAGCAGAAGTTCGACGTCAAGTGGCTGCTGCGGGAAATGGCCCTCAGCGAGACCTATCAGCGAAGCGGGTTGTTGCCCAAGGGTGTCCGTGCCGAAGATGCTCCGGCCGAGCGTTATCAGGCGGCGATTGCCAAGCCGCTTTCGGCCGAGCAGTTGACCTGGAGCCTGCTGCAAGCCACGGGCAATCTCGACGCACTGATGAAAGCGGCGGAGGTGAAAGACTCGAAGTTCACGTTCAAGGACTACATCAACGGGCGGATTCCCCTGCCGGCAGACATCGCCGAGACCATGCTGCTGATGACCTCGGTGTTCGGCAATCCGCCGGGTGAGGCCGAGGTCGATTTCGCCCCAGCCGTCGGTCATTCGTTGTACCTTCTGAACGAGCCGCTGCTGCAAAGTTGGCTCAAGCCGAAGGGCGGGAATCTGGTGGATCGGCTCGGGAAACTGAAAGAGCCGGCGAAAGTGGCCGAAGAATTGTACCTGAGCGTGTTGACGCGGCTGCCGAATGACGAAGAAAACACGGAGGTAGCAGAGTATTTGAAGCGGTTTGAGAAACGGCGCAGCGAGGCGATTGGGGAGTTGGCCTGGGCCTTGTTAGCGTCGGCGGAATTTCGATTGAATCATTAAGGTCGTTGATCGCTCCGCGATCGATACGTTTCGTTCGCGGAGCGAACAACGACTATGGACAACCCAAATGACACATCACTACCAATGCAACGGTCCCGACCACACGCTCTCGCGGCGGCGCATGCTTGGCGCGCTGGCCGGCGGCGGGGTGGCGGCGAGCACGCTGGGAATCGACGGACTGCTGCGGCCGGCGGTGGCCGAGGACATGAAGTCGAAGCAGCGGCAGGTGCTTTTTATCTGGCTCGACGGCGCGATGAGCCAGTTGGAAAGCTGGGATCCCAAGCCGCACACCGAATTCGGCGGGCCGTTTCGGGCGATTCCGACCTCCGTGCCGGGGCTGCGCATCAGCGAACTGCTGCCGCATACCGCCAAGCAGATGCACCGCCTGTCGCTCGTGCGCAATCTGCACACGGTCTTCGAGGATCATTCGCGGGCCGTTAAGCCGATCCAGCGCGGCGACCCTAAGAACCGCGGCGTGACGTATCCGTTTCTCGGCTCGGCGGTGGCGAAGTTCCTCGGGCCGGGCGAGAGCCGTTTGCCGCCCTACTTGCACATCAAGCCGGGCAGCGGCGGGTTTCATTATCAGGACGCCGGGTTTCTCGGCGCACGTTACGGGGCGATCGCGCTGGGCGACGGAAAGCCGCCCTCGCACATGACGCGGCCCAAATCGATCACCGACGAGGCGGATGCGGCCCGTAACGCGCTGCGGCAGAAGCTCAACCAGCGATTTCGCAAGGGGCGGCGCGAGGCCGAGATCGACGCTTACGACTACTCGTTTAGCTCCGCCCAGCAACTCATGAAGCGGAAGGATCTGTTCGACCCCTCGAAGCTGACGGCCAAGGACCAGGAGCGTTACGGCACACACCAGTTCGGCCGGCACTTGCTGCAAGCCCGGCGGCTGCTCGAGGCGGGCGTCACGTTCGTCAAGGTGACGATGTATTACTGGGACACGCACGCCGACAATTTCAACCTGCACGCCGACCTGCTCGCGCAGTTCGACCGGCCGTTCGCGGCGATCATGGACGACCTGTCGGACGCCGGCATGTTGGAGCACACGACCGTGATCGTGCTCAGCGAATTCGGCCGCACGCCGAAAATCAGCCAGAAGGTCGGCCGCGACCATTTCCCCGAAGCCTGGTCGATGTGCATGGGCGGAGCCGGGCTGGCCCAGGGCGCCGTCGTCGGCAAGACCAACGCCAAGGGCACCTGGATCGAAGGCGAGGAATATGACATCGGGCATGTGTTTCACACGATCTTTCGCGCGATCGGCATCGACCCGGCCAAGACGGAATACGACAACAACGGTCAACCGCTGCCGCTGGCGAATGAGGATTGTGGGCCGATTAAGGAATTGCTGGTTTGATGGACCTCACGCTGTTTGGAGATGACCAATGACCAATGACGGATAATGAATGATAAATTAGCGGCGGAGATAGCTCCAAAGTCGGAAAAGTGATCGATCTGGGTTCGCTGACCATTCGCGAGTTGATGTTACCGCACTCCATTGCCATTCATCATTTATTATCCGTCATTCATCATTTGTCATTTACGGCTTGTGAGTTTCGGTGGATTTGAAGCGAGGAATTGAATCAATGGCTGCCGTGAAACAAAAACCGACCCCGTCCGAGACGCATCTATCGCGTTCGCTGAAGCACGAGGCGCAACTGACGTGTTGCCGATTTAGTCCATGCGGCAAGTTCGTGGTGGCCGGCTCGTACGACGGGTCGCTGCTGCGCTGGGATCTGTCGGAAAAAGACGCCAAGAAGGACAGCAAGACGGTCTCCACCGGCCATCATGGTTGGCTGGAAACGCTGGCGTTTCATCCCGACAAGAAGCGGCTGTACACGGCCGACTCCTGGGGCAAGCTTTGCTGCTGGGACTATACCGAGGCGAAGCCGAAATTGCTGTGGAGCAACGACGCGGCGCACGACGGTTGGATTCGCACGCTGGCGGTTAGCCCCGACGGCAAGCTGCTGGCCACGGCCGGTAACGACCAAATCGTGCGAATCTGGCCGGCTGGCGGCGGCAAACCGCTGCGCGAAATGACCGGCCACGAGCGGCACGTCTACAGCCTGGCGTTTGCGCCCGACGGCAAGGCGCTGGTAAGCGGCGATCTTGTCGGCCGCGTGCTACATTGGAACACGTCCGACGGCAAGCTGGTGCGCGAACTAGACGCTAAGCCTTTGGCCAACCGCGTCAAGATTGTCGACGGCGGCGGCGTGCGGAACCTGGCCTTCAGCGGCGACGGCCGACACTTGGCCTGCTCGGGCATCACCGACTTTGGCACCAGCGTCGTCAAGGGCTTTCCCGGCGTGGTGCTGCTCGACTGGAAATCGGGCAAGCAGACCCGGCTGCTGCGCCCCAAGGATTACGAGACGGAGTATAAGACCAAGGGCGTGTTCGTCGAAGGGCTGCGGTTTCATCGCGACGGCTTCCTCATCGGCGCCGGAGGAAACGGCGAGCGTGAGGGCGCGCTGTGGTTTTGGGATCCGAAAAAGGTTGACCCCACGTTCCAAATCAACCCGCTCCCCGGCAGCCGCGACCTCGACATTCACCCCGACGGCACCCGCCTGGCCCTCGTCCACTTCACCGCCAACGGCCGCGGCAAAAACGGCGGCAACGGTCGCAAATCGACCCCCGAAGAATACCGCTGCCACCACGGCATCGTGGCGTTGTACGAGATGTCGCCGAAGCCAAAGGCGCCTGCCGGTGGGTGAGCCGCAAGGCGCTAGCCGCGGGTTTGGCGCGGGAGATCGCAACGTCGACGGACCGACGGCTATCGCGGTGCCGCTCCAGCTTCCTTGCCGTCGAGGTTCGTGATAGACTACCTATTGCCATGACCGCTAGAATCACTCCGACCGACGATCAGTGTCGCGTGCTTGACCAGGAGCAAGGTGCTCCGGTCTTTCTTGTCCGCCCTTCCGGTGAAACATCTTCCTCCAGCAGATCTGCGTCAAACCGCCGGCAGGCCGACGTATTCCGGCCGTCGTTGGCTCGTGTTACAAAATCGTTACAATTGCGGCGACTTCCCGGGTGTATAATACATGTCGCCGTCTCTGTAGCTCGCAAATCAAAATGGAGAAACATTATGAATTATCGTTTTTCGTCCTTTGCCCTGTTTGTTCTTGTTGCGACCACCGGCATCGTCCGGGCCGACGTGCGCACGGTCGTTGTCGACGCGACCAAACCGCCCGCGGAATTCACGAAAAAATATCGCATCTCGATCGAGCGAGAACGAGGCCGGCACGTCATCGTATTGTCTTACGCCTCTCGGCCTGTAACACCGGTCAAGGCGAAGGACGGAGCCGATGCCTCGTGGAACAACGACGGCGTTTTGGAAGGATGTTGGATGGCGTTGGCCGCAAGCGACGGCAGTGAAGTTCTCGGCGCGCCCATTCATTTTGTGAGAGGCGCGGACGGCCGCACTTCGGCAAGGATTACC
>JADFKK010000336.1 GCA_022564995.1 Planctomycetota bacterium | reverse complement strand
AAGCTGTCGTCCACCAATTCTCAGTCATAGCGATATTATCGGTATCACTAAACGGCCCGTATCTTGAGATGTCAGTCCCTTCCATTAGATAGATGTAGTTGTTGTAATAATTCGCACCCGCACCCGTACCACCTGTTATTGAAATTGGAAGTGAATTAGGTGAGGAAGCTTCATCCTGTGTTCTCATGGCAAGCAGATTATCGAAAGAATGAAACTTGCCGCATTGTAACTCCGTTCTCGCACGAGTCTGCGCAACGAGTGTTCGCAGCGCAACGCATACGACGCGCCGCGAAAATCATCGAACACCGAGAAGTGCTTCTCGAGCACGCTGACTTCTCGCATCGACTTTTCGTGTTCCTCTAACAGCAGCAAGTATCCGAGGAACGGCTGAGGCGATTTCCCGAACGCACCGTCTCGATAGGCCGTCCAGATGTCGGTAGCGCTTCCGAGCGCTTCTTCGACGCGATTGTTGTAATTGTTCCCAAACGACGGGCCACAAAGCGCCTTGAACTCGATCGCGGCGAGCAGGCGGCCCTCTGCCACGACGACAACGTCCCATTGTTTCGTGGGTCGAAAGAAGCCGGGCAGCGTTACGTTGTCGCGCCCCGTATCGAAGATGATCTCTCCTGGAATCCCCGACTCCACGAGTAACTCGCGCACCAAGGCGCTGAAACCATCGAGTTGTCGTCCCCCGGTCGCAACCGTGCGATTGCCGTAGTCGCGCTGTCCTGTTGTCCGGCCTTGCCGTTGTCCCTGGCGCGCACGGGTTGTCCAAAAGTGTCGCACGGCTGAGGCGAGGCGCTGGTCAAGATTCTTCATGGGGTCTGTTTTCGGACGCGGTCAAGCGAATCTCGGCCGTGGCGAATAAACCGGCCGTTTCGCTTTGCAGTCGACGGGTGGCCATATTGAAATAGTCAGGGTCGACTTCGACGCCGAGGCTGTTGCGACCACATCGGGCCGCGGCAACCTGCGTCGTCGCGGTGCCCATGAACGGATCGAGAACCGTGTCACCGGCGAAGCTGAACATCCGGATCAGCCGCTGCGCCAACTCAACCGGGTACGGCGCGGGATGTTTTCGCGTCGATGCACCGGTCAACCCCTGCCAAATCTGCTGAAACCAGGCGTGGTGATCTTCGGACGCGATGAGGCTCATGATTCTCGCCGCCAACGTCGGCTTGCGGTAACCTCCGCTCTTGCGTTGCATCAAGATGAACTCGATGTCATTCTTAATCACGGCGTTCGGCTCATAGGGCTTCCCGAGAAAACTCGATCCATTTTCGACTTCGTGAGTGACATTGGCGATCTTGTACCAAATGATCGGCGCAAGATTGTCAAATCCGATCGTGCGACAATGCTCCTGAATCGACGCGTGCAGCGGGACGACCATGTGTCGACCGTTGTTTTTTCGCCGAGACAGACATACGTCGCCAACGACGCAAATCACCCGACCGCCGGGAACCAGTGCGCGATAACAGTGACGCCACACTCGGTCTAATTCGTGCAAGAATTCGTCGTAGTCGGATATCCAACCCATCTGGCCGGGCGAACGATGATATTCTTTGAGCGTCCAGTAGGGTGGCGAGGTAACGACCAGATGGACGCTGCCTTCCGGCAAGAACGACATTTCCCGCGCATCGCCCTGATGCAGATGATGCGTCGTTGGGATTTCCTGAAGCGCCGCTTTGATGTGCGACATAAGACTGGGATCTTTGGCAATTCGTGGCAGGTCGCGCTGTGGGTCGGACAGATCGCCCAACTCGGTCGGGACAAACTGGGTCAAGTCGACTGCCGAAATCGGTTCAAACGGGGAAGTAAGAGTGGGTTCGTTCATCGGTGATTGACTTGTATTCATTCTGGCATCGTCGACCAAAGCTGCGACAAACGCTCGTCCGAGTGATTATTACATTCTCATCCCGCTCATCGCCACCCTGGCGCGACCAACGGTCGCGGCTTTATGGGGACGCGAGTTGGCGGTCGCGGCTTTATGGGGTTAATCCCACTGCATCATCTCTAAATACTCGCGCAATTGTCCGGCGGTTCGATATTTCTTCAAGATCAGCGACCGCTTCAGCCCGCAGCAGATGGTCTTGATTTGCTGCGGCTGCTTGGCGTAGCGCTTGGCCCCGCCGATGGCGTCGTAGAAGATGCGGATCAGGTCGCAAACGTCGTCGTGGACGTTCTCGCTCTTGGCCGGGCCCCAGTGGAACATGTCGAGCAGCTTGAGATGAAACGAGATGCCTTGACGCTGGATGATGACGTTCTCGGTGTGCAGGTCGCCGTGGTATTCGTGCGCGTGATGGATGCTCTCCATGCCCGAGGCCAGCGCGTGCAGCAGGTGCAACCCTTGGAACGCACTGATCCGTTTTCCCGACCGGCGGGCGAGAAAGTCGCTGAGCAATTCGCCCTCGACGTACTCGGAGACCAGGAAGGTGATCCAGGCACCGTCGAACAGGGTCGTCTCTTGCGTATGATACTGAATCAAGATTGGGCAATGGCGCAGCTTGTGCAGCTTTTTGGCGTAGAACTTCGCCGCGCGGCCGTGCTTGTTGCGGTGGGGAAAGAAGAACTTGCCGGCCCGTTCGATACCCGTGTTCAACTCGCGGAGCTTGTAGACCTCGCCCTCCCAGCCGGCCCCCAGAAGGCCCAGCACTTCGTACTTGTCCGCCAGCCGTTTGCCCGGCTGGAATCGGAACGAGTCGATCTTCTTGGTGTAGGTTTTGCGCTTGGCCATCGGTCCGTCGCCACTCACCAGGGTCTTGCTGCGAAAGGGCAGTGTAACGAATCGGACCGTCGCCCAACAGGCTCCACGGGCATTGGCGGGTGGAAAGGGGGACGCAAGCCTCTGTAGGAGGCGTCTCCGACGGCGACCGAAGGGCTTACCACGGTGACCTATAATTGAGGTGGCGACGGAGCATGGTGAGCGGGGGCCGTAAGGCCGACGGTAACATCGCCCTTTCGCTGTAAATGACGAATGACGAATGAAGCCCGAATTCCGAATGTCAAAACCCCGTCAGCCGAACCAAGTAGGGTGCATCCCGATGCGCCATTTCACGTCACCCATTGTCATTCGGTGCATCGGGATGCACCCTACGCACTTACCGCAAGGGGAAAAACCATGAGCTATCCAGTCGTATTGATCCCCGGCGACGGCGTCGGGCCGGAAGTCACCGAGGCCGCCCGACAGATTGTGGACGCAACGGGCGTGTCGATTGCGTGGAAAATACACTACGCCGGTGGCGAGGCCGTCGAGCGATTCGGACAGCCGCTGCCCGAGGAGACGCTCTCCGCCATTTCCGCGGCCGGCACCGCGCTGAAAGGCCCGCTGGCGACCGCCTCGGGCACCGGGTTTCGCTCGGTGAACGTCGAAATCCGTAAGCGGCTCGATCTATACGCTAACTTTCGCCCGGCCCGGTCGATGGACGGCATTCGCTCGCGATACGCCGACGTCGACGTGATCGTGATCCGCGAAAACACCGAGGGGCTGTACAGCGGCCTGGAGCACGAAGTGGTGCCGGGTGTCGTCGAGAGCCTGAGGATAGTCACCAAGCGAGCCTCCGAGCGGATCGCCCGATTCGCTTTCGAGACGGCCCGCAAGTACGGCCGCGAGAAGGTCACCTGCGTCCACAAGGCGAACATTCTCAAGCTCAGCGACGGGCTGTTTCTGGACACGGCCCGGCGGATTGCCGGCGAGTTTTCCGACATCGCGTTCGACGACTGCATTGTCGACGCCGCGGCCATGAAACTGGTGATCGACCCGACGCAGTTCGACGTATTGGTGATGGAAAATCTGTTCGGCGACATTCTGTCTGACCTGTGCAGCGGACTGGTCGGCGGGCTGGGGGTGACGCCGAGCGCCAACATCGGCCTGGATGCCGCCGTTTTCGAGGCAGTCCACGGCACGGCGCCCGACATTGCCGGCCAGCAGCTTGCCAATCCCACGGCGCTGGTGCTCAGCGCCGCCCTGATGCTTCGCCACCTCGGCGAAGCGGACGCCGCCGAGCGGGTCGAAACGGCCGTCCGCCGAGTCATCGCCGACGGCGAGTGGCTCACCGTCGATCTGGGCGGAACCGCCAGCACCAGCGATTTCACCGAAGCGGTGATCGAACAGCTCGATGTGGTGCCGTCCGTGGCATCGAATTGAGGGTCGTAGGGCCGCTAGAACCATGCGGCGGCGACGGATATAATCGGCGAAGCTGCAAATCCTAAGCACGAAATCCTAAACAAATCAGAAATACGAAATCAGAAACAATCGTAGCAGAATTCGCAAGAATTCGGACGATTCGCCTGCTGTTTCAGTCATTTCGTCATTCAGATTTCGAATTTGTTTAGGATTTCGTGCTTAGGATTTCCGAATCCAAGATCCCGTGTCTTTCCCGGAGCGAACTGTCACAATGAGCGACTCAATCGACCTGACCCAATACGGTATCAAAGCCAAAGAAATCATCCACAACGCCGCTCCGGCCAAGCTCTACGAAGACGCGATCCGCTACGACGGCGCCGTAATCACTTCCGCCGGCGCGATCGCCACCAGCTCGGCCGAAAAAACCGGCCGCAGCCCGAAAGACAAACGGGTCGTCGACCATCCCGACAGCAGCGACGACATCTGGTGGGGCAACATCAACATCAAGCTCGAAGAGTCGTCGTTCATGGTCAATCGCCAGCGGGCCATCGACTTTTTGAGCCATTGTGACCGGGTGTACGTCGTCGACGGATTCGCCGGCTGGGATCCCAAGTATCGGATCAAAACCCGCATTATATGTGCCCGGCCGTATCACGCCCTGTTCATGCACAACATGCTGATTCGCCCGACCGCCGAAGAGTTGGCCGACTACGGCGAGCCCGACTATGTGGTCTTCAACGGCGGGCAATTCCCGGCCGATCCGAACACGCCCGGGCTGGGCTCGCCGACCAGTGTGAGCCTCAGCTTCGAGCGGAGCGAGTTCGTGATTCTCGGCACGCAATACGCCGGCGAGATGAAGAAGGGCATCTTCACGATCATGCACTACCTGATGCCCAAGACCGGCGTGCTGTCGATGCACTGCTCGGCCAATGAAGGGCCGGAAGGCGACGTGTCGCTGTTTTTCGGTCTCTCGGGCACCGGCAAGACGACGCTTTCGGCCGATACGCGGCGGGCTCTGATCGGCGATGACGAACACTGCTGGAGCGACGACGGCGTGTTCAACATCGAGGGCGGCTGTTACGCCAAGTGCATCGATCTGTCGGAAGAGAAGGAGCCGGAGATTTTTCGCGCGATTCGTTTCGGCTCGGTGCTGGAGAATATCGTCTACGACGAAGCAACCCGCGAGGTCGACTACACCGATTCGAGCATCACCGAAAACACGCGAGCGTCTTATCCGATCGAGTTCATCCCCAACGCGAAAATTCCCTGCGTCGGCGGGCATCCGAAGAACATCATTCTGCTCACCTGCGACGCCTTCGGCGTGTTGCCGCCGGTCAGTCAGTTGACGCCCGATCAGGCCATGTATCACTTCATCAGCGGCTACACGGCCAAGGTGGCCGGCACGGAGGTCGGCGTCACCGAACCGGAAGCAACGTTCAGCGCCTGCTTCGGCGCGGCGTTTCTCGTTTGGCACCCGACCAAATACGCCGAGATGCTGGCTGAGCTAATGCGCAAGCACCACGCCAAAGCCTGGCTGGTCAACACGGGCTGGTCCGGCGGCGCCTACGGCACCGGCAGCCGCATGAAGCTGGCGTACACCCGCGCGATCATCGACGCGATCCACGACGGGGCGCTCGATGACGCGCCGATGGCCGAAGACCCGATCTTCGGTCTTTCGGTGCCGACCGAGTGTCCCCACGTCCCCAGCGAAATTCTCATCCCCAAACAAACCTGGGACGATCAGGCCGCCTTCGAAGAGACCGCCAAGAAGCTAGCCCAACTCTTCCACGAAAACTTCGAGAAATACGCCGACGCGGCCAGTGAGGCGATTAAGAACGCGGGGCCGGGAGTGGTGGTCGGGGCGTAAGGAGCATAGCGATACTCCGGCCTGCGGCGGCCGTTAAGGGGCCGGTAAATCGTCCATGAGTCCCAGTGCTGTAGCCGTAGCTGAATTCGCAAGAATTCAGACGAGCAACGCCCCGCTGAATTCTTGCGAATCCAGCTACCAGTGGTGAGGTAGCGAGCGGCGGCCGTCAGACGGCTGGTTGACGGCGACGGATCGATAACTTTCCGCGTTTCTGCGAGCCCCGAGCGTTAGCTTGGGGGTAATACCTGCGCAAGTGGTGAACTGAGACTGGCGGACGAATTACCGGCGCCCTAACGGCCGCCGCTCGCCGCCCGGCGGTCAAACCGGGAAGTTGTTTTTCGTCCGCCCCGAAACCTACCAAGATCCGCTCGTGGCGGGCGAATACGATAATGGGAGCGGTGTGTGCTGACGGATCTGCCGCGTAGGAGGCGTTGTAGGATGGGCCAAATCGCGAGATAATGGGGGAGTGCTTGTGTGGCGGATCGTTTAACGGCAAGCCGAAGGCGACCGCGTTTACGCGTTTTCCAAAACACCGTCGCCTGCGGCTTGCCGTTAAACGACGTGCGGTACGGGCCAGGAGACGGTCGGCGACTCGTGGGTCGCCGTCGGAGACGCCTCCTACAAGATCGAATTTGCCATGAAACGCCTTATCTCTTGCGACAAATGCGATCGACGCTATGACGCGACCGGCCGGGAGGTTGGGACGCGGGTGCGGTGCCGGTGTGGGGAAATTTTGACGATCGAGCAGGCCCGGGGGCATGAGGCCGAGGTGGTGCGGTGTTCTTCTTGCGGCGCGCCGCGGGAGCAAGGGACGGACTCTTGCGGACATTGTCACTCCGACTTTACGCTGCACGAAAAGGACATGCACTCGGTCTGTCCGAAGTGTTTGGCCCGGGTGAGCGATCGGGCGAAGTTTTGCCATCACTGCGGTGAGAAGATGACGGCCGAGATGATGGCCGGCGACGAAACACCGCTGGTCTGTCCCGGCTGCGTCGGCGAACAGAAACTGACCAGCCGGCAATTTGGCGCAGCGAAGATGAAGGTGCCGGTCTTCGAGTGTGGCAAATGCGGAGGGTTGTGGCTGGGCAACGAATCGTTCTCCGATCTGATCGACCGGGTGGCCGAAGATGCCGAAAGCCGTAACACCCACCGCGATCGAACCGATGCGAAGCCCAAGCCCGCAGCGCACAAGCCGCAGGCAGGCCCGCTGTATCGCAAGTGTGCCTTCTGCCAGAAGATGATGACGCGACGTCACCACGGATCGGGCAGCGGGGTGATCATCGACATCTGTCGCGAGCACGGCGTATGGTTCGACACCGACGAGCTGCCGCAGATCATCGCTTGGATGCGCGCCGGCGGACAAGAGCACTCCGACCGCCGCCGCCGCGAGTCGAATCAGGCCGCCGAACAAACCGATCGCATTCGCCGATCGGGCCCGCCGATGGACGGCGGATACGACGGCGATCGCATCGCCGGCGGCTCGGCGGTCGACGTGGCGATGAGCGTGCTGCGGGATTTATTCTTTTGACGGCGCCACCGACGCTTGCGGTTTAGCCGCTTGCGGTTTAGCCGCAAAATGGCCCGCTATCTTTGCACGTCTGGATTTGCGACGATAGATGCTTTGCACGATTCATCGGGCGCGACCAACGGTCGCGGCTTTATGGGTGTTATGTTCCCATGTTTGTTGACCGCGTAACCATCGATGTGCAGGCCGGCAACGGCGGGAATGGGTGCATGAGCTTCCGGCGCGAGAAATACGTGCCGCGCGGCGGACCGGACGGCGGCGATGGCGGCAACGGCGGCAGTGTGATTGTCATGGCCGCCGAGGACGTCGACTCGCTCACCGCGCTGGCGCATAAAAAACATTGGAAGGCCCGTGGCGGTGGACCGGGCCAGGGGTCGAATCGACACGGAGGCAATGCCGACGACTTGGTGATTCGCGTTCCGCCGGGCACCGTGGTATACGACACCCAGGGCGATTTTGTGCTCAAAGATCTCGCCACCCTGGGCGATAGCGTGGCGGCGGCCCGGGCCGGAAACGGCGGCAAGGGGAACGTGCGATTCAAGTCATCGACCAATCGCTCGCCCCGCCAATTTACCGACGGCGGACGCGGCGAGGCCCGACGGATCACGCTGGAACTCAAGTCGATCGCCGACGTCGGCCTGATCGGCAAGCCGAACGCCGGAAAGAGCACGCTGCTCAGCCGGCTGTCACACGCCCGGCCGGAGATTGCCGACTATCCGTTTACGACCAAGCATCCCAACCTGGGCCGCGTGCAGATCGACTTCGACCGTTCGTTCGTCATGGCCGACATCCCGGGCTTGATCGAAGGGGCTCACGACGGGGTGGGGCTGGGGCACGAGTTTCTGCGGCACGTCGAACGGGCCGGTATTCTGATCCACCTGGTCGAGCCGTGCCCCGCCGACGGCAGCGACCCGGTCGAAAACCATCGTGTTATTCGCGAGGAGTTAGCACTGCACAGCGCCGAGTTGGCAAAGCGGCCGGAGATCATCGTCGTGACCAAGGTGGAGCTGCCCGGGGCCGACGAGGTGCGCGAGCAGCTTGACGCGGCCTGCGGGGGCGAAGGCGACAACGGCGTGCTGGCGATTTCGGCGGTCACGGGCCAGGGTTTGGATCGGTTGATCGGCGCTATCAGCCGACGGCTTTGGCCCAGCGAGGCCGATTAGTCATGAACGCGGCTCTCAGCGAACCGATCGTGGCGGTCGACGTCGGCAACAGCCGTTTTAAGCTGGGGTTGTTTGACGCGGGTGCAAGTGATTGCTGTCCGGAGCCTCGTTCACTCTTGGAGTTTGCCCCCGACGGCTTCGATGCGCGGCAAATTACCGACTGGCTTCGCGAGGCGGGCGCCGAGCGCGTGACGTGGCGGATCGCCAGCGTTCATCGCGAGTCGTCACGGCGGCTCGAAGCGTGGCTTGACGACGAGCGCGGCGGCGAGAGGCGCACTCAACTCAAACACACCGACTTGCCGCTAAGCGTCGACGTCGAACATCCCGAGCGAGTCGGCATCGATCGGCTGTTGGCTGCGGTGGCGGTCAATGCGATTCGCTCGCCGGATCGGCCAGCCGTGGTCGTCGATCATGGCAGCGCGATCACGGTCGATCTGGTCGACGCCGATGGCACTTTTCGCGGCGGAGCGATTCTGCCCGGCATCGGCATGTCGGCCCATGCACTCGACCGGCTGACCGATCAATTGCCGCTGGTTGATGTGCGCGATTTGAACGCACCCGACGCCTTAGGCCGATCGACCGAAGCGGCGATTCGCAGCGGGCTGTTTTGGGGCGCCGTTGGCGCCGTCGGCCAATTGATCGATCGGCTGGCAGAGCGGGCAGCAGGCGATCCGCAAGTCATCGTCACCGGCGGGGCCGGCCAACGAATCGCCGAAGCCCTCGGGCGCGAGTCGCGGTTTGTCGCGCACCTGATCCTCTCGGGCATCACACTATCAATGCCGCAAGCCTAGGCTCTGCCTCAAAACATCAGCCGCGACGCGCTAGCGTCCGGTTCCGTGGGGCGATATGCCGCGAAGAACCGTGGGCTAACGCCCAGCGGCTGATGAGAAACACGCATCCAAGGTGTTTTGAGACAGAGCCTAGCCGCCAGCCGCGCCAGCTTCCTGGGCCGTTTCCCAGGGATTCGGCCAATCGCCCCAGCGTTCGAGGTAAAGTCCGTAGGCCCTCTTGGTCTCGGCCTGTTGTTCGATCCATTGCTTCGTCCCGGCGCTCAGCTTGT
>JADFKK010000335.1 GCA_022564995.1 Planctomycetota bacterium | reverse complement strand
TCACCTCCTTGAAATGCGTTAACTTCAAGTACAGTGACACGTTACCACTCAACAACAACAGCCAGCAAGATCGCTGGCAATGCTAGCTACAAAAGGCTGGAGCTAGGGGCTGGGGACTAGGGAGACCTTGATTTCAAGTTGTCCAGTCTCCAGCCCCCGTCTCCAGCCCCCAGTCCCCCGCCCCCAGTCCCCAGCCCCCAATCCCCAGTCTCCAGCCCCCTCGTCTCCAGTCCCCTGCTTCCCGGAAAACGATCGATCGAGACACGTTTTCTATCCTTGAGCGCCGCTGACGACCTGGCGCTGTAGTACCAAAGAACGGCAGAAATCATCGCAGAAATCGGAATTTCCGCCCTCCGCCCTCTGCTCTCCGCCCTCGGTAAAAAACCAATCTGCTTGCCACCCACCCATCGCTTGCCCTACAATGGGAATTCAGGGGGCACCCACGCCGGAAAGTTACCGATGGCGTTTCGTAGCTGAATTCGCAAGAATTCAGGAACCAGCGGTAACGTCATTCGCCATTCCGAATTCCCCCTTCCGAATTCCGAATTCGAGAACCTGTCATGTCTCGCCCGAACCGCCTTCTTCCCAATTCCCGCCACAGCCGCCTGACCATCGAGCCGCTGGAAGAACGTCGACTGCTCGACGCCAGCGTTTCCATCGCGGACGTGGTCCCGGCGCTGCGCAACGAGTTGCCCGAGGAGATCGTCTTCCAGTTCAGCGAGCCGGTGACAGGTTTCGATTTGGATGACGTGCGACTCATCCACGATGGCGAGCCGGTTGATCTGGCGAGTTTGACGCTCCAGTCCGCCGACGGTGGACAGACCTACAGACTGGGTGACTTTTCATCGCTGCCGACCGACGAAGGTGAATACTGGCTCGGGCTTGACGTGGGCGACGCCGGCATCGTCGACGTCGCCAACGGCAATCCGTTGTCGACCGACGGCTTTGGGCTCGGCCCGGAGCTGATCGTTAACGGTTCGTTCGACGTCGCTGGTGGCGGGTCGGATGATCTGACCGGATGGTTGTTTTCCAACCCCGGAGTGATCTGGCAGGAGGAAGGCCCCGGCGACGGCGTGGCCCGCATAACCAGCTTGCACCCCGGCACGCTCATCGATCCGAACATGCCCGACGGGGCGTCAGGCGCCAGCATCCGTCAGGGAATTACCACTTCTCCGCTGACAGCTTATCAGCTTGAATTTGATCTCATCACGCGACGGGTCGTCTTTGAGATATCACGGACCAACATCAAGCTCCAGGTGCTCAAAGGCAATCCGCCCGTCAGCCTCCTATTCCAAGCGGAATACAGCGCAAGTCAGAACGGACATCAGGTCCGTGAGTTTACCACGGAGTCGGACGACCTGGGCATCACGGTGCAGTTCGTCGCCGACCGGACGGCCCGCGACTTTACGGTCGACAACGTCAGTATTCGAGAGATGAGCGTCGGTCCGTCCGTTCAATGGACCGTCGACACGACGGCGCCGACGGTCTCGATTCTTGCGGTCAACCCCAGTCCGCGAAACAGCCGTGTTGAACAGCTCACGATCGTGTTCGATGAACCGATCCAAGGTCTCGATGTGAGCGACCTGAGCCTGACGCGCGACTCGGGCGACGGGCCCCAAGCGGTCTCGATGGCCCAGGTCGCACTACTCTCGACCTCAGACAACACCACCTTTTTCCTCGGCAATCTCTCGTCGCTAACCGGCGCCCAAGGAACTTATCAACTGACGCTGGATCCCGTCGATAGCTTGATCCAGGATTTGGCGACGAACGACCTGGCAAGCGGCGCTCAGCAAACGTGGGTCACCGATCGCGTCGCGCCGACGGTCTCGGTGGACCAGCAACTTGACGTCGACGACACCACACCCATGCTGAGCGGAACGGTCGACGACCCGGATGCCACAATCGCGGTGACCGTGGGCGGTAACACCTTCGCGGCCCTCAACCGTGGCGACGGCACTTGGGTTCTGCCGGATGACACGATCGATCCGCCGCTGCTCGACGGAACGTACGACGTCGTGGCGACCGCCACCGACGCGGCCGGCAATGCCGCAACGGACAACACGACGAACGAATTGGTCATCGACGGTCCGCCGGTCGTGACGGTTGATTTCGTTCGCACGACCGACGTGACGCCGCCGCTGAGCGGGACGGTCGACGATCCCGATGCCACGCTCGAAGTCGATATCAACGGCGTCACTTATACCGACGCCGTGACGAACCACGGCGACGGCACCTGGACGCTCCCGGACGACACGATCTTTCCGCCTCTCGCCGACGGGTTTTACGACGTCGTCGTTCGTGCCAGCGACACCACCGGGCACACCGGGCAGGACGAGACCACAGACGAATTGGAAATCGACTCGAAAATCGACATCGCCGGAACCATCGCCAGCAACACGACCCTTGCCGGTGGCTGGCACGTCACGGGCGATCTGGTCGTGCCCGTCGGCGTTACGCTAACGATCGAGCCGGGCGCTCGGTTGGTTTTCGAGCCCGGGGTGGAACTTACGGTCCGTGGGCGGATCGTGGCGGTCGGAACGCCGCAGCAGCGGATTCAGTTGATCAGCGTGACGGGCGAATCGAAATGGAGCGGCGTCCACGTTCGCAATTCTTTGGAGGACAACATCTTCGCTTACGTTGACATCGCCGATGCCCAGTCGAGCGATGGGTCGATCGGGGCGTTTGCGTCGGTGTTGACGATCGACAACGTGACGTTCGCCGGATCGCGGCGGCGCTATGTGCGCGTGGTCAATGCGTCGGCCGTGATTCGCAACAGCATCTTTCCCGACCGCTTCGGCCCGGACGAGGTGCCCGGCGCCGGCGACGACAACACGGTCGAGATGATCACTGGCAGCGGCATCATGACTGGCGGGCAGATGATTATCGAGGGCAACACGTTCGGCACGAACAAGGGACACAACGACATCATTGACTTTTCCGGTCCCGTGCGGCCCGCGCCGATCTTGCAGGTGCTCAACAACGTCTTCCTGGGCACCGCCGATGAAATGCTCGATCTGGGCGGCGACGCCTACATCGAAGGCAACGTCTTCATGCACGTCCGCCGAGATGAATTCAACACGAGCAGCGGACACACCAACGCGATCAGCACGGGCGACGGCCCGGTCGGCGCGACGATCGTCCTGGTCCGCAACGTGTTCTACGACGTCGAGCACGTGATCGACCTGGAAGACGCCCATCTGGCCGTGCTGGAACACAACACGATCGTCGGAATCACACCCGATGGGCCGGACCCGGGCCACGGTAGGTTTCAGGAATACTCGGCGGTCAACCTGGTGATCGTCGGTCGCAACGCGCCTGGTCGCGGCGCCCATCTGGAAGGAAATATCATTGTCGACGTGCCGGAGCGAATCTTCGGCGAGCCCGACACGACCCAAGGCGGCGGTCCCGGGCCGCTGTCGGACCTGCTCGTCAACAACACGCTGCTGCCAAGCGAGCGATGTAGTGACGTCATCGGCCAGCGGCCCGGCACGATCATGGACCTGGGCACGAACATCCTTTGCGGCGATCCGCTGTTGGCGGACGTGGCCGGCGGTGATTTCTCGCTACTGCCCGGCTCGCCGGCGATCGGCGCCGGCGTGCATGGTCTCGACCTGGGCGCCTTGGTGCCCGCCGGGGCGACGCTTTCCGATGGGCCCATTTTGACGCCCAAGGACTCCGCGACGTTCAGCGTCGACGGCCCGGGCGTCGTCGAATACCGATACCGCCTGGACGGCGGCCCGTGGGACAGTCGTAGCGCCGTCGACGACCCGATCGAATTGACCGCGCTGGCCGACGGGCCGCACGAGTTAGAAGTCATCGGCCGCAACTACGCCGGCGTCTGGCAGGACGAAGCGGATGCGGTCGTGCGGAGTTGGACCGTCGACTCGACCCTGCCCCGTCCGTCGGCCGTCGGCGACAGCTATTCGACCAACGAAGACACGCCGCTGACGGTCGACGCCGAAAACGGTGTGTTGGCCAACGACCAGGACGTCGGCCGAACGCTGAGGGCGCTGCTCGTCATTGGACCGCAGCGCGGCACGCTCGCTCTCAACCCCGACGGATCGTTCAGCTATGTGCCCAACGAGAACAGCTTCGGCCGCGACAGCTTCACCTACCGCGCCGACGACGGCGTGGTCGATAGCCTGGTGGCGAGGGTGACGATTGCGGTACTCTCCGTGAACGATCCGCCCGTGGCGGCCGGCGAGTCGTACGATCTCGTGCCGGGCGGCAACCTTTCGATTCCCGCGCCGGGAGTGCTGGACAACGACTTCGACGTCGAGGGAGACGCGCTCTCGGCCGAGTTGGTTAGCGACGTAACACAAGGAACGCTCCAACTCAACTCCGACGGATCGTTTTCATACGACGCGCCGCTCGTCGAGGGCGACTTCACGTTCACTTACCAAGCGCGCGACGCCGGCGATCCGTCGAACATCGTCAGCGTGACGTTTAACGTCGTGGACGTAAACTTCCCGCCCACGGCCAACAGCGACGCCTACGCGCTCGACGAAGACGACGTGCTGGAGGTGACCGCCGCCGCGGGCGTGCTGGCCAACGACACCGACCCGAATCGCGATACGCTGTCGGCCGATCTGGTCAGCGGACCGGCCCACGGATCGCTGCTGCTCAACACGGACGGATCGTTCCGCTACACACCCCAGCAAGACTTTTTCGGCAGTGACACGTTCACCTATCGGGCCGGCGACGGGGAGTTCCGCTCCGAAGTGGTGACGGTTACGATCGACGTGTTGCCCGTCAACGATCCGCCAATCGCTCGCGGCGACGTCTATCTGCTGGCGATCAACAGCACGGCCCAGATCGCGGCTCCCGGCATCTTGGAAAACGACGTCGACGTCGAGGGCTCGCCGCTCAGCGTGGAATTGGTCGAGGACGTAACGGCCGGCGAGTTGACGCTCAACAGCGACGGATCGTTCTGGTATGTCGCGACTGAGGACGAGGAGACGCTGACGTTTACCTATCGGATTAGCGACGGCGAGCTATTCTCCGACGTTGCTACCGTGACGCTCAACGTGGTCGACGTCAACTTTGCCCCGGTGGCCGACGACGATGACTACGCGCTCAACGAAGACAACACGCTCGTGCTCGACGCCGCTGCGGGCGTGCTCAACGGCGACACGGACGCCAACGGACACGCACTGAGCGCGCTGCTGGTGCGCGGTCCCGATCATGGAACGCTGGAGCTGAACTCCGACGGCTCGTTCACTTACACGCCCCAGCAGGACTTCTTTGGCAGCGACACGTTCACCTATCGGGCCAGCGATGGGGAACTATCAAGCAACGTGGCGACCGTCACCCTGACGATTCGCCCGGTGGCCGACGTGCCGCTGGCCGCGGATGATGCTTATACCGTTCAAGAGGACGGAATCCTGACGCCGGAAGCCGATCCTCCGCCCGGCACGAATCTTGTGAAGTGGGAGGAGAACGGACATTACTACGGGATCGTTACGGGTAGCAGAAATTGGAATCAGGCCTCGGCCCACGCCCAGACGCAGGAATTTCTCGGCACCACAGGCCACCTGGTGACCGTCAATTCGAGAGCGGAGAACGATTTTCTCAAGGCCAACTTGTACAACCCCGCTCCGACCAACAGCATTTACATCGGCTTGAACGACATCGAGATCGAAGGAGTTTTCCGCTGGGTTACCGGCGAGCCGATCACCTTTACGGACTGGAACATCCGCGAGCCCAACAACCTCGGCAACGAAGACGCGGTGGAAGTCATACGGTCTATCGGATGGCGTTGGAACGACATCAGCGCGGGAGGGCAAAGGTCGGCCTACATCATCGAATTCGACGTCGTCGCCCAGTCAAGCGTCCTCGACAACGACGTCGACCCGGACGGCGACGAGATCACCGCGACGCTGGAGCAAGACGTGCAGCACGGCACGCTCGAGTTCAACTCCGACGGCTCGTTCATCTACACGCCGCAGCCGGATTTCTTTGGCGAAGACGGTTTCACCTATCGTGCCAACGACCAGAGCGGAGCCTCGAACCTCGCCACGGTGACGATTACCGTCGAGCCGGTCAACGACGCGCCGCGCAGCGAGGACGACGCCTACACATTGGACGAGGACGATTCGCTCGCCATCGCCGCCGCCGAGGGTGTCTTGGCCAACGACGTCGACGTCGAGTCATCTCCGCTAACGGTCTCGCTGGTCAACACCGTGCAACACGGCACGCTGGACCTGTCGGCCGACGGATCGTTCGATTACACGCCGCAGGAGAACTTCTTCGGCGCCGACACGTTCACCTATCGGGCCAGCGACGGCAGCCTGCAAAGCGATGTGGTGAGCGTGACCATCACCGTGGTTTCCGTGAACGACGCACCCGTAGCGATCGACAACCGATTCACGACCGAGCTCAACACCCCGCTGGAAGTCACCGCGACCGTCGCGCCGCCCCAGATCGTCGGGGAAACCGGATTCCAGGAGCCGGCGGTCGGAGCGGTGCGCTACGTGGCGGGCAGCGGGGGGAACAGCGAATTGGGCTTCGACGGCTCGTTCAGCGGATTGAGCGTTGGCGTGCAAGAGTTCGGCGCGGGCAATCAACAGTACCTGTTGCATAGCGGAACCATTCAACTTCGCACCGATCTGGTCGACGTGACGCTCTATTCGAGCTTGAACGTATCGGTCGGCGTGCGAACTTGGGAGGACAGCAGTGGGAGCGATTTTGAATTCGACCAGGATTCGATCCACGTGTTTGTCGAAGTGAGCGACGACGGCCAGACGTTCAGCGCCGTCGACGTTACGCCCGGGACGCTCATCGGCGGCACCGGAAGGGGTGACCCAAACGATCGACTCAAGGCGCTGGATAACGGCGAGTTCGGCCCGTTCACCACGTTCGAGGTCGACATCCCGGTCGATGTGCGGTTCGTCCGCGTGGGGATCGACGCGACCAACACGTCGACGAGCGAGCGGTTCATGTTCGACGACATCGTCATCCGCGGCACGCTGCGCAATGTGAACGTCGGCCTGTTGGCGGACGACCAGGATGTGGAAGGCGATGCGTTAACGGCCGTTTTGGTCGCCTCGCCGCACAGCGGAACGCTCGAATTGAACGACGACGGCACGTTTCTTTATACGCCGCTGGCGAATTTCGTCGGAGTCGACCGCTTCACGTACCGCGCCGACGACGGGCAGGAGTTGTCGAACGTGGCCGCCGTCACCATCGAAGTTGGCTCGCAGGAAGACGCCACGATGGTCGTCGACGACGCGTACGCGGCGAGGGCAGGAAAAACGCTCACGGTCGACGCCGACCTCGGTGTTCTGGCCAACGATCTCGATCCGCACGGCGATCCGCTGGCGGCCCTGCTCGTCGACCCGCCACAGCACGGAGCGTTGACGCTGGCAGAGGACGGGTCGTTCTCCTACACGCCCGATCCAGGTTTTGTCGGCACCGACACGTTCACCTACCGAGCCGGCGACGGAACTTCCGTGAGCCATTTGGCCACGGTCTCGATCGACGTCGAGTCGAGCTTGCCGGCCGATCTGACCGGTAATGGCTTCGTCGACTTTGAGGATTTGACGGTGCTGTTGGCCAACTGGAACAAGGACGTTTCGGCCGCCGAGGGGAACTTGGTCAACGCGGCGGGGACGCCGGTCAATTTTGAGGATCTAACCGTGCTGCTGGCCGCCTGGACCGGACCGGGACCGGCGGGGGCGCCGGGGGCGGCGGCGGTTCGTAGTGACCGGCTTCAGCCGGTTGAAGGGGACCGGATAAATCCGGTCACTACGAGCGCGCGGCGAGCCGCCGGCGACGGGTCGGCGACGGGAGTCGCCTCCTACGGGGCGCGACGCAATGCGCTGAGGTTCCGCTCGGCAAGCGGAACCTACGGCGGCGCGCCGCTTCGTCGTCTCCAAGCCGCGGCGGTCGATCGGGCGCTGGAGGAGGAGGTTCGGGAACGGGGAGCGGTCATCGACCGCCACGCGCGAAGAGCGCGGCGAGAATAAGACGGTCTTCAAGAAACGCCTCAGCTTTTTCGCCGAACCACAAACAACAGGCCGACGATGGCCAGGGCCAGACCGAGCACGAGCCAAGTTCTTGCGCTTTCGGCCACATGGCCTGTTTGAGTTCGGCCTTCTCGGTTTCCTGATTCGCCAGGCAGATTGAGCCGCCCAAGCTTTAACACGCCCTGCTTCTTGCCGGCGGGCTGCTTCTGCTTGGCGTCGTAGAACTCGGCCGTGTTGCGACGGGCCGGCATGCGATACTGGCCGAAGGTCAGGTTGCGGCGGGCGAGCACCTCGCGTGGAAAGTCGCCGTCGATGACCGTCAGCGTCATCCCCTTGAGGTCTTCCAGTGCTTGCTTGACCGTCTTCGCTCGCTCGTCGGCCAGCGCGCCGGTATTCAGCTTGTCGATCTGGGCTCCGCGCAGTCCGAATCGCTCGCCGATCCGCAGCAGTTCCTTTTCTTTCTCTTCGTGCGGCAGCGACAGCCGCTTGCTGCTCACCGCCAGCAGGTCGCCGGCAAACAGATCCTTGGCGGCGCCGTTCTTCGGTGCCGGGTCGCGCTCCTTGGGAAGCGTCTTGCGGCGATAGGCGGGGATCTCGGCGACCACACCGCCGATCACGCGTAGCGGCAGCAGTTGGGTGATGTTCTTGTAGAGTCGCTCGCCCGGGATCTGCCGGACGACGTACTCTTCGGGGATTGCCCGAACTTTTTTCGGTCCGTCGGTGAGCAGGTAGATGACGTTGCGCAGCTCGCCGGCGTTGAAGCTGGAGAGCCTCATCGGCACGACCAGTTCATCGCTCTTGAAGCGGAAGCCCATTGCTTGGACCGAGCCGTCGAACGTGGAGCCGCTGGGCAGTTTGCTCTTGACGGTCCGCTGTCCGGGCTTGGGATCGACGCCCCGTTTCTGGCCGACCTTCGTCTTGACCGCGACAAAGCACCACTTGTCCTTGATGTAGTCGCCACAAGCGTCTTCCATGCCGACCGCTTCTTGGCGCACGACGCGGACCGCGTCAAATTGTAGCGACTGGCGGTTGGAATTAAAGACCGTGGTGCCACCTTTATTGTCACCTCGTTGGAAAATCCCCGGGCGCGGAGTCAAATTGACAACCACCTCGGGCGGATCGACTGCGGCGGCGATGTGGCTAAAGATATGATCCGGCAGGCAACCCAGGCAGATTTGGTAATCATCGGTTATTTCCTCCGCGTGAAGTGAGGCATGCGTCAATCCGTACATTTTGGCAACATCTTAGACGCATGTCGAGTGTGATGGGTTCCGTGGCGGACATGAACGCTTTGTTCAGTTTAGGGTGACCGCCCACGACACGAGCCAGACCAGCAACTCAACGCCGGCCAAGTGGCGGCTTCCCCATCTGGGGCCAAGAACGACACGCCAGCTTTACTTCGGTTGCACGAACGGCAGGCAACCCGACTCAGAACACGCCGGGAATCAGAGGGGCTCAGCCCGGCCCGCACGCGGCCACGATTCAAACCGCCACCGTAGCCTATCTTGGACCCTTCGCGTTTGCCGTTGCGGTAAATCAAATACCCGACGACCGGCGATCCACCCGCGCCGGCCCGGTCCCATCAGCGAGCAGCACGGTGAGGTCTTGGGAGTTGACCGGGGTGTTGGTCGAATCGACGAGATTGCCGCGGGCGGGCGTGGTGTGCCGGTTCCAATTCGCGAGCAGGATGGTCAGGTCGTCAAAATCGATTTGCGTGACTTCTCTTGCCGGATCGGATAGGCTGGGCGGTGGTGTGCGGTTCGATTTAATAGGCAACGACAATTGCTTTGGGAACGGATTAGCAATGATTCAGCGCAACAAAAAAAAGGCTCGGG
>JADFKK010000334.1 GCA_022564995.1 Planctomycetota bacterium | reverse complement strand
ACGTGCCGTCGCAAAGCGGAGACGGTACTTCCGGGATTCCCTTTTTTGCCAGCGTGCGAATGTCCTTTGGCTGGACCAGCCCTTTGCTGTCGAGCGGAATCGCCAGCATGCCGTGGGTTTTGTATCCCGCTCGGAGCTTTTCCAGGCTGCGGATTTGTGCCCGCCACTCGCCGGCGTCGATCTCGCCATCTTTGTTCCCGTCGACGCGGTCGAAACGGATGGTGGCGCCGTTCTGAGGCGCCTCGGCGCCTTCCGGCCGATGAAATATCCACAATCTCGGCAGCTCGTTGCGGCTGATCCGTTTGTCACCGTCCTTGTCGTGCGCGGCAATCAGCTTCTCGAAGGTCGGAAACGACGGCCGCAGCGATGGCTCGCCCATTTTGTTCCAGGCAGCGACGATCACCTCGTCGCCGGCCAGAATCGGAGTGCTGGTCGCGGTCGTTGCACACTTGGCGACCCAGATCTGTTTGCCGCTGGCGATGTCCAACGCCTGCACGGATCGCGCGGTGTGTACGATCAATTTGTTGCCGGCAACGATGGGGCACGATGTACAGGCCATTTCGCTGGTGAACGGCTCTTCCTGCCGCACTTTCCATAGTTCCTTGCCGGTTTTCTTATCAACCGCCAGCAGGAAATGATCGACATAATTGCCGCGATACAAGATCACTCGGTCTCCGAAAATTGCGGGTGAGGTTGCGTTGCCGGCATACGACTTCGTCATGGGCATCTTGCGCTGCCACAGTTTCTTTCCGGTCATGTCAAAGCAGATAAGTCCGAACGATCCGAAGTAAGCAACGACTCGCTCGCCGTCGGAAGTCGGCGAACTGCTGGCCGGATTAAAGGACGGATGCCCTGTTTCAAACCGGTCGACCGGCACGTCTCTTTGCCAGCGAATTGTTCCGTTGGATCGAGCGATACAGACCACGGCGAGTTTCTTCTGTTTCTCGTTGTAGGTCGTCAGAAAGATCGCATCACCAGCGACGCAGGGAGAACTGTGACCAGCTCCCATCGGCACTTTCCAGAGTTCGTTCTTGCCCGGACCAAATTCGACCGGCGGAGACGAGCCCTTTGCGATCCCGGCAGAATTCGGGCCTCGAAACTGCGGCCAGTCGGCACAAGCTGAGTTGGCAAACCAAACCAAAACACTAACAGCGCAAATCAGGTGGTAACCGACGTTGCCCGACTTTGGCTGGATGGCCGCAAGCCAAACCCTGGCGAGTTCGGCGGCGGTGTTTAGTTTATTGTTGATTGATGGTGCGATCGTTGAAAAGTTCATTGCTGCGGCTGGCCTCCGGTTTTCTGCTGCGATTTCTCGTTCTCAGCCACGTGTTCCATGATCTTCACGAACGAATGTCCTGCATTGGGCATGTCGGGATCAGCCTTGCGCTTTTCGGCCCACAGGCGCCCGATCCTCGCCCGCTGCCGGGGGCTCAATCCTGCCAAGCGCCGGTCGACGTAAACCTGGTGCTGCTTCCCCGAGCGATATGCCTTAGGCAGTTCATTGTGATCGATACGAGCGAGCAGTGTTCCATTCGGTGAGTCTTTGTAATTCACAACGCGGGGCTGCTCGTAGGTGAGATCCTCGGGCCGGGGAACGTAGCCGACGAGGCGCTGGCCGCCGTCATTACCGTCGTCACCGAGGACTTCGAGTTTGATGATCGAGCCGTAGGCACGTTCCATGTGGCGCGCCGGGCCGCTCGTGCTGGTCCAGACGTTACCCGCCGAATCGAATTCGATCTCCCGTGTGTAGCTCACTCGCGTGGGCAGACGGAACACAACAAGCCGCTCCGTCTTTGGATCGAACCGGTTCAGCGTGTCGTTACCCGTGCCACAGATCCACACGTATCCTTTGGGGTCGACGTTGAGCGCGTAGGGGATCTGATTGTCCGCGTCTGGCAGATCGTAGACCGTCCACTTTTCGGTCTTCGGATCGAACTTGCCAAACACGCCGGAACCGAACCCTGGCACCCACACGATGCCGTCCGGGGCGACGTGCAGACGTCGCGGCCCGCGAAACGGCGGGTTCCATTCCTTGATGTTCCCATCCGGTGCTTTGGGGTCGATCCTACCGATGCGGCTTCGGTTCGCCGGAGCACCGGACGGCAGGTCGTCCGGTGCGTAAATGATGAGCGGCGTGTGGGTCGTCTGCTGCCACAGCGCCGACTTTGCGAAGTGGTTTTTTTCTCCGATGTGATAGCCGTGGTCGCCCCACAACACGACGATGGTGTCGTCTCGATATTTGCTTTGTTCCAACGCATCAAGAACGCGACCAACACAAGCGTCGGCGAATGAACTCGCGGCCAGGTAGCCCTGCACGGCATTCTTCCACTGCCCACGGCGTTTGATGATGCCGAAGGATTGTCCGGCCATGGCATGTCCCCGCGGTGGAACATCATCAAGGTCGTTCTCCAGATACGCCGGCAATCGGACCTTGTCGATCGGATGCATGTCGAAGTATTTCTTCGGCACGTACCAACTCAGATGCGGCCGATAGATTCCGGTTGTCGAAGGTCTCAGGCCGGTCATCACGGAAGTTCGCGACGGATTACACAGCGGCGCCGCGCAATAGGCATGCTCAAACAGCACTCCCTTTTTTGCTAGCTTGTCGATGTTTGGAGTTTTGGCTTGCGGATGCCCGCCGAGACATCCGACCCAGTCGTTCAGATCGTCGACCACCAGAAACAGGACATTCACTCTGGCACGACGATTCGATGCGTCCGTTTGTTTGGCTTTGGCAGCCTCATTCGCACACAGAACGGCCAACAACACCGGCAGGAATGTTTTTGCGATCGTTTTCACTTATTTCGCCTTTCGTGGCGACATCGTGTGCCAATCTGGTGCGTCGGCCATGACACTTGCATTGATTTTCAATAGCTGCTGCTTGAGCCGGTCGAACACCTCGGGATGCTGTTTTGAAACGTCCCTATTCTGCGATGGATCGTTGGCCAGGTCAAATAACTGAAACCGCGCGTAAGTGCCGGTCTTGATCGAAGGGATCCACGACTCGTTAAACATGTTCAGGCGGATATATTGACCGCGAAGTTTCTCCGCCTCCTGGTCCTTGAATCCCTCGAACATCTGCTGTTGCAACGTGCTGCCGCGAATCTCGTCGTCGAGGGTTCCGTTCCTCCGCAGCGTTACTTCGATTTGCCTCTTTAGGGCAGCCATTTTCTTTCGGTCTCTGGGAAACTCGTAATCGCGATAGCCGACCAGCGAATAATTGCCGTCCCGGATCGCAATCGCCGGACCCGATGCCGGCAGAAGCCAGAACAGCGGTTGGTGACGGGTGAACTTCTCGCCGCGACCAGTCAACAAACCCGAGAGATCGCAGCCGTCGAGATGCACGCCCTTGGGCTTGTCGATTCCGAGCAGGCCACACACCGTCGGCAGCAGATCGATCAATCCGGCCGGCTCGCGTTCGACGCGACCTTTGGTGATGGTGCCCGGCCAACAAAAAATCCCGGGGACTCGAATCCCGCCCTCGAAGTTCGATCCCTTCGTGCCGCGCAAATGGCCGACGCGATCTTTGCGATAGCTACCGTTGTCGGACGAGTAGACGATCAGCGTATTCTCGGGCGCATCGACCTGCCGAAGCTTCTTTAGCAGCCGGGCGATGGCTCGATCCGTATTGTCGATCGTGCCGGAATAGATGGCTGCCGGGTCGTCGAGCTTGCCGTAAGGCGAGACGCTGCTCTCGGGCGCCGCAATCGGCGCGTGAGGCTCGTGAAACCACACGTTCAGAAAGAACGGTTTCTCAGGATCGCGCTTTTTGTCCAACCAGTGTATTGCCTCGTCGACCACGATCTGGCTCGCGTAGCCTTCGATCTTTCCAACCCGACGGCCGTTGCGAACGAAGTTGACCGGGTTCTTGTGGCTCGGCTGCGCGTTGTTGGCTGTGGCAAACCAATAATCAAAGCCGTGTTGGTCCGGCGTCGGCTTCTTGCGGTCTCTCGTCGGCATGCCGAGATGCCATTTGCCCAGATGGACGGTCGAGTAACCGCGACTTTTCAGCACTTCGGCCAGCGTAACCTCTCGCAGCAGCAGATGCGAGTTCTGTTGCGCATCACTGATCCAACTGTAGACGCCACAGCGCAGATTCGTCCGACCGGTCAGCAAGGCAGCACGAGAGGGCGAGCAAACGGCGGCTCCGGAATAGAAGTCGGTGAAACGAACCCCTTTGGCCGCGAGGCCGTCGATCGCGGGAGTTTTCACGGGGCCGTCGTAACAGCCGACGTCCTTCCAACCCAGGTCATCGGCCAACAGCACGACCACATTGGGTTGCTGCGCGGCACGGGCGGTCACCGACAAGACGAGCCAGATACAGACGCAAATGAGTCGTGGCATAACCATCGGAATCATCATTGATCTCTCAGATATAGGAAGGCCGTTCAAAAACCGTCGACATGCTCTCCGCCTGCTCGCGTGTGAATTGCCTGCCATACGCCGAGCGGACCATTGCCACATTTGTCCTTTTCCGCTTTGCTTTCCACGTCGTTGCTCACAAATCGTACGGCGCCGTCGGCCATCAGCACGTGGACGCCGCCGGGGTGAGAGCTTCTCGCCGCCATTTGTGCGGTGCTCTTGCTGTCGAAGCAGCCCATACCTTTGCTGCCGTCTCCGGCAAGTCCGGCCGCCTCACAGTTCTCCATGTCGTCTGAGTTTCCGCCGGGAGCGTTCGGCCGTCCTGCATCGCCGAACAGCGCGGCCGTTCCGGCAGAAAGCCCCGGCATGGCCCAGGAGCCGCGAAGATCTTTCGAGTTCAAGCCGGCCCTCAATTCGTCGACGGCCACGGTGTGCGACGAGCCGTCCTTGAGGTGTGCCATCCGCACCGTGTAATTCGCGCCGCCGATGCCTCCCAGGCGGCTGCGAGCACCATCGGTTCGCGATGACGAATTAAAACTGCACGGCGAGACGTTCATGCCGTAATTTCCGCGAGCCCACTCACCGCCTGCGTACTCACAGAAATTGCCGATGCTGCCGGAGTCGCTGGGGCACTTGTAGAGAGAAATCTCGGCCGAGCGTCCCGGATTCTGATTCGCCGGAATGCGACGGTCCCAGTCGTCGTACAGATTTCCCTGCTCGATGTAGGGCAAGAGAGAGACCAGCCAGTTCGGCCCCTTGTCCTCGTCGGCGATGCGTTGCGGATTGCCACTTCGACTGACGACGAAACGGGGGAACTTCCTGTGATCGGAATGATAGTTAAGCAGCGCAATGCCGATCTGCCTGAGGTTACTCCGACAAGTCGTCTTGCGTGCCGCTTCGCGAACCGCCTGCATGGCGGGCAGCAAAACCGCAAGCAACACGGCAATGATGCCGATGACGACCAATAACTCAACCAGAGTAAACCCGCGTCTTGAAGTGTTCATGCGATTTTGAATTTACCTTCTCGAACCATCGTTGGTTTTCCTATTTTTTGGTACTGCAGCGCTAAGCCACCGGCGATGCCTAAGGATGGAAAGCGTTTTAGGATCGGTCGTTTACCTTGAAGCAGGGGACTGGGGGTTGGGGACTAGGAAAGTGGGAAGCAAGGTTTCCCCAGTCCCCAGCCCCCAGCCCCCAACTCCTTATCCCCAAACACTTTGCCCGGCATCGAATTTCGCGACCAAGCGCTGTAGTGTTAGTGTCCTTTTGAATTTTCCTCTTGGTTCGATTTCGAGGCGTTGTTCTGAAGTAACTTGGCGATCTGAGGGCGCTGCTGCTGAATGCGTTTAAGGTCCAACTTGAGGCCAACCGCGCTGCCTATCCCGGTGTAGAAGTCTGCCAGTGGCTTATTCCAGGGCGATGATACCACGTTAATCGGCGTTTCGCCGCGGCCGTTTTTCTTGAGGGGAGAGCCGCCCTTTTCCAGAAGCAGTTGCACGATTTCCCTGCGGCACAGGAACGCCGCGACGTGGAGCGGCGTGTTGCCGTCGTTGTTGGTGGCGTTCACGTTGGCGCCGCGCTCGATCAGATACTTGGCGATGTCAAGGCGCCCATGCAGGGCCGCCGTGCTGAGCGGAGTCGATCCGCCTGCCGGCTGTCTGGCATTGATCCGCCGTGCTCCCTTGCCAAGAAGTTTCTTGGTCTCTTTCAGATTGCCCCGCGAAATCGCCCGCGCTAATACATCCCTGGAGTCGGTGTGGGCTCGATCGGTGCGAAGCTTCAATTCCTTGGCGGCCTCTGCGTTCTCTGTCACATGGAAAATGAAATCGTTACTGAACAAACCGCCCGGCTTCTGGAGCTGCAGCAAGTGCATGCCGACCGGTGGCAAGGCCGAGAGTTTGATGGTCACCTTCTCGTCATCGCCAAGACTCACACCGCCGGGAACTCGCCTTCCATCAACGATCACGTTGGCGTCTTCGCCAATATGCCGACCGCTGAGGATCATGCTGTGGTTGCCGCCGTGCAAAATCGGAAACTCCTGCCGGCCGCGCTGCTTCTCGATCGGACCCAGGGTCCAGAGCGCCGGCTGCGGATGATCGACGTCCGCACGGGCGCCATGACGCGCGGTGAAGGTGCCGACGAATTTGCCGCTCGAAGCGAGAGACACCAGGCGTTCTCGCGTAAAGGATCTGCGCTCAGCGGATTTCTTTTTCTCAACATAGGTGCCGCCCTTGAATGTTGCGTCGAATTGTAATTTTACCGGTGTGGATTTTGCACCGCCCGTAAACACGCCTTCGCCCTCGAGCACGACGGCGCCTTCGCTGGCGGACCGCTCCAATGCGCTCAATAGGTCGTCCGTCAGATCGTCTTTGGCAGACGCTCTATTAAGCGTCACCTGGCGGGCAAATGATCCGGAGAACCCGGTGCTTCCTTCCAGCACCATGTCCCACACGGGGTCGAAACGGCGGCGACCGCCCCACGAGAATTGCCAGATGTTTCGTTCCGGCTGGCCACGTTCGGCGACGCGGGCGTAGAAATCGAAATCAATAATGTTCAACCGCCCCTGGGGAAGGATCAAAAAGCGATCGTAGGCGCCTCGCCAGGTCGGCGCGTCCATGCCGGTTCCGGGCGTGTTGGTGCTCACCAGAAACGGCATTCGATGACAGTTACCGCAGACATTCGGCCTGCGCTTGCTGGGATCGAGGTCGCCGTCAATGTGAAACAGCTTGAACCCTTGTTCCGCCTCTTCCGAAAGAACATTGGTATAGGCTCGCCTTTGCGCCGGCGGATAAGGCACGCTGAGCAGAAACGTCGCCATGTCGTCGCGCTCGGCCGCCGACAACGCGCCTGCCTTGCCTTCATCGTTGACTGTCTTGTCCCCAGCCATGCTCATGGTCGTGGCGAGACCGCCGTCGATCACGTGCCGCGTGCTGCTCGCCGGGTCGTCGATGCTGCTGTTCGGCGGGGATGATCCATGGATATTGGCGCTGTTGTTGCCGCCATACGGATCGCCGGGGATGCCGTCCCAGTGAAACGGCGCCGTATCTCGCAGGCCGCGAATCGGCATCGTCGAGCGGGGCATGATCTGATTGCCGCCGGTGACGATCGGCGTCTTGATGACCCAGAGGAGTTGGTCCGTGTGACCGTCGGGATGACAGCTCGCGCAGGAAAACGTGCCGGTTGTGGATGTGTCGGCGTCGTTGAACCAGGTGCGTCCGAGCTTGACCTGCCGATGCGTGGGATCGTCCAGCCGAATGAACCCGACAACCTGAGGGCTGGCAGGGTCGGACAGATCGACCACCGAGACGCTATTGGCCACCGCATTAAAGACCCAGGCCCGCGACGCCTTGCCATCCCTTGCATTTTCCAGGGCGATCCCCCGCGGCACCGCTCCGACCGCAACGCGTCCTAGCACCGCGCCGCTGGCCGCATCGACGGTGAACAGCTTGTCCGACCCCGCCGCGGAAACCACCAGCGTCGAATCGTCATCGCTGATTTGAATCGCAAACGGCGTCGCCAGGGCTTGGCCTTTGGCCGGATGTTTTGGCGGCAGGGGCTCGAGGTCGATGAACTTCGGCTTTTCGGCAGATCCGCCTTGGAAACCGACGCTCGTGATCTGGTTCAAAAAGGCACGATTTTCCAACTCCGCCAAGCCATGTTTCTTGGTGCCGGCGCGCCCGTTGACGTCATTGCGCGCGTCGGTCTGCGCGACAAACACGCGACCGTTGGAGTCAACGGTAAGTCCATACAGCAAGGTGCCCAGCGTGTCGACCGTTTCGACGAGCGTGTCGGTCTTGGTATCAAACACGTACAAGTCCCGATCGGGAACCTTGGGATGTTTGACGATGTCGACGACGTGGCCCAGCGACAACACGTTGTTGACTCGGATCGAATGCTGCCAGGCGTCGAAAGTCACCAGATCACCGTCGATCTTATCCTTGGCGCCGCCCGAGAGCTGCGTCTTGTTGTTCGACTCGAACGGGATGACGTACAGGCGATCGCCGCGGACCACGATGGCTCGCGGGTCTTGAGCCGTGATGGTAAGCCGTTTGGTCACCTTGCGCGTGGCCACGTCGATCACGGCGATTTGATTTTCCGATGACAATGCGACGTAAGCTTTGTCGTTACCGGCGAAGGCAATCCCCACGGGTTCATCAAAGCGAGTCGCCTTGGTTTTCGGATCGAACTGCTGAATCGTGGCAATGACCTGCAGGTAAGTCGGACTCTTCGGGACGTTATCGATCACACTCACCGAATCCGAAATATGATTCGAAACCCAAATTTCCTTTCCGTCAGGCCGCACGGCGATACTGACCGGATCGATGCCGACGTTGACGCGGGCAACGATCTTTCGAGTCTTTGCGTCAATAACATCGACCGTGTCGGACGGCGTGTTCACGACGAACACATGGCCACCGTTGATGGCAATCGGCGAGGCGTGTGGACTCATGAACGAGGGATGCCCGACCGCGGCCGGCTTTTGGGGAGCGGCGGAGTTTTTCGCGTCCGAATCAGCGCGCGATCCGCCGTCCCGCGCGGTTTCGTCCGACGTCGTGATTGCACCGAGGACGGCGCCGATAATGAATACGGCGAAAACCGCGACGGCAGCTATTCTTGTCATGTCGAGTCTCCTTGGGGCTTATATCATTTTAAGGTGTTGATCGTGCGTGAGGCATCACGAAATCCGTTGGCTTCCCTCATCTGCCGTTCGCCTCAGCAGCCGGCTGATCTGGCGGGATCAGCTCGACCTGCGTGACTTCCAAACCCGTTGGGCCGCCGCTGGCAGTGAAAGACCAGACGCCGGTCAGACAATGCCGGCTGATTGTCGGTTGCCGGAGACCACTTTCCATAGTTTCCATAAGTGTCATCCGGGCCAAGCTCCAGATCGCTCTTCCTGGAACAGCTCGAACTTCTTGACCACCACGAGCATCCCTTCCTGCACGACGTCTTCCGCCGCGGCGTAGTTACCAAGCAGCGAACGAGCATAGGCCATGAGCTGCTCGCGGCAGTCGAGCGCCGCTTTGAGAACACGATCTCGTTTTGCATCGGATGAATCCATCGGTAATGAACCGGAGCCTTCCTCGAATCGTGGACATTATTCTCAGTTTTGGTCAATTTCGAGACAGGCAGTTGGCTGCAAACGGCCTTTATCGTGTCTTCCCGATTGCAGCGCCGAGCGGTTGAATCACAATACCACTCGTTATACCACTTGAGCTCTGCTACCGGCAACGCGCCGGCGTATTCGCACAAGTCGTGTAGCTTCGCATGGGGGTCGCTCCCCTCCTCACCCGTCGCAGTACGCGGCATCATGTCCGTCAACATGCCTGGCGAGCTATGCACTAAGGCAATCCCTGGAATCTGGCATCCCAATATTCCAGTGAAACGTCTATCCTCTCCATTCTACTCCTGATCTGTCATTGAAGGCCTCGTTCTCATGGAGGAGAATGGTGGAAGAGCTGACCC
>JADFKK010000333.1 GCA_022564995.1 Planctomycetota bacterium | reverse complement strand
ATGTCGCCCCTGCCGGGGCTTACGAACGTGGACGACGGCCCGCCGTCCTGGGGCTGGCGCCCCAGGCTATTCGATGCCGTCCCTCCGGGACTGAGTTTCGTTGTCGTCCTTGCTAGAGTTTGGAGGTGGCCACCCTTTCATGCCCTTCCCCTTTCCCGCCCCAGACTCGATAATGGGGGCAGTGCGGACCACTGATTGTGCCAAAAAGCGAGTGAGGTTCCCAGGCTTTGCGACACGTTGGCGGCAAAACAACCGTTCTCTGCTCCGAGATATCCCATTGATTACCAAGCTGCAGGTCATGTCACTGCTTGTCGATGCGTGTCCGTCGTACGCCGATCGCTTTCAGCAATATGTGGCCGACAATTACGACGATGGCGATGAACGCCTGCTCTACTGCGAGCTTGGCGATTTCGCACATCACCTTTGCGATCTTCTCGAACGCCAAGATACATCGGAATTCGCTGCCGTTTTCCGCGTGGCCGAATCTCTTCATGTCGATGCTGATGCCTACGTCAAAGAGGCGGCGACAATCGGTCTGCTCGAAGGCATCCAAAATGTTGCGTCAAATCGCGATTCAATGACTGCCGATCAATTTGAACCGTTTCTCGACGTTGAGGCAGCAAAGTGGTGGCGTGAACTGAACGCTTTCTGGCAGGGCGACCGGCGATACGTTGGCGAGGGTCTTCGAGACTCTGACGACGAAACGCCGAATGGTCAGACAGCATAGAGACATCCGCAGAGTCCCATCGGGATCGCCTTCCGTACTTCGGAACGGGTGGCAGGACAATAGGATTTGTCCGCAGATTACGCCGATTTACGCAGATAAGATGATGGTCGACTACATCTGCGTACATCTATGAATATCTGCGGACAACACACCGCGACACCAGAGACGCACCGTAGGGTATATGGCGTCAGTCGCATCCCTGCCTTCTTGACCTACACGAGAGGATTTCGGTGGGCAGTGCCCACCCTACAATTCGCCCTCTTCCTTGAGCAACTTCAGCGCGCCGCGAAACGCCTCCGCCGTGATGTTCAAATCTTCGTCGGTGTGGGCGGTCGAGGTGACGCCGCCGGGCCAGACGAAGGGGTCGGCGCCGTGGATCATCATGCCCATGCGGAGCTTGGCGATGAGGCCCGGTTGGGGCGGGACTTTGAGCGTGTGATAGTCGAACTTGCCCTCAGCGATGCCCTCGGGCGTGATGTCGCGGTCTTCGGGGTTGGTGAAAATGTGAAACCCCGAGAAGGTGCCGTAGACCGACCAGTTGACGTCCTCGTCGGCCAGTACGGAGTTCATCGCGTCGCGCAATCGCTGGGCATAATCGTTGGCCTGCCGGCAGGCGTCGGTGTCGCGGACGATTTCGAGCATGGTGATGCCGGCGACCGCGGAGATCGGGTTGGCGTTGTAGGTGCCGTGATGTGCGATTTTTTCGTTGCCGGCCTCGGCGCTGGCCTCCAGATCGATCCAATCCAGCACGTCCTTGCGGCCGACCAGCGCCCCGCCGTTGAAGCCGCCGGCGATGATCTTGGCCAGCGTGGTCAAGTCGGGCGTCACACCGAACTCGGCCTGTGCCCCGCCGGGCGAAACGCGAAAGCCGGTGATCACCTCGTCGAACACCAGCAGCACGCCGCGCTCGGCCGTGATTTCCCGCAGGGCCGAAAGAAACTCCGGCATCACCGGCACCTGACCCCAGGAGGAGCCGGTCGGTTCGATGAACACGGACGCAATGTCGTCGTGCTCCTCCAGCACCCGCCGCGTCTGGTCGATGTCCCACGGCGGGGCGAAGACGATGTTTTCGGCGATGCCCGGCAGCACGCCGGGGCTGGGCGAGCCGTCGAAGTGCGAGCCGACGCCGAAGGCCGCGTGATCGTGCCAGCCGTGAAAGTGGCCGGTGAACCGCAGAATTTTCGGCTTGCCGGTAAACGCCCGCACGAGCCTCATGCCGAGCAGCGTGGCCTCGGTGCCGCTGCTGGTGAAGCGAACTCGCTCGGCGCTGGGGATCATTTCCTGCACGAGTTGGCCCCAGCGGACCTCCAGTTCGTGGTTCGATCCGAAATGCGTCCCCTTGGTCAATTGCTCCTGCACGGCCGCGACGATCTCCGGCCGGTTATGTCCCAGCAGCAGCGAGCCGTGCCCGCCGCCGTAATCGACGTACTCGTTGCCGTCGATGTCCCACTTCCGCGAGCCTACGGCGCGGGTCACATAAATGCCGTGCGGCTCGAAGTTCCGCGCGTCGTGCGTCACGCCGTTGGGAAAGATCCCGCGCGCCGCGCGGGCCAACTCGGCGCTCTTCGCCGTGCGAGAAAAATACTGTTCGGTGATCGTGCAGTGCGTAACGCTCATGAATGTCGTGTCCTTGTCTTCAATAAAGCCGCGCCCGTTGGTCGCGCCCGGTAGCTGGATTCGCAAGAATTCAGCGTTATCCGTGTGGACTGAATTCTTGCGAATTCAGCTACGTGACGTCGCCACATTCTAACACGTCGTGGTAGTGTTTCACCAGCGACGCGGCGGCCGTGCGAATGTCGAACGCTTCTTCGGCCCGGCGGCGGGCGGATTGCTGGAGTTGATGTCGCCACGCTGAATCGCCGCAGATGCTCTCAATCGCCGCGGCCATCTGTTGCGGACTGTCGGGCCGCACCAACACGGCGGCTTGCGATTCGGGCGGAAATATCTCGGCCGTGCCTCCCACGTCGGTGGCAACGATCGCGACGCCCGCCGCCGCCGCTTCCAATAGCACACGTCCCAGCGGTTCTTGTCGTGCCGGATGGACCAGCAGATCAATTTCGTTCATGATCCGCGGCACGTCGTCGCGCCGGCCGAGAAAGTGAACCCGCCCGGCGAGCGGCGGCGACTCGGCGGCGGCGTGTAAGTCCCGCTCGAATTGGACGACCTCGTCTTTCGACGCATGCCGCTCGCCGACGATGAGGAAGTGCAATTCGTCTTTGCCTGCTGGAACCGTTTTCGCCGCATCGAGCAACACGTCGAATCCCTTGCGGAGGCTGATCTGCCCGATAGCCGCGACGAGCCGAGCGCGTTTCGGCAAGTCCAACTCACGGTGCAGATAGCCACTTGGTGATCGCGGTCGAAACGTCTCCAGGTCGACGCCGTTGTAGAGCACGCACGTTCGCTCGGCGTTCAGCCCCGCCGCGACGTGATAATCCCGCGTGGCATGAGAGACGGCCAGCAATCGCCGGTTGGCGTTCAAGTCGGCGATGGCCGCCGGGCTCAAACGCAGAATGTCTCGCAAGTGCCCGAGGCTGGGCACGCCCGCCTGCTCGGCAACCGGTCCGACAAGTCGGCTCATCGCCAGGCTGTTGGCGTGAATCAACTCGGGCCGCGCGCGGGCGATGATCTCGATCAAGCCGGAGCGGCGCTGCTGGTGCGGTCGTGGTTCGCTCCGCGAACCAAACGTATCGTTCGCGGAGCGAACAACGACTAACGGATGCACTTCGATTTGGCGTTGGGCCAACTCCCGAGCCAGCGGCCCTTCCGCCGGAGCGACCACCGAAACATCAAACCCCGCCGCAGCCACCGCCGGCAACGTCGCCAGCATCGAACGCTCTCCGCCATTGAGCGCGGCATATTCGCAGACGAGGAGGAGCTTGGGCATGGTGTGGAAAAAGGGGATAAGTCCAATTTTCTACAGATGGTTCAACGCACTTCCACACACGGCTCGCGTAGAAAATTGGACTTATCCCCTTTTTCCTTTTCCCTACAACAACCCGTAATTGGTCAGCGTCTTGCGCAAGTCGGCCATTTCGGCTTCGCTCAGCCGGGTCATCGGCAGGCGCAGCTCGCCCGTGTCGCGGCCGAGCATTTGCATGGCGGCTTTGATGGGGATCGGGTTGGTCGAGAGGCCGAGCATGTCGCGGCAGAGCGGGAACAGCTTGTGATGTCGCTGGCGGGCGGCGGCCAGATCGCCGGCGTTCCAGGCGTCGATCAGGGCGATCACGTCCCGAGGTACGATGTTGCCGACGACCGAAATGACGCCTTGAGCACCGATCGACATTAGCGGCAAGGTTAAACTGTCATCGCCGCTGAGCACCGTCAGGTCCGTGGCGTTCAGCACTTGCGAGGCCTGATCCATGTTTCCGGTGGCTTCCTTGACCAGCGCGATGCCGGGCAACTCGGCCATGCGGATGATCGTCTCCGGTTCGATGTTCTTGGCGGCGCGGCCCGGAATGTTGTAGACGCAGATCGGAATGTCGACCGCTTCGGCCAAGGCCTTGAAGTGTTCGTAGAATCCCTGCTGCGTCGGCTTGTTGTAATAGGGTGCGACGACCAGCGCCGCGTCGGCTCCTTCCTTGGCTGCCCAGCGGGTCAGCCGTAGCGCTTCGGTGGTGCTGTTCGATCCGGTGCCGGGCATCACCTTGATCCGCCCGGCCGCGGCTTGAATCACGGCCGAGATCACCTGCTCGTGCTCCTCGTGCGAGAGCGTCGGCGATTCGCCCGTCGTGCCGACCGGGCACAGGCAGGTCGTGCCGGCGGCGATTTGGAATTCGATCTGCTCGGACAGCAATGCGTAATCGACCTGTCCGTCCTTAAACGGCGTAGTCAGGGCGACAGACAATCCGGCGAACGCTTCACCTCGCGTGGTCATGGCATTTTTTGGGGCTGGAGGCTAACGAGAGGCGGGATAGCGGAGAATCGACAGGGACATGATACGGTTGGTGAGGGGCGAGTGCCAAGGGTCTCTCGGTGGACGGAGCCGCTTGGAATTGTGACGCTGCTCGATCAATGACGAATGACGAATGTCTAATGACGAATGTCTAATGACGAAGGAATGACGAAGGAATGACGAAATCCCAAGCCCGAATGCACCCTACCTGATTCGGCCGGGGAGTTTTCGACATTCGGAATTCGGGCTTCTTTCGACATTCGTCATTCGACATTTTCGACTACGCGCCGATCAAGTTCTTCATCTCCCGCACCGCCGTTTGCAGGCCGACCATCACGGCTCGGGCGATGATGCTGTGGCCGATGTTCAGCTCGATCATGCCTTCGATGCCGGCCACGGGGCCGACGTTTTGGTAGTTCAGGCCGTGGCCGGCGTGTAGCTTCATGCCGCAGCGACGCACGGCGGCGGCGGCCGTTTCGAGGATTTCCATCTGAGTGTCCCGCTCGGCGCCCGGTTTGGCCAGTGCGTATTGGCCCGTGTGCAGTTCGACCGCGTCGGCGCCGATTTCTCGGCCGGCTTCGATCTGCGCCACGTCGGGATCGAGAAACAGGGCGACCACGACGCCGGCGTCTTTGAGCTTGCGAATGGCCCCGGTGACCACGTCGCGATTTCCCACCACGTCGAGACCGCCTTCGGTGGTCAGCTCTTCTCGCTTTTCCGGCACGAGCGAGGCTTGATCGGGGACGTATTGCAGCGCCAAATCGAGCACGTCGTTGTCGCAGGCCAATTCCAGGTTCAGCTTCACCGAGACCGTCTCGCGGAGCACCCGCAAGTCGCGATCCTGGATGTGTCGGCGATCTTCGCGGAGGTGGATGGTAATTCCGTCCGCCCCGCCCAACTCAGCCAGCGCCGCGGCCCACACCGGGTCGGGCTCGTAAGTCTTGCGGGCTTCGCGGATGGTAGCGACGTGATCGATGTTAACGCCAAGTTCGGGCATTTTTTGTCTCCTGAGCAGGTGCTGCTCTGTCTATGTAAAGCCGCGACCAATGGTCGCGCCGACCGTGAATCACGGGACACCCGCCGGCAAGCCCCGGTTTGCTTAACCCCCATCTTATAACGCGGCGGGCCGAAGTTGGCCACGGGCAGCGCTGCCCGTGGCCTGAACGATTACGAAGAAAAAACGGGCCGCGCCGACCCTATGGCCCGTTCTCACAACGAGTTACGTCGATTCTCGCAATGCGGCTTGCGTGTGCTAGAGTTGGGTAATGGTTTAGGACGCGGGACATCGGCCGGACGCCACGTTCGTGGAAATTGAACTCCTCTCTTGTTCGGCCAACAAGTCGTCCAAAACGAAACGACGACCCGCTCCATTTTGACCGATTTCCCTCGCGATAAACAAACATCCGAACCGAGAACGGAAGCCACAGAGAAATACAGAGAACTACATAGAGGGTTGATACGATGACCATGACATGCCAACGGCTTGCCGAAGAAATTCAAGAACTCCAGCCCGAAGCTACCCCCGCCGACGTGGCTCGGCTGTGTCTGCTGCTTTCCAACTCCGTAGACGACTTGAATAAGCTGGCAGAGGGCGACTCGCTGACCGAAGCCTGGCAAGACATGGGCCTGCGCTTGCAAGCCGCGACCGACCAGCACGCGGCGATGACGATGGAACTGGAAGAATTGGCCCAGAGCGATCCGAAGAAGTTCTCGCCCGACCAAATTTGGGTGTTGATTCGGGCGATCAAGGTGCAGAGCCAGGTGTTGCAGCTTTATCTGGGCGAGCCGGCGTTGGATGTGTAAGGGGGTGTGGCTGGTGGCTGAGCTTGCGAAGCCCCAGCACGTTAACATCTGGGGCTTCGCAAGCTCAGCCGCCAGCCACCCACGTCGTCTCCGCGGCTTTACAGGATCGCCAGGGCGACCTGCATGTAAATCACGACGCCGACGATGTCGATGATGGCGGCCACGAAGGGCGTGCTCATCATGGCCGGGTCTAGCCCGAAGCGGCGGAACAACAGCGGCAGCAGCGATCCGGTGAGCGTGCCGCAGACAACGACCAACAACACGGTTACCGGCACCACCAGCGCGCTGGCGGCATCTCCGATCAACACGGCCGCCGCGACGTAGGCAATCGCGGCCAGAACGCCGCCCAGCAGCAATCCCTGAGCCAGCTCGCGCAGCGCGATGCGCAGCCAGTCATCGAGCGTGATGTGGCCCATCGTCAGACCCGTAATCACCAGCGTGGCCGATTGACTGCCGGAGTTTCCGCCGCTGGAGATGACCAGCGGAATGAACAGGACCAGCCATTTCCACTTATTCAAATCGCCTTCGTATCGATCCAACGCGAAGGCGGTAAACAGCGCGGCGAACAGCAACAGCACCAGCCACATGCCGCGTTTCCAGATGAGCGTGAGGATCGACGTCTGCAAATAACCGACGTCCAACGGATCGATGGCACCGAAGCGATGGGCATCTTCCGCCGCTTCTTCCCGCACCACGTCGATCACGTCGTCGTGCGTGATGATGCCGACCAGATGATGCTCCTGGTCGATTACGGGAATTGCCAGCAGATCGTAACGAGCCACCGTGCGGGCGACGTCTTCCTGGTCGTCGCCGACGTTGGCGGTCACCAGATCGCGCTCCATCAACTCGCCGATCAACGTCTCGTCGTGACCCATCGCGGCCACAAGCTGGCGGGCCGAGACGAGGCCGCGGAGGTGATTCTCGTCGTCGACAATGTAAATGTAATAGATCGTTTCCAGCTCTCTCGCCTGGCGGCCGATTTCTTCCAGCGCCTCGCGAACCGTAAGCGACTCGCTCAGGCGGGCCAACTCGGTGGTCATCACCGCGCCGGCCGTGTCCTCGGGATAAGCCTGTAGCCGCAGGATGTCGCGGCGCTCTTCGGCCGGCACCAGCGGCAATAACTCCTTGACGACCTGGGGATCGACTTCCTGTAGCAAATCGACCCGATCGTCGGGCGGCAGGTCGCCGATGAGCTGCCCCATCTCGGTGCGATCGAGCGTTTCGAGCATGTCGATCTGCTTGTCTTGCTCGAAATAGCCGAAGATTTCCTCGCGATTCGTCGCGTCGGTGTGCTGCAATACGGCCCACGATTCGGAGGCCGTGAGCCCCTCCATGAACTCGGCCGTGCGGGCCGAATGCAGCGCCACGCAAAACTCGGCCAACTCCGCCCGATCGTCATTGGCCAGCATCTCGCGCAGTTCAGGCAGATAAAGCGTGTTGGGCATGACGAAACAATCCTGCGGCAGGCTCTGCCTGCCGACTAGCGCGCGAACAGAGAATCATGGATATCGCGCGCCGATTGTAACACGCCCTCACGCAGCGGCGCAGGGGCACCGGGCCACGTCGTTCTCAAATGACCAACGGCGCTCAGCAGCGACGTTCATCGCCGTGGAGACACGGCGGCTCCGCAATGATTAGCTTTTAGCTTTTAGCTTTTAGCTTTTAGCTTTTAGCTTTTAGCTTTTAGCTGTTAGCTGTTAGCTGTTAGCTGTTAGCTGTTAGCTGTTAGCTGTTAGCTGTTAGCTGTTAGCTGTTAGCTGTTAGCTGTTAGCTGTTAGCTTTTAGCGATTAGCGATTAGCGATTAGCTTTTAGCTTTTAGCGATTAGCTCTTGGCGATTGGCGATTGGCGGCTAACAGATAATCCTCTCCCCCTCTCTCCCTCTCCCCCTCGCTCCTTCCCTCCCTCCCTCCCTCCTTCTCCCCCTCTCTCATTCCCTCCTTCCCTCCCTCCCTCCTTCACACCACCGGCTCCCAACCTTCACGATACTCCCGCCGCCAAAGCGCCGCCGCGTCGTCGTCGCCCTTGACGTGTCCATCCTTCGGATCGGTATTGAGCGTCCGTCCCACGCGATAGGAAATGTTCCCCAGGTGACAGAGCAGTGTGGTTTGGTGGCCTTCGAGAATGTCGGCGTTAGGCCGCTTTCCGCTGTGGACGCAGTCGATGAAGTTAGCCAGATGGACCGCGTCGCCGGCGGCGCCGGTTTTTTCAGATCGCAGCTTGTTGCGCATGTCGTACATCTTGTAGCCGGAGCCGAGCATCACCAGGGTGCCTTCGGTGCCGTGAAAGCTGGCGCCGAACATTTCGCCCTCGAATCCTCGCGGGCTCCAGCTCAGCCCTTCCCACTGGATCGTCTTGCCGCCGAATTCGTAACTGACGGTGTGCGTGTCGGGCGTTTGCTGATCGTCGTCGTGGCGATACTTGCCGCCGCCGGCCGCCACCCGGGTCGGATAATCGACGTTCAGCCCCCAGCGACACATGTCGAGCGCGTGAACGCCGTTGTTGCCCAACTCGCCGGTGCCCCAGTGCCACAGCCAGTGCCAGTTGTAATGCAGCATGTTGTCGCGAAAGGCCACCTCCGGCGCCGGCCCCTGCCAGCCCTCGTAATCGAGCCAGGCCGGCACGTCGGTCGCCTTGCCGTGGCCGATGCTGCCGCGGCGATTGTTGTACCAACCGCGGGAATAGAACACGTCGCCGATCTCGCCGTCGTGAACCTTTTTGATGCCCTCGATAATCGCCGGCCAACTCCGCCGCTGCGTGCCCATCTGCACGACCCGTTTGTACTTGCGCGAGGCGGCCACCATCAACTCGCCCTCGTGCGGATTGTGGCTACACGGCTTTTCGACGTACACATGCTTGTCGGCCTTACAAGCCAGAATCGTCGCCGGCGCGTGCCAGTGATCGGGCGTAGCAACGACCAGCGCGTCAACCGTTTTGTCGTCCAGGATCGTACGGAAGTCGCTGACCCCCTTAGCCGCGTGCTGCTGACTTTTCTTCGTCACGGCCACCGCCTTGGCCACCGCCCGCGAGTCCACGTCGCAAACATAAGCCACCTCGCTACCGGCTTGTCGGGCAAAGCCCCGAGCCAGCGCGCTACCGCGCCCGTTAACGCCCATCACGCCGACGACGATCTTCTCGTTCGCCCCGCTCTTCTCCTCCGCCCGCGCGACCCCGGTGTGTACGCCCGCCGCCACCCCGGCCGCCGCAGCAGTTCCCAGAAACATTCGACGATCAAAAGACGCGTTCATGGTCGATTTCTCCGCCAGAGGTGAACAAGCAAACGCACCCGGCGGCGCGCTCGGTGAATTTAATATAGTTCAGCGCGGCGTGTGAAGGCAACTGCGCAACGTGTATGGCTCGTTTGGAGAAAAAACGTCCCCTTGCGATAAACACTGCACTTTAGGGGATTTCAGGTCTTGATCGAGTAGATTGCTCTTCGCAAAAAAGCGGCTCTCCGCGATGGTTGGTGGTTGAACATTTCATCAAACCCACCGGGAGAGCCAAGGATGGCTAAGCGTAAACATTCTCCG
>JADFKK010000332.1 GCA_022564995.1 Planctomycetota bacterium | reverse complement strand
CAAGCCACGTTCCTATCCACGCCGGGCGCATCCGCGTCGACCGAAGAGCACCAAATTCATGAAAACGCAGCGGCAGGCAGACGATCAAAAAGAGGACAAAAAACACAAACTACCCCCTCCACTTGTGACAAAGTAGATGGCATTGGGCGCTAGCCCCCGGTTCGTACAGATTGCGGCAAGAACCGGGGGCTAGCGCCCCGCGGCTGATGAATAATCCGGGCTAACCAGGAGAACCACGATGAAGTTTGGCATGAATCTGTTGCTGTGGACCGGCGAACTGAACGACGAGTTGATGCCGGTGTTGGAGTCGCTCAAGAACATGGGTTACGACGGGGTGGAGTTGCCGCTGTTCAACACGGATCTCGATTACGCGGCCTGGGGTAGCCGGCTCGACGAATTGGGCCTGGGGCGAACGGCCGTTACGGTCCGCACGGAAGAGGATAACCCGATCAGTTCCGACGGGGCCGTGCGTGCGGCCGGCGTCGACAACACCAAGCGGGCCTTGGATTGCTGTGCGGCAGTTGGGGCCACGCATTTGGTCGGGCCATATCATTCGGCGCTGGGCTATTTCAGCGGCGCCGGGCCGACCGACGACGAATGGAAACGGGGCGTCGAAAGCATGCGCCAGGTGGCCGAGCACGCCGGCACGGTGGGCGTGACGCTGGGCGTCGAGTGCCTGAACCGCTTTGAGCTGTATCTGTTAAACACCCACGCCGATTCGACCCGCTTTGTCCGCGAGGTCGATCATCCGAATTGCCGGATGATGTACGATACGTTTCACTCGAACATCGAAGAGAAAAACATCGCCGAGGCAATTCGCGGCTGCAAGGAGATGCTCTGCCACGTTCATATCTCGGAAAACGACCGCAGCACGCCGGGCAGCGGAAATGTCCGCTGGACGGAAAACTTTGACACGCTCCACGAGATCGGCTACGACGGCTGGATGATGATCGAAGCCTTCGGGCTGGCCCTGCCGGAGTTGGCCGCCGCCACCAAAATTTGGCGACGGATGTACGAGAGCGAAGCGCAGCTTGCCAGCGACGGATTGGCGTTTATGAAGGCGGAAGTGGCGAAGCGCTGGGGGTAACTGTAGGAGGCGTCTCCGACGGCGACAGATACTCTCCGACGGCGACAGACGGTCGAACACCGAAAAATCGCCGTCGGAGACGCCTCCTACAGACTTTGTCAACGGACTGCTATATTGCAGGAATGTCTGACGACGCCAGCCAACTGCCAACAGACGAGCCGAACGAAGCCGCGGAGTCGCCCGCCGGCAAGCGCCTGTCGCTCCAAGAGCTAAGCGACGCCTTTGCCGGCATGATGGAGGCGCCGGGCGATTCGCCGCTTGCGGATAAGCCCCACACAGACGGCGCGCCGGTCGAAATCGCCGAAACAGAGCCCGATCCAACGGACGATGAGGCCGGCGAAATCTCGCCCCGCACGATTCTCGAATCGATGCTCTTCGTCGGCAGCCGAGACAACGCCCCGCTCTCCAGCCGACGACTGGCCGGGCTGATGCGAGGCGTCGGACCGCGCGAGATTGACGAGTTGGTCACGCAGCTAAACAACGACTACGCCGCCAACAATTGCCCTTACGTCATCGTCAGCGAAGGAGCCGGTTACCGACTCAACTTGCGCGAATCGATGGACGGCCTGCGAAATCGTTTTCATGGACGCATCCGCGAGGCCCGGCTCTCGCCCGTGGCGATCGAGGTGCTGGCGATCGTCGCCTACCATCAACCGGTCACCGGCGAAGAAGTCTGCGATGCCCGCGGACGCACCAGCGGCAGCGCTCTTTCGCAGCTCGTCCGCCGGCAGCTTCTGCGGATCGAAAGGGCCAGCGAAAAACCCCGCACGGTTCACTACTTCACCACCGACCGGTTTCTCAAGCTGTTCGGCATGAAGAGCATCGAAGATCTACCGCACGGACAGGAATTGGAACGAGCGTAGCTACATCACCTCCCGATTAACTTCCGCATCTGCTTCCAACTCCGAGTGTTCGCCACGTCGGCCTTCGTTAACCCCGCGCGGCGGGCCTGTTGGATGCCGTGACGCATCACGTCGAGGCCGGCGATGCTGTGGGCGTCGGTGTTGATGACGACGGGGATGGCGTGACGCTTGGCGGCGGCGCAGTGAACGTCGTCGAGATCCAGCCGCGCCGGGTTGGCGTTCAACTCCAACAGCTTGCCGTGCTCGACGGCGGCCCGCATGACCGCTTCCAGATCGACTTCGTAGCGCTCGCGGCGATTGATGATTCGGCCGGTCGGATGGGCGATCGCCGAGACGTGTGGGTTCCGGATCGCCTCGACGATGCGGCCGGTGATCTGCTCGCTCGATTGCCTCTGTCCGTAATGGACGCTGGCCACGATCCAATCGGCCCGGGCCAGCACGTCATCGGCGATATCGAGCCCGCCCTTTTCCAGGATATCGACCTCGACGCCCTTGAGCACCGTAAAGTTTTTCAGCCCGGCGTTGATCTCGTCGATTTCGGCCCATTGCTCCAGCAGCCGCTCTCCGTCGAGTCCGTTGGCCATCGAGACCCGCTTGGAGTGATCGGTGATGGCGATGTACGTCAGCCCGCGCTGCCGGGCGGCTGCGATCATCTCTAAAGTGCTGGCCCGGCCGTCGGAGGCGGTCGTGTGCATGTGCAGGTCGCCGCGGATGTCGCCCAGTTCGATGAGCTCCGGCAGCATGCCCAGCTCGGCCCACTCGAATTCTTGCCGGGCCTCGCGAATCTCCGGCGGGAAATACGGCAGATCGATCGCGGCATAAACCTCCTCTTCCGTGCGGCCGGCGATGTACTCGTTGTCTCCGCCATTGGCGCCGTCTTTGCCTTCAGCAACGCGAAACACGCCCCATTCGTTGATCTTCAGCCCGCGGCTCTTGGCCATTCCTCGCAGGATGACGTTGTGATCTTTTGAGCCGGTGAAGTATTGCAGCGCCGCCCCGAACGACTCGGCCGGCACAACCCGTAGATCGACTTGCAGGCCGCCGGCGAGGCGAATCGACATTTTCGTGTCGCCGCGTCCGATGGTCTGTTCGACCGCATCGAAGTCGGCCAGCCGGTCCATCACTTCGTCGTGATCGTCGGAAACGACCAACAGGTCTAAGTCGCCGATGGTTTCTCGCCCGCGCCGATAGCTGCCGGCCACTTCGATCTGCTGAAGGCTCTTACAATTTCGCAAATGTTCCAGCAACACTTGGGCGATCTCGTCGGCCTTGGCCCAATAGATCCGCTGCTCGGCACGGGCCGCCAACGGGATGCCGGCCAGAATCGTCTGCTCGGTTTTCTCGCCAAAGCCCTTGAGTTCGGCGACTTGGTGAGCCTCGCAAGCGGCCTGCAATTGATCGAGCGTGGTGATCTTCAGATCGTTGTAAAGCACGGCCGCCTTCTTCGGCCCCAGGCCGGGAATCCGCAAGATCGACAGCACGCTTTCGGGTATTTCCTGTAGCAACTCTTCCAGCAGCGGCAGTGTGCCGGTGGCGGCAATGGTGGCGATCTTTTCGGCCAGATCCTTGCCGATGCCCTTGATATCGGTCAGGTCGCGCTGGGGATCGGCCAGAATCGCCTCGGCCGACTCCGGCAAATCGCGCAGCGTGCGGACCACGTTACGATACGCCCGCAAGCGGAACGGGTTGGTCCCCTTGATTTCGAGCAAATCGGCCACGCGGTTGATAACGTCGGCGATTTGAGTGTTATTCATGCAGGTTATCATCCACAAGTGGGGTCGAGTTGGCTAGTGCCGGTGCGATCCGCCGCGTGCTCAACCCGATCGACCACGACGATACGCAGGTCGCAGACGTTGGTGTGGGTGGGGCCGGTCTTAATCAGGCCGTCGAGTGGCTGGAAAAAGTGGTAGGCGTCGTTACGCATGAGATAATCTTCGGAGTGCATGTTTTTTTCGCCAGCCGCAGCGATAACGCTCGCGTCGACGATCGCTCCGGCGGCGTCGGTGGGGCCGTCTTCGCCGTCGGTGCCGCCGGAAAGTAGGGCGATGCCCTGGCCTCCGTCCTGGGTGAGACGCCCTGCGGCGGCCAGCACCAACTGTTGATTTCGCCCACCCGATCCGCGCTGGGCGGCGTCGACCAACTCGACGGTCGGCTCGCCGCCGCTGATCAGACAATCGGGGCCGCTCCGATCGCGCATCCGCAGAGCCATCTCGGCCAAATGTCGGCCGATCGGTTCGGCGGTGCCTTCCAGCTCGGTTGCGGCCGTCATCGCGTGGCTGTAACCGCGCCGCTCGGCCTCCATCCCCGCGGCGTCGACCGCAACGGCGTTGTTGCCGATTATCAGGTGGTGAACGTGGCAGGTTGGCTCGGCACTTTCGTCGTCGGACGCGGCGTCGTCGGACGCGGCGTTGTCGGTCGCGGCCAGAAGGAACTCAAACACGCTCTCCACCACGCCCGCCTCCCGGGCATGAAACTTCTCCAGCACCGCCAACGCATCGGCGGCCGTGGACGAATCGCGCACGGTCGGCCCGGAGGCGATCACGTCGAGCGGATCGCCGATCACGTCGGAGATGATCAACGTCAGCAGCCGATCGGCACGACAAGCCCGCATCAGCCCGCCGCCTTTGATGCGGCTAAGCTGCTTGCGGACCGTGTTCAACTCTTGGATATTCGCCCCCGATTGACTCAGGTGCCGCGTCACCGCTTGCTTATCCGCCAGCGTAATTCCCTCGGCCGGCGCCGGCAGCAAGGCCGATCCGCCGCCGGAGAGCAGGCACAAACAGAGATCGCGCTCGTCGAGCCCCGCGACCAACCGCAATATCTCCTCCGCCCCCGCCACGCCTTCGGAGGTCGGCTCGTTCACCCCGGCGGGCCGCGCCGCATGCAGGTGAATCCGCTCGAGCGGCCGGAGACAATCGGCCGGCACGTTGATCCAGCCGGTCAGGTTCTTTTCGGCCATCAACTCGCCACCGAGCGCCCATTCGATGCCCGCGGCCATGCCGGCGCCGGCCTTTCCGGCCCCCACGACAACGATCCGGCCGACACGATCCAAGTCGATCGCCTCGTCGCCCACGTGTAACATCCGCCCAACGACGCGCACGTGACTGCGCAGCAAAGGCTCGCTACGAACCGCCTCCAGGCCGGCTTGCCAGATGGCGAGCACATCGCTGCGCAACTGCTCGGCCGGTCGCCTCACGCGGGCCTCCGAATCCGCAGCACGTCGAGCCATTGGGCCGATCGTTCGATCGCGACTTGCGAAAGGCTATTCGGCCCGGCGGCCTTCATCACCAGGCCGATCAGGTAATTCTGCCCGGCGGCCTCGAATCGTCCCGCCGCCGCACACCACGGAGTGCCCTTGCCGAAATCGCCGGGGAGCGGCACGTTCGTAAAGAAGCTGCTGGAGAAGCCCGACGAACTAAGTTGCCCCGGCCAGCGGCGAAACACCGGCTGATCCGACTTCAGCACGGCCATCAAGCCCGGCACAAGCTGTTCGATCGTCGCGGGCATTTCGTCGGCCGGCGGCAGCTTCGCCGAACGTCCGCTGGGCGCCAAAACCACCGCCGCCAGCCGCACCGGCATGTTATAAAACTCCAGCACCGCACTGCCGACATCGGGCACGGTAAGCTGGGCCACGTCGATCCGCAGCGGCGGTTCCTCTCGCACCGCCGTCGTCCGCCGCCGCCCAAGCAGCACCCGCAGCACGACGAGCGCGAGAATCACCCCGGCAGCGATGCCGACATAAGTAAGCGTTTGCGGTGGAATCTCAGAGAAGATCATGACTGGCCTCCGTGTCTTAGGTCATTCGCCCGGTGAGCAAAACGCCAACTTACTTATACCATTCGCAGATTAAAAGGGCATCTATTTCGCTGATGGCCGAGCCAGGCACATGCCCGGGCTAACAGCCCGTTGGAAAAGTATCGCTTGAAGCCAGTCCTAGGCGCGAAGCGTCAGCGAGGGAGCGCCAGGCGAGTGCTTTCTGCCCCTCGCTTACGCTTTTTGAAGTTGCGCGTTTTTAGTCCCGGAGGGACGGCATCGAATAGCCTGGGGCGCCAGCCCCAGGGATAATGTCGATTTTCCAGCGGAAAGCCCCGGAGGGGCGACACCGTGCGACGTTATCCAATGTCGCCCCTCCGGGGCTTTGGAAACTTAATTCGACCACGATTTCCTGGGGGCTCACGCCCCAGGCTATTCGATGTCGCCGCTCCGCGGCTGTTTTGCGCAACTTAAAAAAACTTACGCTTCGGGCTAGGATTAGGACTTCTTCAACAGGCTGCAAAGCAAAATCCTGCGGCAGCAAAGAACCTCGTTTTTTTCGCTCACCGCCGAAACACACACTGCGCTCTTGCATCTTCTCGCTCAACCAGCAATGATTTACATGGACATTCGCTTATGCGTAGCTATGGAAAGATCCCATGAATCGACATTGGATCCCCCTGGAAAATCGTGGGCTGTCGCGGCGCGAGATGCTGCGGACGAGCGGCATCGGCTTCGGCGGCTTGGCATTGGCCGGGCTGCTGGCCGACGAAGCCCGTGCTGAGAAAGGGCCGCTGGCCGAGAAAACGCCGCATCATAAGGCCCGGGCGAAACGCGTGATCTTCATGTTCATGCACGGCGGGCCGTCGCAGGTCGATACGTTCGATTACAAGCCGGCGCTAAAGCGCGACGACGGCAAGCCGCTCCCGTTCGCCAAGCCGCGGATTGTCTCCAGCAAGACAGGCGGCCTGCTGGCTTCTCCGTTCAAGTTCCGTCAGCGCGGTGCCTCGGGCATTCACGTCAGCGACATCTTTCCGCACGTCGGCGATTGCATCGACGACATCTGCCTGATCAACAGCACCTGGGGATCGAACTCCCGGCACGGCTCGGCCTTGTTGGAATTACACACCGGCAGCGACACGTTCGTGCGGCCGAGCATGGGCTCGTGGATCACCTACGGCTTGGGCACCGAAAACCAGGACTTGCCCGGCTTTCTGACGATCTGCCCGACGCTGGGACACGGCGGGGTGAACGCTTGGAGCAGCGCATTCATGCCGGCAGCTTATCAGGGCACACCGATCGGCTATGCGAGCGTGCCGGCCGAGAAGGCGAAAATTCCGTTCATCGCCAATCGCGACACGTCGCGCGGCATTCAACGGATGGAGCTCGATCTGCTCAAACAGATCAACCAAGAGCGGCTCTCGCAAACCGGGCCGGACGCGGCGCTCGAAGGCCGCATCAACTCTTTCGAGCTGGCTTTTCGCATGCAATCGCAGGTGCCGGCGATTCAAGACATCTCTGGCGAAACGGCCGAAACGATCAAGCTCTACGGCATCGACCGGGAGCCGACCAAGAACTTCGGCCGGCAATGTCTGATGGCCCGCCGCTTCGCCGAGCAGGGCGTGCGGTTTATCCAGGTAACGCACAGCTACAAGTGGGACCAGCACAGCAATCTGAAAAAGGGGCACACGAAAAATGCCCTGGAGGTCGACCGGCCGATCGCCGCGCTGATTAAGGATCTCAAGCGGCGCGGGTTGTTGGAAGACACGTTGCTGCTGTGGGCCGGCGAGTTCGGCCGCACGCCGACCGCCCAAGGGCGCGACGGGCGAGATCACAGCCCACAGGGATACACGACCTGGCTGGCCGGCGGCGGCGTCAAGGGCGGCATTCGCTACGGGGCGACCGACGAGTACGGCTACTACGCCGTGCAAGACAAGTGTCATCTGCACGACCTACACGCCACGATTCTGCATCTGCTGGGATTCGAGCATACCCGGCTGACGTACCGATACGCCGGCCGCGACTTCCGCCTAACCGACGTCGCCGGCGAAGTGGCCCACGGGGTGATTGCTTAAAACGGCGCTCGTGTGGCTGGCGCGACCAGCGGTCGCGGCTTTACGTTTATGTAGCTACCGTCGCCAGACGGTGGATACGCTCAGTCCACGCTCTGGCGAGCGTAGCTACCAGCGGTCGCGGCTTTATGAGGCGTTCGAGCAGATCGCGCCGTATTGGTAACAAGTAAAACACGCGCCGTGACGCAGCGCGAAGCGGCCGAGCGATTCGGACAGCGATTGGCCCAGCAGCGAATCGGGCGAGTCGATCAGAATCGGGCAGACGTGAACGCCGCGGTCGCTGACGATGCGGCTGTGTTCACAAACCAACTGGGTCTCGTCGTAATCGTCCATCATCTCGGGCGTGATGCGCTCGCTGTCGCGATAGCCGCCCGTGCGATTCTCTTCGGCCCCCAGCTGCAGCGTGGGCAGTATTTTCAACCGCGGACGTGCGTAGCCGCGCTGCCGAAGCATCTCGGTGAAACGGCCGATCACCTGCTGGTCCTGTTCGATGGGCCAGGTGCGGGCCGCCGTGATGATCGGCAGAAAGCCTTGTTCGACCAGCTTCGCCACGCCCCCGATCGCTCGCTCGAACGTCCCGGTGCCGCGGATCGGGTCGTTCGTCTCCGGCGAAAAACCGTCGATCGAGACACGAAACTCCAGGCTGTAGATGCTCTCGGATTCAGCACGGGCAAGCTGCACAAGCCACTCATCTTTCAGCACCGTGCCATTGGTGAGCACGGTCGCCGGGCCATAGCGAAGCGTTAGGGTGAGGATCTCCGTCATCTGCTTGTTTAAGAACGGCTCGCCGCCGGTGAAGTAATACTCTTTGACACCCAGGACCACCGATTCCTCGAGCCGCCGCTTGACCTCCGCCAGCGAAAGATATCCGAACGAATCGTTCTTCGGGCTGCAACTGATGAAACAATGGTGACAGGTCAAGTTGCAGAGCGTTCCGGAGACCTGAAACCAAAGATGGTCGAGGTGCGACAGGGCGATGTCCGGGGCGGTCGGTGATGAGAGGGTCGGGGTCATGTTGAATCCTCGAACAACGCGGCAAGGTTTCGTAGGCCGCTGGCTTGCCGCGGCAATTTCTGACGGGATGCGCCGCGGCAAGCCGGCGGCCTACTTTTCACGTACGATCGTCGAATAAAGATCTAACTCTTCGCGCTGGGCGATGATCGTGAACACTTCGCGAATCTGCTCCAGTCCAAGCGATATCAAAAACTTGGAATTCCGTCCGTAGCTCTTGGCACCCAGGATGAAAAAGTTCGGCTCGGGCGTAATCAATGTGGCCGCCCCCATGGCTTGCTGATCGAGACAATCGGCCGACGATTGCCCTAACAGCGCCGCGGCCAACTTCATCGGGCCGCCCGTGGCGTAACACTCGTGGACTTGCAATTCCGAGTAGATGCGATTATCGGGCCGAAAGCCGACGTTGGCAATGATCCGGTCGACCAGCAGCGGCTGGTCGTGTTGGCCGGCGCATCGAATGGTAAACGCATCGTCGCTTCGTTCAATTGCCACGATTGACGTGTCCGGCAAGTGCCGAATCGGCCCGTCTTGCTGCGCCGCAAGGCGGTTGGCGGCCCGAGCGAGCCGATCGCGCAGGGCGAGCCGGTCGTCGAGGATCAAGGTCAATGGCTCCGATGCGGATTTGCCGCCTGGCCGAGCGCGAGTCACCCACGTAACGCGTGTCTGGGACGATTCTTCCGCCAATTCGGCCAGCGCCACCGCGTTGGTCGCGGCCGAATAGCCGGAGCCGACCAACAGCGTGTGCCGCCCGGCATAGAGATTGCGCGCCTCGCCGGCCAAATCCGGTAGTCCATATTCAATCTCGCCGGTGGCCTCGATCTCGCCCAAAGCCGGAATGCCCGAGGCCCCCAGCCAATTGTGATTGCCGTAGGTGCCCGTCGCATCGATCACGAAATCGGCCGATTCGTAACGCTCGGCTGGTTCGCCTTGCGAAGCATTCAAGCGGCGAGTGAGAATACGAAATGGCCGTTCACCACGATTCTCGCCACCATCGATATCGCCAACGAGATCCCCCTTCAGGCAATCTTCTCGCCCAATAGCCATCACGACGGTCCGCTCGCGGATGTGGCCGGCAAGCAGATCGGTGTTGGCCAAAGGCAGCAGATATTGTTCGACGTGCTCGCGTCCGGTCGTCAGCGCGTCATCGCCCGGCGGCTGCCAATTTGCGTTTTGGGCCTCGATGGCCGCGATGCCTAGCGGCG